>JAJBVG010000050.1 GCA_020859945.1 Clostridiales bacterium | reverse complement strand
AACTCAATCGCCTTTTTCTATACCCTGGTCTCACATCTATTGTAAAGCTACATTGAAAAATCGCTATCATTCTGAATCCTTTCTTGACGTGCGGGGCGATTTGCGGTAAACTAAACACAAATCAGCCCTCTATGGTTGGTTTGTACAAGCCTCTCTGTGTGCCGTGGTCGTGGTCAGCACAGGGGGGCTTTTTCTTCTGCCTGACGTGCCAGCCAGTCCAGCAGCTCCCGGCGGGGGATGACCCACCGGCTCCCCAACTGAAAGGCGGGGAAGTCCGCCCGCTTCACCAGCCGGTAAGCGTTGGTCTCGCAGATGTCCAGCTCACGGGCCAGCTCCGTCACAGACAACGTTGCTTTCTCCATTCGGTTCTCACCTCCGTTCCCTCTGGAGTGTCGGGCCGTTTTGGAGCGGGAACCGCTCCGGGGTATTCCAGCCCATCCCGGCGCTGTCAAGTCGTCTCACATGGACTGTTATCCTTGCTCCAGCGCTCAGAAGCCCATTTCCGGCCCCTCTCCCGCATGGCCTCCCGCTGTTCGGCGGACATTTGACGGGGCGGGGTGAGCTTCACCCACTGTTTGGGTACGGTGTACTCTACCGCGCCAGAGGGGAAGGTCCGGCTCAGGCGGCAATTCTCTGGCCGCTCGTTTGCCAGCGCCTCCAGTCTGCGCCGCAAGGCCCGGTTGTGGGTGTAGACGTTGGCTGTGGCCTCCGCCTCGTTGTAGGTGATGATGGTTTCCTGTTCCTGTTTGCTTAGGGACATGGGGGTCCTCCTTTTGCTATGTTTCTTTTAGGAAACTTTCTGAGCGAAAAAAAATAGACATGGTGTCCTCTTTGGAAAGATTCAAAAAGTGGATCGTCTTTTCGATTTCCTCCCGCGTGAACTCCGTCTTGCCTTTCATCTTGCGATACAAGGCGGTCTTGCTAATCCCCAGCGCCATTTCATAGGTGGAAAGGGTCTCTCCGCGGTCTGCAATAAAATACCGCAACTTGTTTGCGTCCATTCCTCTGGCCTCCTTTCGTTTCCTTTAGGACACTTTGATTATACTCCCTATCGCCGCTCTTGTCAAGCACAAAAGGAAACTTTTTCGTTTTTTACGAAAAAAATGTTGCAAATAGGAAACTCATATGATATAGTATAGCTATAGGAGGGGATAATCTATGGAAGTGAAAGACCGCATCAAAGCCCGCCGGACAGAACTGGGCCTGACATTGGAGCAGGTCGGAAATTATGTCGGCGTCAGCAAAAGCACTGTGAAAAAGTGGGAAACCGGCTATATTTCCAACATGAGGCGCGATAAAATCGCCCGTCTGTCTGAGATTTTGCAAATTTCGCCGGTTGAGCTGATGGGATGGGACACAGGGGAGGACATGCACCTGACCATCACCGACGGCGACCCACAGATGGAGGCGCTGACCCAAACCGCCCGACAGCTCAACGCCCAGGGGCTGCAAAAGCTGGTCGATTTTGCGGACGACCTGGTGGCCTCCGGCAAATACGAGAAAAAGCCGCTGAATCAGGAACTTGTGGCGGAGTACAGAAAACAGCTCCGCGCTGAGGAATCGGCGGAGTAACACAGCGGAGAGCAAAACCCACAGGGGAGGGGAGTGTACAGCATGGCAGGAACGACGAAAAAGGCCGCCTCTGGAGCGGGGTCCATTCGGAAAAAGACCGTCACCCGGAACGGGAAGCAATACCAGTTCTGGGAGGCCCGCTTCACCGTCGGGACAGACCCCGGCACCGGCAAGCAGATTCAGCGCAGCATTACCGGCAAGACACAGAAGGAAGTCCGGGAGAAGCTCCAGGCCGCCACGCTGGAGGTCAGCCGGGGCGACTACTTCCAGCCCTCGAAGATCACCCTCCGCCGGTGGGTGGAGATATGGCTGGACGAATACACGGGCGACAAGAAATATTTGACCGTCAAGCACTACCGGGCCGCCTGTAATAATCACATCCTTCCCGCCCTGGGCGCGGTGAAGCTGTCCGCCCTGACAGTGCCGCAGATTCAGGCGTTTTATAATGCCCTCCAGCGGGAGGGGCTGGCCGCTAAGACGGTGCGGAACATCCACGGTATCCTGACAAAGTGCCTCTCAACGGCGGTACAGGTGGGCTACCTCCGGGACAACCCCGCCCAGCGGGTCACGCTGCCAAAGGTGCAGCGCCGGGAGATCGTCCCCCTGACAGATGAACAGGTGCGGGCCTTCCTCCAGGTCTCCGCCGGGGATGAGTACGAAATTCTTTTGAAGGTTATTCTCTTTACCGGTCTCCGGGAGGCGGAGGCGATGGGCCTCACCTGGGACTGTGTGGACTTTGCCGCCGGGTCCCTCCGCATCTGCAAGCAGCTTCAGAAACGCCCGCTCCGGGATGGAGGATTCACCTTTGCCCCGCTGAAAAACGACAAGGCCAGGACCATCCATGCAGCGGGCAGCGTCATGGCCCTGTTGGAGCGGCGGAAACGGGAACAGGCCGCCCAGCGCCTCCAGGCGGGGGAGCTGTGGGAGGCGTGGCGCACCGACAGCGAGCGGGAGACCGCCCTGGTGTTCACCACAGCCACCGGGGGACACCTCAGCCCCCAGACGGTCTATAATCACTACAAGAAGCTGGCCGCCCAGATCGGCGCACCAGAGAGCCGGGTCCACGACCTCCGCCACACCTTTGCCGTCCTGTCCCTCCAGAACGGGGACGACGTGAAAACCGTCCAGGGGAATCTAGGCCATGCCACCGCCGCCTTCACCCTGGACGTGTACGGCCACGTCTCCCAGCGCATGAAGGACGACAGCGCCCAGCGCATGGAGCGGTACATACAGGCCGCATCCGCTCCGCGGTGAGAAAAGTTTTCCCTTATTGTTTCCCTTACGGGTGCGGGGACAGATAACGACAGATAACAAATAAAGGCCGAAAAGTGGCTTTTTCCGGGTGGTTTCCGCGTTTGTTGATACTCAATGACGATGGATAACGAGCGGCGGTAGAATTCGAATCCTTCTCCCGCTGCCATGTAAAACCCGCTCGAAGGTTGCAAGATACTTTCGGGCGGGTTTCTTTTTGCGAATTTTCGGCTGAAATCGTCCGCACCGCCCTTCGTGGGGCCTTGTCCCGCCCGGAATCCGGCCTCTGGCTCGGGGCGGCGGGGTCAGTCTCCCGAATCCGCCAAACTCGCGTTGACACTGTCCAACTGCACCAGCAGGTCCTCCAGGGCCTGCACCGCGCACCGACAGCCGCTCCACCAGGCGCACATGTCACCCCAACAGCGACAGCCGCCCTCATGGGTCATAGACAGCAGCGGGCAGAGGGGCAGCTTTTCCGTTTCTTCCTTGTGCATGGAATCCTTCCTTTCTCCACAGGAGCGGTCTGGCCGCTCCAGTTGCTCAAAATACCTGACTTAGTTTTCTTTTGGGTTAAGGTGGGTTACATATCAGGACAAACTTTTTAAAATTGAAAAATTGAATTTTCTTAAGGAAAAGTTTGTTTTCAAGTGTAACCTACCTTAACCCACCAACTTTTATCCGGTTGAATCGCAGGAATTTCCCCCGTAATAGGGGAGATTTTCATACTTTATAGAAGGGTCTATTTTTAGGCCCACCCATGTCTTTCTGTTCTTTGGCCGTATCTTCTGGAACCCCTGGGCCTCCAGAGCGGCGTCAAATTCGTTCTGTCTGCGGATATGCTCTCCACGACTAGCCGCCCATGTCCGATAATCCTGGTATAATTGACCGGCTGGCGCTCGCCCCCGTGGGTCTCTGATACACCGCTCGGTCAGGAAGTTGTTCAGCCAGTCCTCCCGCTCCCGGTACGCCTCGGTCGCCTCCGCCACCGCGTCGGGGATGTCCAGCCGGAACCCGTTGCGGACGAACCGCACCGCGCCCTCAATGGCCCAGGCCAAAATCGCGCCCCCGGCCTGCTCTGCCAGCACGTCGGCGTAATTCTGTATCCCCTTGCCGGGGGGAATGACCGCCGGAAAGGGGGCCACCAGCAGTCGCCGCCAGGTGCCGTTGTCGGTGCTGCCCACCCGGGGCAGATGGTTGGTGAACAGCACCAGGGTGTGGGACTGCTTCACGGTCTCCGGCTGGTGGTACTTTTCCTCGATAACCAGGGTGTCGGTGCTGGCGATTTTTTTCAGCGTCGCCACGGACAGCCGCTGGTGTTCCTCCAGCTCCCCGGTGACGACCAGCCGCTTTCCCCGGAGGCTGGCCAGAGACGCGCCCCGGTTTTGCCGCTCGGTGGTCAGCACCTGAATGTCAATGCTGCCAGAGTAGTCCCCCAGCACCCGGCCCAGGGCGTTAAAGAAGGTCGATTTGCCGTTGCGCCCGCCGCCGTAAGCGATGACGATTCCCTCCTGATACACCGCGCCGATGAGGGCCATCCCCGCCACAGCCTGGAGGAACCGGGCCACGTTGACGTCGCCCTGCGTGACGGTGCAGAGGAAGTCTTGCCACAGCTCCGCCTCCTGGTTGCCGGGGCTGGCCTCGGTGATCTGACTGCAATGGGCCTCCCGCTCGTGGGGCCGGAGGCGTCCGTCTGTCAGGTTGATGATACCGGCGGGGGTGTTCAGGTCGAAGGGGTTCGCGTCCAGCTCGTCCGCCGGGAGTACCAGCGCGGGCCGGGCCAGCTCCAGCATATTTTTCAGCCGGGCGGCTCCCCGGAGGTTTTTGGCGTGTTTCAGATAAGCCGCCGCCTTTTTCGCCTCCGCTTTCGCGTCCTCGAACCGGGCCTTGTCCCCGTCATCGCCGCTCTCGTTCCACTGGGCCTGTGCGTCCGCCTGGGCTGCCAGGGCCTCCCGGTTGCGCCGCCCGGCGTCTTTCAGCATCCGCTCCGACAGCTCAATAGCCCAGGTCAGGGCCTTGTGGTCGCTGCGTTCCCACCGCTGGCCGTTCCACCACAGCCACCCCAGCGCGTCAACGTAAATCAGGCGCCCCCGGTAGTGGGCGACGAACACCTCCGCGTTGCCCGCGTCGGAGAGGTCCGGGGGCCTGAGCATCGGCCCAACCTCCGTTGAAACGTCGCGTTTTGCGACCTTTGGGATGGACTTCCCCGGCCCCGGCGCGGGGGAGAAGCTGCCCTGCGGCTCATAGACCTGGTTGCAGCCCTCGATGGCCTTTTGGATGGTGATGGCCCCGTAAGTGGTGCCCGCCTGTCGCCGGTCCCATTTCTTCCGCATCAGCCCGGAGCGGCGAAATAAACTGTCCATCCGGGCCGCGTCCCGGCCTGTCCAGAAGGCCAGCAGATTGCACAGGGCCAAATCCGCCTCGGACCCGGAGCGGAACCCGGCGGCGTCCCCGCTCCACAGGGCAGAGAACCGCGCCCCGTTTTTGGCGTTTCGCGCCCGGCGCAGCAGGGTCTCGTCGTCCAGCGGGTCAGCCGGGCCAGCGGGGACCGGCGGGGGAGGGGGTAACGAATCGTTCCCCCTACTCCGCACCATGTACCGCTCCGCAAGGTCCAGCACGGCGGCGCTCCGTTCCTCCACGGGCAGGGCGAAGGGCCAGGCCGCCCCGGTGAAGGTCATGTACCGGTTTGTCTGCCCCGCTATGTAGACCTCAACGCCGTTTTCGGGGTTTTTCAGGTAGAAACGGGCCTTGTCCCATTGCAGCCCAGGGGCGCGGAACAGGATGTGAACCCCGGTGCCGGAGGGGGAGATCTCCGTATAGCTTTCCATCCGGTCAATGATGTCCATTGCCAGGTCAGAGGGCACCAGCGCGCCGCCCTCCCCTGTGGTCAAACAGTGGTCGATGTCGATTGCACAAAGGCCGTCGAACAGGCCCAGCCCCAGCCCGGTGTAACCCTGATTCACCAGGGCGTTACAGGCGGAGGGGTAGTCGGTGAAGGTGTTGGGGTCGTTGCTTTTGGCGCCGCCGCCGGTGCGGGGGTTGATGGGGACCTTGGTTGGTCGCCCGTCCCGTTCCTGGAGCTGCCAGCAGCACCACCGGGCCGCCTCCAGCCCGGCGGGGAGGTTTGGGGTCGTGACCCGGCGTTTGTGCGCCGGGGGACGGGGGACATGGACGGGTTCTGGTTCTCTGGCTGCATACTGCATAGCGTCACCTCACTCTTGAAATTCGAGAATCTCAAATTCTCTGGGGCTATTATATTCTATTTTCTCGAATTTGTCAAGGGAGATTCGGGTCGATATTTGATTTTCTCAAATTACTGATTGACAAATCTCAAAATCCTGTTATACTGGAGACAGAATCGAACGGAACCTCTGATTAAATGGCCTTGGATGGCTGGGCGAGCAGATTTTGCGCAAATCGAGGCGTAAAATCGCAGGAATACTTTGTGTATTTCAAGATTTTACAACGAAGAGTTGCACGAAATATGCCGTCCAGACGCCGGGAGTTATTTAATCAGAGGTTCCCTAAGCAGGAAAGGGGAACGCTATGAAAAACCGCATCGTTTTGGCCCGGGAGCAGGCCGGGCTGACCCAGAAGGAGCTGGCCCAGCGCATGGGCGTCAGCCCCAGCACCCTGAACGGATACGAAAAGGGGAACCACGACCCCAAGTCGGCGGGGCTGGCCGCCATCGCCCGGCTCTGCGGCGTCACGGTGGATTACCTGTTGGAGCTGACCGACGACCCCAGGGGGCAGTTCGCCTTCCACACCTCCGACACAGACCCCCAGCTGGAGGCGCTGACCCAGACCGCCCGGCGGCTCAACGCTCAGGGGCTGCAAAAGCTGGTGGATTTGGCGGAGGATTTGGTGGCCTCCGGCAGGTATGAGAAACAGCCGCTGGACCGGGAACGGGTGGCGGAGTACCGGAAAAACGGAAAGGAAGGGTGCGACCATGATCGACTTTAACAACGGCTCCTTTGTCAAGCTGCGCAAGGATTCCACGGTCCGGGAGCGGGGGGTGGCCGCCCTGCTCATCCCCGGCGAGGAGGTGCTGGGCAGCTACACCGCCCTGCGGGATTACGTCGTGTTCACCAACAAGCGGGTCATCTCCGTCAACATCCAGGGCATCACCGGCAAAAAGAAGGACTACACCTCCATGCCCTACAGCAAGGTCTCGGTCTTTTCGGTGGAGACCTCCGGGACGCTGGACCTGGACAGCGAGCTGGAGCTGTATTTCTCCGGGGTGGGCAAGGTCACGTTTGAGTTCACGGGCGCGTCCGACATCGTGGCCATCGGTCAGGCCATCTCCATGTATGTATTGAAGTGAAACCGGTTAGAATTCTTCTGTTTTCAGGACATATAATTCTCCAGTTTTTTTAACGCTTTTTTCTCAATGCGGGAGACATAGCTGCGGCTGATGCCGCACTTCTCCGCCACCGCCCGCTGGGTCTCCGGGGGTCTGCCGTCCAGCCCGTACCGCTTGATGATGACCAGCTGCTCCCGCCCTTCCAGACACTGGTACACCGCCCGGCGGACCTTCTCGCAGGAATCCCGGGTGTTCAGGTCCTCCAGCATGGTGTCCTCCACCTTCAAAACGTC
The DNA here is from genome assembly GCA_020859945.1 of Clostridiales bacterium. Classification (GTDB taxonomy): domain Bacteria; phylum Bacillota; class Clostridia; order Oscillospirales; family Oscillospiraceae; genus Onthomonas. Next base: position 73,738 of record JAJBVG010000050.1, on the reverse strand, counting down.
CAGCAGGGAGGGGGAGGACCCCTCGTCCTCCTGGTCCAGGGCGTCGTTCAGAGAGACCTCCCCGGCGATGCGCCTGCTGCGCCGCAGGTGCATGAGAATTTCGTTTTCGATGCACCGGGCGGCGTAGGTGGCCAGCTTGCTGTTTTTCTCCGGTTTGTAGGTGTTCACCGCCTTGATGAGGCCGATGGTGCCGATGGAGATCAGGTCGTCGGAATCGCCCGTCTGGTTGTAGTATTTTTTGGCGATGTGGGCCACCAGCCGCAGGTTGTGCTCGATGAGGGTGTTCCGGGCCGCCTCATCTCCCGCCGCCGCGCGTTGGAGACAGTCCTGCTCCTCCTGGGCGGAGAGGGGCTTGGGGAAGGAGCTGGAACCGCCCAGGCGCAGGGTCAGAAACCGGCCCTGGAGCAATAACAGAGTGAGAACAGAGAGCATAGTGGTACTCCTTTCTGAGAGGTGCTTCTATCACTCTATGTTTTCACGGTTTGTCTCCATTCCATTGATTTTTGGACGAAAAAAAGACGGGAATCTTTTCGGGATTCCCGTCTTTTGCTTTTTGTTATCGTTCCCAGCGGCAGAACCGGTAGGGGAGCCCTCCGGCTTCCCGCCAGGGGGTGGCCTCGGCCAGCTTCCACCCCGCGTCCAGGGGCGGAAAGAACCGGTCCGCCGGAGGCGCGGCGTCCACCTCGGTCAGGTACAGCGCCTGACAGTGAGGCAAAAGCTGCGCATACACCGCCGCCCCGCCGATGACCCACACCTCGTCCTCAGACGGCAGCGCCGCCAGCAGGGTTTCCAGGTCGTGGAACACCTCTGCGCCGTCCCGGTGAAAGGCCCGGTCACGGGTCAGCACCAGATTTCTGCGGTCCCGGAGGGGCTGTCCCCCCGGCAGAGAATCCAGCGTCCCCCGGCCCATCACCACGGTTTTTCCCGTGGTCAAAGTCTTGAACCGGCGCATATCCTCCGGGATGGAGAACAGCAGACCGCCCTGCCAGCCAAGGCCCCCGTCTCTGGCTACCGCCGCAATCAGGTTCAGCATGATTCCCGCTCCCGCAGCGCGTCCAGCAGCTCCGCCATGGTCCGGTGCAGGACCGGGTGGAGGACGTCGGGGGCGATTTCCGCCATCGGCTCCAGCACAAAGGCCCGGTTGGTCATGTCCGGGTGGGGAATGGTCAAATTTTGGCTGCGGATGATTTCATCGCCGTAGAGCAAAATGTCCAGGTCCAGCGTCCGCGGCCCCCAGTGAATGGTCCGTTCCCGTCCCGCCGCTTGCTCCAGCCGGTGCAGCTCGTCCAGCAGCTCCCAGGGGGACAGCAGGGTGTCCAGCTCCACCGCGCCGTTGAGAAAGTCGTCCTGCTCCACCCCGCCGTAGGGGGCGGTAGAGATGAGGGTGGAGCAGCGGCCCACCCGTATCTGCGGATTCCGGCGCAGCCCCTCCAGCGCGGCTTGAAGATAGCCCCGCTTGTCGCCCAAATTGGAGCCGAGGGCCACATACGCCCGGTTCCAGCCCCGGTGGATTTTGACGGAGACCGTGTCGAAGGGCAGGCCGATGGGGGCCTGGGGCTTCTCGATTTCCAAATCCACGGCGGAGAGCAGGGGAAACGTGCATAGAATATGCCGGGCGGTGTGCTCCGCCGCTGCCTCCAGCAGTTTCCAGGTGTTGTCCTGCAAATAACGGGTGATTTCCTGGCAGACCTCGCCGTAATTGGTGGTCTGCTCCAGCGCGTCGGTCAGTCCGGCCCGGCGGGTGTCGGCGTACAGCACGGCGTTGACGATGAAGTGCTGCCCCAGCCGGGTTTCCTCCGGGAAAACTCCGTGGTGGGCGAACACGTCCAGCCCGCGAATGGCAATCTCGTCCATGCCGCACCTCTCAGTAGCCGTGCCGGAGGGCCTCGGTCATGCGAATGGCCCGGACGTTTGCCTCGACATCGTGGACCCGGACGAACATACACCCTTTCAGCACCGCGAACACCGTGGTGACGAGGGTGCCCTCCAGCCGCTGGTCGGCGGGCAGGTCCAGGGTCAGGCCGATGACCGACTTCCGGCTGGCCCCCAGCAGGACGGGATAGCCCAGCCCTTTCAGCTCCTCCAGCCGGTCAATGGCCTCCAGGTTGTGTTGGTACTCCTTGCCGAAGCCCACGCCGGGGTCCAAAATGATGCGCTCGTCCGGGATACCGGCTTTTTTTGCCAGGGACAGCGTCTCCGTCATGTCGTTCAGCAGGTCCACCATGAACATCCCGTAGTCGGCCCTCTCCCGGTTGTGCATCAGGCAGCAGGGGACCTCCGCCCGGGCGATGACCCCCGCCATGTCCGGGTCATATTTCAGCCCCCAGATGTCGTTGATGAGGTCGGCTCCGGCGGTCAGCCCCGCCTGGGCCACCCGGCTCTTGTAGGTGTCCAGGGAGACGGGGACGTCGAAGCGGGCCTTCACCGCCTCGATGACGGGAACCACCCGGTCAATTTCCTCCTGGTCGGGGAGCAGGGTGTAGCCGGGGCGGGTGGATTCCCCGCCGATGTCGATGACATCCGCGCCCTGCCGCACCATCTCCTCCGCATGGGCCAGCGCCTGGTCCAGCCGGTCCCAGCGGCCCCCGTCGGAGAAGGAATCCGGCGTCACGTTCAAAATGCCCATCACATAGGTGTGGCCGCTGGTCTGAAAGTCCCGATCGCCAATTTTCATTCCAAAATTTCCTTTCCTTGTTGGCGGTTTACCGCCGGATACCCTTGCTGCGCCGTTCCTCCGGCCAGTTGCACTGTTCCGCCGCCGGGCAGCAGAAGCACAGGCGGCTCTCCTTGTCCGCCCGGTACAGCGCCCCCCGCAGGGTCGGCTCTGCGGCGACTTCGGGGCTGCGGTGGCCGCAGATGGCCTGTACGACCGCCTCCCGCTCGGCGGGGGAGAAGCCGCAGTCGGTCAAAATCTGTTCCGCATAGACCGCGCCCGCCTCATCGTGGGGCGTTCCCCGCAGGTACTGGTCCCCCCGGCCAATGTCGTGGAGCAGGGCGGCGGCGTAAATCAGCTCCCGGTCCAGCCCCAAATGTTCCTCCAGACTGCGGAGGTAGGCCAGCCGCGCCACGGACAGCAGATGCTCCATCCCGTGACGGCAGAAGATGCGCTCCCGCTCCAGCCGGTCGATTTCCGCCAGCTTGTCCCGAAAAAGGGGGTGGCGCAAAATCTGGTTGACCCGTTCCATTTTGCCTCCCCCTTTGTTGGTGTCGTATTTATTGTTCTCCGTCCAGCGCGGCGAAATAGGCGTCGATGCCGTCCGCGATGCCGGAGGCCAGCTTGTCCTGATAGTCCCCGGTGGCCATCAGTGCGTCCTCGTCAGGATTGGTCATATAGCCCATTTCCACGATTGTCACAGGCACCTGGCACCAGTTGACGCCGCTCATGGTGTCCGTCTCCCAGACGTATTCCTTGTTCGCGCCGGTGGCGGCCACCATGCTGTCCAGCACGCAGGCAGACAGCAGCTTGCTCTGGTCGTAGAGGGCGGCGTTGTAGGGATTGGACGAGGTCTGGCAGATGGTCATGGCCCCGCTGACGCTGCTGTCGGTGGAGCCGTTGGCGTGGATGCGCACGAAAGCGTCGGCCCCCGCCTGATTTGCGATTTCCGCCCGCTCCGCGTTGCTCAGGTCCACGTCGTTGGTGGTCCGGGTCATCAGTACATGATACCCACGATTTTCCAGCTCTGTCTGGAGCTTTAGCCCCACGGCGAGGTTTAATTCGTACTCGGCCCAGCCGCTGACACAGCCGGAGGTGCCGCTGCTGACCTTGGCCTTGGTCTCGCTGGCCCCGGGGCCAATCGGCTCCTGCTCGCTGTTGCCCTGGGCCTGGTGGCCGGGGTCGATGACCACCAGCTTCTGCGCCTCTGCCGGTTCTGCCTCCGGTTCCTCGGTGACAGATTCCTCCGCCGGGGCGCTGGCCTCTGCCACGCTCTCTGGCGCGGATCGGGTGGAAGCGTCCGCCTCCGGGCCGGGGTCGGTCTCCACCGGCTCCACGACGGAACCTTCCGCCGAAACAGAAGCATCCGACACAGCGGAGACGCTTTCCCCGCCGGACGCGGCGCAGCCGGTCAGCGCCAGCAGCAGGAGACACAGCAGCGCCGCTCGTTTCACTGCTCCTGCTCCTTGTAGCGGCGGTAGATGCTCATCAGCCCGTCCAGAATCAGGCCGCTGTCCACCACGTCGATGAAGTGGGTGTTGGCGGCGATGAGCCGGGCCAGACCGCCGGTGGCGACCACCTTCACGGTGCCCTCTGGCTCGCCCAGTTCCTGTTTGCTCCGGGAAATCAGGTACTCCATGGCCCCGATGTAGCCGCAGAGCGCCCCGGCCTGAATCTGCTCCACCGTCTCCATGCCCAGCACGTGGTCGGGTACAGCCAGCTCCACCTGGGGCAGCTTGGCGGTTTTTTGGAACAGGGCGTTGATGGAGATTTGGATACCCGCCAGAATGGAGCCGCCCCGGTAAACGCCGTCGTGGTCCATCACGTCCACCTTGGTGGCGGTGCCGAAGTCCAGCACGATGAGGGGCGCGCCGTACTTCTCCAGCGCCGCGACGCAGGCCACGCTACGGTCCGCGCCGTGGTGGTTGGCGTAGTCGGAGTTGTTCGCGTAGACCAGACCGGGGGACACCTGCTCCCCCACCACGATGGGGATGCGGTGGAAGTATTTGATCATGGCGTTGGAGAGGGTGTGCATCACCGACGGCACCACCGAGCAGATGACCACGTCCTCCACCTGGTCCGCGTCCAGCTTGGTGCGCTGGAAGTAGCTCCAGACCTGGAGGCCGATCTCGTCGGAGGTAAAGCTCTCCCCGGTGGTCATGCGGAAGGAGTGGGTCAGCCGCCCACCCTCGTAAATGCCAAAGACCATGTTGGTGTTGCCTACGTCGATTGCCAACAGCATGGTTATTCCTCCTCCTGCACGGGTTTGATGGAAAAGCTGGCGCAGCCGTCCTGGATGGTCAGTACGCCGTATGTCGGCTCATAGCCCATGCCGCAGCTGCCGGGGTTGCACAGCCGAACGCCGCCCCGCCGGGCGACCTGCGCCTCGTGGGTGTGGCCGAAGAGGGCCATGGAGACCTTTTCCTGGCGGGCATGGTAGGCCAGACTGCCCAGGCCGGATTTGACCCCGTAGTCGTGGCCGTGGCACAGCAGCAGGGAATAGCCCTCGATGGTCAGCTTTGTTTCGTGGGCGGCCTTGGAGTGCCAGTCGCAGTTGCCCGGCACCGCGTCCACCGTCAGGTCGGGGTAGGCCATTTGCAGCTCCTGGGCGTCCCGCAGGTAGTCTCCCAGGTGGAACACCCGGTCAGGGGCCTCCCGCTCCACCACTTCGAGCATGTTGGACACATTGCCGTGGGAGTCGGAAAAGACGATAATTTTCAAAGCAGTCACTTCCCGTCTTGGTTTGCATATACTCTGGATAAGGGGTGATTTTCTATGTCTCAAAACTATGACGCGCTCTGCTCCGACGAGGCCGCCGCTCTGCTGAACGACAGGGAGAAGCTGAAAGCGCTGCTCCAGTCGCCGGAGACGAAGCGGCTGATGCAGCTGCTCCGCAGCCAGAACGGGGACAAATTGAAGGACGCGGCGCAGCAGGCCCGGCAGGGGGACGCCTCCGGCCTGACCGCCATGATGCAGAGGCTGATGGACACCGGGGAGGGCGCGGCCCTGGTCAGCCAAATCGAAGGGCAGCTCCCAAAGAAGCCCTAACGTACATCCGGGCCGAAAGGGGAGGGGAGACCTGTGGACGATTTTGAGGAAAAACTGAACAGCATCCTCTCCTCGCCGGAGACCATGGGACAAATCATGTCCCTGGCAAGCTCCATCGCGGGCAAGCCGGAAGGGGAGGGGAACACGCCGACCGAGGAGACAGAAGCGCCTCAAACGGGCGGTTCTCCAGCCCCAGAGGGGGAAAATCCGCTGAACCTGCTGCAAAACCTGGACCCCGCCATGGTGCAGCGGCTCATGGGTCTCTATCGGGAGTACATCCGGGGCGGCGACGAAAAGACCGCGCTGCTCCAGGCCATGCGGCCCTTCCTCCGGGCGGAGCGGCAGGAGCGGCTGGACAAAGCGGTGCGCATCGCCCGGTTTTCCCGGGTCATTCGTGCCGCGCTGGAACAGTTCCGAGGCGAGCGCGATGTATAACCCTTATATTCCCAATGACAACTTCCAGCCGGTGGAGCCGGAGCGGACGGGGCGGGAGAACAGCGGTCTGCTGAACCAGCTTCTGTCCCTGCTGGGCGGCGGAACGAAGAAAAATGCCGGAGGTTCCTCCGGCATCGCGGGCCTGTTGGGGCTGGATAAGCTAGATCACGGCGACATCCTGCTGGTACTCGTCCTGATCTATCTCTTCCGGGAGTCGGAGGACGACGAATGGCTGATCATTCTCGCGCTGGTGCTGCTGATGGGGCTGGGATAATTCCCCAGCCGCAGTCGGGCGGTCATTTCTTCCGCCGGTTCAGGAACAGCCAGGCGGCCACCGACGCCGTCGCGCCCAGGGCCACCAGCAAAATCAGCGCCCGTCCCAGGCCGGTGGTGGTGATGACCACGGAAGTCACACCCAGAATGGCGGAGCAGATGTAAAGAACCGCCACCGTCTGCTTTTTGGAAAAGCCCATGTCAATCAGGCGGTAGTGGACGTGTTTCCGGTCCGCCTTCATGGGGTTCTCCCCGTGGATGACCCGCAGCACCACAGCGTAGCACACGTCAAAGATGGGCAGGCCCAGCATAAAGAAGGGGATGACAAAGGAGATGACGGCGTAGAACTTGAACAGTCCCTGAATACTGGCTACCGCCAGAATGTACCCGATAAAGGTGGAGCCAGTGTCCCCCATGAAGATTTTGGCCGGGGCGATGTTGTAGGGCAGAAAGCCGATGCAGGCCCCCGCCAGCGCGCCGGTGATGATGGCGACGCTGGTGTTGGAGTAGGTCAGGGCGATGAACACCAGGCTGATGGCGGAGATGGAGGACACGCCCGCGGCCAGCCCGTCCAGTCCGTCGATGAGGTTGACGGCGTTGGTGATGAGGACGATCCACAGCAGCGTCACCGGGACGGACAGCCAGCCCAGGGAGAAATTTCCGCCGTTGGCGTCCATGCTCAGGCGGCTGAAAAAGGTGATCTTATTGCCGCCAGCCAGGGCCACAGCCGCCGCCAGCAGCTGTACGCAGAACTTGTGAGAGGCTTTCAGGTCGTAAATATCGTCCAGAATGCCCAAAAAGACGATGATGGTCGCGCCGATGAGCATGGAGACCATTTTCCGCCCCATGGGAACAAAGAGGAGCGCGCTGAAAAAGAATCCCAGGTAAATGGCCAACCCGCCCATCCTGGGAGTGGGGCGGGTGTGGAGGTGCCGCTCGCTGTCGGTCCCCTTGACGCCGGGCATGTCGATGGCGCCCAGACGGGTGGCCACGACCATGGACACCGGCGTGGTGGCCAGAGAGACCAGCAGCGAGACCAACAGGGCAGACCATACCCCGCTCACTGCGGAAGTGGTGAGCATATTCCGAAACACTCCTTAAATAGGAATCGCTGTGCTTGCGCGTTTGACTGACAGAGGTTCCTTTTATTTCTGAACGAAACCGACCTTTTTGTACACCTTGCGCAGGGTCCGGTTGGCGATATAGGAAGCCTTGTCCGCTCCGGCGCGGTAGACGGATTCCAGATAGGCTTTGTCGGCCAGCAGACGGTTGGCTTCCTCCCGGATGGGGCGGCACAGCTCCACCACCGCGTCGCCAACGGCGGTCTTGAACGCGCCGTAGCCCTGCCCGGCGAACTCCTGCTCCACAGCGGCGTAGTCCTTGTCGGTGGCGCAGGCGTAAATTTGAATCAGGTTGGAGATGCCGGGCTTGTTCTCCGGGTCGTAGCGGACGCACATCTCGCTGTCGGTGACGGCCCGCTTGAACTTCCGGGCGATGACCTCCGGCGGGTCCATCAGATAGACGCAGCCGTTGGGGTCCTTGTCGGACTTGGACATCTTGTTATCCGGGGAGGTCAGGCTCATCACCCTGGCCCCCACCTTGGCGATATAGGGTTCGGGGACGGTGAACACGTCGCCGTAAATGCCGTTGAACCGCAGGGCGATGTCCCGGGTCAGCTCACAGTGCTGCTTCTGGTCCTCGCCCACGGGGACGTAGTGGGCCTGATAGAGCAGGATGTCCGCCGCCATCAGGCAGGGGTAGGTGAACAGTCCGGCGTTGATGTTGTCCTCGTGGTGGACGCTCTTGGACTTGAACTGGGTCATCCGGGACAGCTCGCCGAACATGGTGTAGCAGTCCAAAATCCAGGCCAGCTGCGCGTGTTGGGGCACGTGGCTCTGGATGAAGAGGGTGTTCTTCTCCGGGTCCAGGCCGCAGGCGATGTACTGGGCCAGCTGCTCCACCGTCCGGCGGCGCAGGTCGGCGGGGTTCTGGCGGACGGTCAGCGTGTGCATATCCGCCATGAAGTAATAGCAGTCAAACTCGTCCGCGCGTTCCGCCCAGTTTTTGATGGCCCCCATATAAGAACCCAGGGTCAGCTCGCCGCTGGGCTGGATACCGGATAACATCCGCTTCTTTTCGTCCATATTTTCCACTACTTTCTCAGATAGATTGCTGCGGGAAGATTCCTCAGACAGCGCCGCTTGTTGGCTGGCAGGCGGTCCTTACAGTTGGCATAATTTTAGCATAGTAAAGGCCAAAAGGCAAGAAAAAAACATAGGAAGCGCTGATTAAATGGCCTTGGATGGCTGGGCGAGCAGATTTTGCGCAAATCGAGGCGCGAAATCGCAGGAATCCTTTGTGGATTTCAAGATTTTGCAACGACAGGGAGGAGCGCAGCTCCGGAAGTGCCCTTGAGGCAAGAGTTGCACAAAATAAGCCGTCCAGACGCCGGGAGTTATTTAATCAGAGGTTCCAAACGTGATTCCGTTTGTTTCGGAAAAGGGAAGAATCCCCGGCGAAAACCACACAATTAAAAGCGAATCAGAAGGCGTTTTCAGGCTCAGCCGCCGATTTCGTCCAGAATGGAGCGCTGCCGCCCGCCCAGCAGCAGGGACTGGTTGTACTGGCTGTACTTTTCACAGCCGTTGTCCCGGATGAAGCGCATGGAGTAGCAGTTCATGGTCAGCTCGGTCAGGAACACCACCAGCTCCTGGCTCTCGCCAAAGGCGGCCTCCAGGAAGGAGAAAGCGTTGTCCAGCCGGGCGGAGGCGTCCAGAATGACCTCCCGCCGCCGGGCTACGGCCTCGCTGAACTGGGTCCGCAGCGCCTCCGCCGCCTGGTCGGAGTTGGAAACGTCCCCGGTGCGGAGGGCCTGACGGTAGCCGTCCAGGGCGTCCAGCACCCGGACCTTCCGCCGGTCGGCGGTTTTTTCCAGGTTGCCGGTGGCCCGCTGCGCTTCCAGCACCTGGGACAGGCGCTGAGAGACGGTCTCGAAGGGTTCCTCCCAGCGCTGGGCGGCGGGGAGAGCGGCCATGATTTGTTTCAGGCCGCTGTGCAGCTCGGTGACGAAAGCGTCCTCCTCGTTGGCGGCGGCGCAGGCGGTGAACACCCCGTCCAGCAGCAGGGAAATGGCGCTGAGCCGCTCATCGAAGGGGGCCTCCCGCAGACGGCGCAGGGTGCTGTCCCGGAAGGTGCCGGTGAGAATTTCCTCCACCTTGTAGTCGGTCTGGTACTTCTTATAGAGGTCCAGATAGTTGGCGAAGTCCTTGGCTACGGCGGGCAGCTGGAGGAATTGCCCCACCACCGACTCGTCCACCGGGATGTCCAGCCCCTCGCAGGCGGTGATAAACCGGCTCAGGTCCTCCCAGCCCCGGGCGGTGACGAAGCGGCGGCCATCCACCGTGGTCTCGATTTTGTAGAAGTGGGAGGGCTTGATGTCCAGATAGGAGAGGATGGCCGGGTGGACCTTCCGCTGGTAGGCGTACTCCTTCCAGGAGGGGAAGTCCTCGTCGATGTCGATGCGGCGCACCCGGTCCAGAGTGACGATGTCGAACTCCCGGACGCTGCGGTTGTACTCCGGCGGGTTGCCCGCCGCCACGATGACCCACCCCTCCGGGACTTGGTGGCTGCCGAAGGTCTTGCACTGCAAGAATTGCAGCATGGCCGGGGCCAGCGTCTCGGAGACGCAGTTGATCTCATCCAAAAACAGGATACCCTGCCGCAGGCCGGTTTTTTCCATCTCCTTGTACACGCTGGCGATGATCTCGCTCATGGTGTACTCCGTCACCTGGAACTCTTTCCCATCGAAGGAGCCGGTGCGGATGCTGGGCAGGCCGATGGCGCTCTGCCGGGTGTGGTGGGTGATGGAATAGGCCACCATCGCCACGCCGCACTCCTGGGCGGCCTGGTGCGCAATGGCGGTCTTGCCGATGCCCGGAGGCCCCATCAGCAGCACAGGCCGCTGGGCCACCAGCGGGATGGTCCAGTCGCCGTACTCGTCCCGGCTCAGATAGGCCCGGACGGTCTGTTTCAGTTGTTCCTTTGCCTGTTTGATGTTCATATCGTTCGTTCCTTATACTCTCGATTCTCTAAAGCTCTTGCAGTTCCTCCGGCCCCAGCACCACTTTCATGGCCCAGGGGGGAACCTGCGCGTCGGTGTATTCCTCCCGGAAAAAGACAAAAGCGGTATCATAGGGGGGCTTTTTCTGGGGGTAAGTGCCAAAGCCGTCGGTGAAGTACAGCAGCCCTTTCAGCTCCGCCAGCTGGCCCTGGGCCTGGAGGTTCGCCACGTAGTCGAAGGCGGGGCGGAAGTCGGTGCCGCCGTAGCCCTTGACGGTGAAGTTTTGGGAGAACCGGTCAAACTCCTCCGGGCTGTGCAGGACGGTGTCCATCTGCACCCCGGCGTCGCTCTGGATGATGTGCAGATTCATCTCCCGGAAGAAGGCGCTCTCCTGGTTGAGAATGGCCCGGGTCTCGGAGAGAAACCGCTCGATGATGCCGTCGGAGCAGGAGTCGGAGGTGTCGATGACGATGACGAAGTCCCGTATTTTCCGGCTCTCCCGGTACTCCAGCGGTTCGATGAGGGGGATGTTGCCGTACAGTTCCAGCCCGTAGCTGTAAAAGGCGTAGTCGAAGGAGTCCGGGTCGGTTTTGACCTCCTCCCGGAGGGTGACGAACCGGCGGAGAAAGGCCCGGTAGTCATACCGCTCCCGGTTCTCGATTTGGATGGACTTGAGCAGTCCGCCCATCTCGTCCCCGTGTCCCGCGAAAAAGGTCTCCAGGTTGGTCTGGGTCTTTTCGTCGATGCGCTTCCACTTGGCCTCCACCTCCCGGCGGCGCTCCTGCTGAGCGCGGCTGTCGGGGCTGTCGGCGTCCTCCTGCTGCTGGGATTCATCCTGACCGGGGTCGTCGTCCTGCCAGAACTGGTGGTCGTCCCGCAAAAACTCCTGCTTGAGCCGCAGAATGTCCAGATAATTTACCTGCCGCCGCTCCAGCGCCCGGTAAATCGCTTCCGCCGTCAGCACGGGACATTCCTCGCTGAGCCAGTCGTAGGTCTCCTCCCGGAAGGTGGAGACGGAGAGCTGGATGGAGCGGTTTTCGATGCCGTCCAAAATGGACTCCACGGCGATGTCACAGGCCACGGTCCACAGGTCCTCGTCCCGGCCCTCCCGGTTCAGCTCGTGGCGGAACATACAGTGGAGGATCATGTGGAGGTAGACCCGGTTCAGCTCCACCAGGTCGTCCCGGTAGACCCGCTGTAAATAGGTGGGATTAAATAAGATACTGATTCCGTCGGTGCCCACGGTGACGGTGTTCAGGTTCATGCGGTAGTCCAGGCCGCTGAGAGCGATGTCCAGAAACCGCATGGAAAAATAAAGTTCATTCCGGGAGGCGGACAGAATGGCGCTGCCCAGCCGTTCCAGCCGTTCTCGATTTGACGCCATAGCCACCTCACAGTTCAAACAGCTTGTCCGCGCCGGAGCGGGGGCCGCGCCCGGCGGCCTCCAGCAGACGGCTGACGAACCGCACGTTTTCCGCCTGCTCCGCCCGTTCCAGCATCTGGCTCAGGTCGTCCCCGTCCAGTCTGCCAGTGGAGAGCAGAAACTCCAGCCCCTCCAGGTCGTCCCGGCCCAGCAGGAAGGCGGTCAGCTCGGGAATATGGCCTTTCAGGTAGTCCCAGTACTCCTGCTCTTTGGCGGGGCGCAGTTCCCGGGGCCAGCGCAGCCGGTCAAAGGCCAGCTCCGCCAGCAGCTCTGGGGGGTCCTGGAGCTTGGCGGCGTAAAAATAGGTGTCGTACAGAGCAAAATCCACGTCCCGGTCGCTGAAACAGCCCCGGTACAGGCCGCCGGTGCCGGTCTCGTTGGTGCGGAACTGTTTGGCCTGAATCAGTTCCTCGTACTCCAAAGCGTACTCCGTCAGCACCACTTCCACCGTCTCCTCCGGGTAACGCACCCGCACCCGCATGACCCGGTCGATTTCCGCCAGCAGCGCACCGCCGTTGACCCCGATGCGGAAGGACAGCTCTTTCAGCTCGAAGCAGTTCATCAGCATCCGGTCCCCGATGGCCTCCAGGCTGTCGGGCAGGTCCAACTTTTCCAGGTGGGTGCAGTTGTAAAAGCAGCAGCGGCCAATGGTGCGGACGCTGTGGGGGAGGGAGACCCGTTTCAGCTTGCGGCACTCGGCAAAGGTGTAGTCGGGAAGGGCCTCGACGCCCTCCGGCAGCTCCAGATGCTCCAGCCCACCGCAGCCGTAGAAGCACCGCTCCCCCAGCTCTCGCAGGCCCTCCGGCAGTTCCAGCCGGGGCAGAGCGGCGCACTGGGCGAAGCACCGCGCTCCCGCCCGGCGCAGGGAGGCGGGCAGAGTCAGGTGTTTCAGCGTCTGGTTCTTGTAGGATTTCACCGGGGGCGGCGTCTCCCGCAGGTAGACCGGCGACGGGGCCTCGCAGCTCTCCGCCGGGGCGGTCCCGGCGAAGCAGTCCGACCCCAGCCCGGTGACGGGGCAGCCCTCCAGCGCGTCCGGCAGCGCCAGCCGGGGCTGGTCGCCCACGCAGCGGGTGACTGTCGCCTCGCCGTTTTCGATTGTATAGTAGATGCGCCACTGCAAAGCGTCCGCCCGCCCTTTCTGTGTTTTGTGTTCAATTCCAACCAATTATTATATACAAAACGTCCGCGGGATACAATGGGTTTTTGCCCAATTTTTGCGCCGCGGGCAAGGGAGCGGTTTCACGCTTGCCCGCGGCTCGTTTTTGTGGTATGGTTATACATATAAAAAAAGTGCCGCAGGAGGTCATTCCCATGCGTTTACCGTTTGAATTACTGTCCGAACAGGACTACCCCGCCCAAATCGGGCGGGTGACAGAGGAACTGGCGAAGGTCAAAACCACCGGGACCTTTGCCCGGAACCCCGGCGAGACGATTTATTACGAGCTGTACCGCCAGCCGGAGGCCAAGGGCTGGGTCGCCATCTCCCACGGGTTTGAGGAGGCGACAGCCAAATACGCCGAAGTGATTTGGTACTTCCTCCAGGCGGGGTACAGCGTGGCCATCTGCGACCACCGGGGTCACGGAAACTCCTTCCGCCAGGTGCCGGAGCTGTGGCTGACCCACGTAGACAAGTTCACCGACTACTGCGAGGATTACTGGTATTTTCTGCAAGAGGTGGTGGTCCCCCAGGCGGCGGGCCTGCCGGTGTACCTGCTGGGCCACTCCATGGGCGGAGCCATCGCCGCGCTGACGCTGGAGCTGTACCCAGAGCTGCCGGTGAAGAAGCTGGTGCTGTGCAGCCCCATGATCGCTCCCCAGACCCAAGGGGTCCCGTTCGGGGTGGCGCTGTTCCTGGCCCGGTTCTTCATCGCCATAGGGAAGGGGAAGGACTGTCTCTTTAACCAGCGGGTGTTCACCGGGGAGGAGGACTTCGACGGAGACTGGGCCTGTGCCACCTCTTACGCCCGTTACTGCTGGTATCTCCAGGTGCAGCGGGAGCACGAGCAGTACCAGAACAACGCCGCCACCTACTGCTGGCTGCGGGAGTCGCTGCTGGTGACGAAGAAATTGATGCAGCCGGAGCGCTGCGCCAATCTGCGTCTGCCGGTGCTGCTGCTCCAGGCGGGGCAGGATACCATGGTGAAAAACGAGGCGCAAGACCGGTTCCTCGCGCAGCTTCCCAACGGGCGGAAGGCAACGTTCCCCACCGCCCGTCACGAGATTTTCCGCAGCGAAACCCCCATTGTGGGCCGGTTCATGGAGGAAATTCTGACCTTCCTGGAGGATTAAGCGGTAAAACCCTTCACCAGTCGAATGATCTCCTGTACCGCCTGTTCGGTGGTCAGGCCGTCGGCCTCCAGCGTCACATCGGCGTACCGCTCGTAAAGGGGCGTCCGCTCCCGGAACAGGTCGTAGAGGGTTTCGCCCTCCCGCATGGCCACGCCCCGGGTGGTGATGTTGGTCAGCCGGGACTGGATGACCTCGTACCGGTGCCGGATATAGACGATGATACCGTTGGCCTTCAAATGCTCCATGGCCTCCCGGCCATAGATGACGCTGCCGCCGGTGGCGATGACCGAGCGGCGGACCTCCAGCGCGGCCACGGTGTCGTTTTCCAACTGGAGGAACCCCTCCAGCCCCCGCTGGGCGATGATTTCCACCAGGGTCTGGTCTGTGGCCTCCTGGAGGACCAGGTCGGTGTCGGTAAAGCGGTATTTCAGCTCCTTGGCGAGAATGACGCCGATGGTACTTTTGCCGGAGGCGGGCATCCCCACCAGAACGATATTTTTGGGCATGGTGTTCTCTCCTGTCTGAAATGAAGTCAAACAATTCATAAATATTTTGCAATTCCTCCATTGCGGCGTCCGCAACAAGTCGCTATAATATTGCTGTTTATTATGGATGAAAGCAGACTTTGAGAATCGTTTCCAAGCGCGGCGGCGCGGAACGGGAGGAACGCAGCATGGGTAAGATATGGTCCCTTGTCAAGGGAATGTTAAGCATTGGCTTTTGGGGATACGGCGGCGGCACCGCCCTCATCCCGGTCATCGAGGAAGAGTTGAAGGACTCCGACATCGAAGTCACCAGCGACGAATTTAACAAGGACGTGGTGGTAGCCAGCATCACCCCCGGCGCGCTGCCGGTGGAGATCGCCACCGGCGTAGGCCGTCAGGTGGCCGGGACCCGGGGCATGGTGCTCTCCGCCACGGCCATGGCGCTGCCCGGCGCGCTGCTGACGGTGGCGCTGGTGTCCCTGCTGACGCAAATCAGCGGGGCCATGCTGACCTGGCTGGTCTACGTCTCCATCGGCATCTCCGCCTACATCGTCTTTCTGCTGGGCATTTATATTCGCAGCACCGTCAAGGAGAGCGTGCAGGACCTGCCTGCATGGGGGGTTTACCTCATCATCGCCCTGGTCTTTCTGCTGACCGGCGCGAAGAATTTTTACAAAATTCTGGGCTTGGACGGCTCCCCGCTGTTCCAGCTCTCCACCATCAACGTGCTGGCTATCGCGTTTTTCCTGATTTTTTATGTGGGAGGCCACTGGACCAGCAGGCGGCGGTGGCCCATCGCCGTGGTGGTCTCCGTCCTCTATATTCTGCGCATCAGCAACTGGAAATTCATCAGCTTCAACGGCTCATTGAACCTCATCAAGACGGTCATGGTGCTGCTGAGCGTGTTCAGCATGGTCTGTTACTACCGGGACGGGCGCAACCGCAACCAGGACGTGACCCTGGACGCAAAGCCCCTGGTGAAGGACGTGGGAGCGTGGCTGCTGTTTCTTATCGTGCTGTCCATCCCGGCGCTGGTGTTCGCCCAGGACGCGCCGCTGTTCATCCCCAAGGCGCTGCTGTCGGCGGTCATCTCCTTCGGCGGGGGCGACGCTTATCTGGCGGTGGCGGACGGCATCTTCGTGGCGGACGGCATGATCTCCAGCTCTGAATTTTACAACCAGCTGGTCCCCATTGTCAACGCCCTGCCCGGCTCCATCCTGTGCAAGACCCTCAGCGGCATCGGGTACTATGTGGGCTACCACATCACCGGCACCGTGCTGGGGGGCTGGATGGTGGCGCTGACCGGCCTGGCCTGCTCCATCACGTCGTCGGGCCTGACCTTCATCGCGGTGTTCCACTTATACAGCACCTTTGAGCGCATCAGCTTCTTTGACCTGCTGCGCCGGTGGATACGGCCCATCATCGTGGGGCTGCTGCTCAGCGTGGCCCTCTCCATGTTCTACGAAAACCTCTCCATCGGGGTGGACTACAACTGGCCGCCGCTGATGGGCGGGGTGGTGTCCATCGCCATCTTCGCCCTGGACCAATACCTGTTCAGCCGGTTCCACCTGAAAAAAATCACGCTGCTGGCCCTCTCCGGTGTGCTGTCCCTGGCTGTGGGGCTGGGGATGTCGCTGCTATGACGATTCACGGCGCAAAGGATTTTCACTTTACAGAGTAAAAGCTCGGCTGACAGCCTCATTTGCCCCTTTTGAAGGGAGGAGAGTAGTGCCGCCGAAAACCGGTGACTGCGGGATTTTTACGACAAGCATTTTCACTTTACACAGATGGAATATTCACAAAATAAAACGAAAATGGCCATGTTTATGAATTTTTTGCCTCGGCGCAATCCCTGACGTGCTTTTCCTCCAGCCGCTCATAGGCGGCGGTCTTGGCGATGATGGCCCGCAGCAGTTGGTCCAGCTCGGAGCCTTCGGAGTAGTCGGCGGGGGCGATGTAGCGCACCCGGTCGTCGCAGAGCATCCGATGGACCTTGGCCCGGTCGTTGGTGGCGGGGTCGTAGACGCCGATGGAGTGGCCGCCGTAGGTGTTCACCAGCTTCATGCAGGGGATGTCTGTGTCGCTGTCCCCGATGTAGACCATGTTGCGGAAGGGGACCCGCTTCTGGTCCGGCGGGAAAAAGTCGTTGACGCCGGGGTCGTTGACGTCCAGCACCCCTTTCTCAATGCGGAACAGGAACTGGGTCTTGCTGGTGTAGTTGATGGCCTGGGCGGGCCACTGGGCGATACCGTTCTCGTCGTAGAAAAAGCAGCTGGCGTAGATTTGCTCGAACGCGCCCTCCTTTGCCATTTTCGTGCCCTCTATCATCTCTTTCAGGCCGGAGGAGAGGATGTAATGCTCCACGATGACCCCCTGCTCCCGGCCATAGGCCCGGATGCGCTGGAACCAGCCCTCCACGCCGGGGAACAGGGCCACCTTGGAGCCGTATTCAGCCAGGGTCTCCCGGTTGAACAGGAAGCGGCCCTCAGCCTCCCGCACCATTTTGTACATATAGGCCAGGTTGCTGTCCATGCCGTTGGCCCGGGCCATTGCGGACGACTCCGCCCAGAAAGCGTCCACATCGTACCCCACGGACTGGATGTACCCCTGGGCCTGCATATCGTCAGGGGAGAGGGTCTTGTCGAAGTCGTAGCAAATGGCCAGCACAGGCCGATCCTCTTTGTATTTTCGCTGGAACTGGACTGCCATGGGATATCCCTCCTAGGATGGTCTTTGGTGGTCTGAGGTCAGTATAACAGATTTGGCTTCAATTAGCAATGTGCAATGAGCTATGAGCAATTGTACCTTGCTTTTGCCTTTCATAAGCGCTTTTTTCGCTGGAAATGCTGCGCAAATTGCAAATTATATTGGAGGTGCTTTTATGCAAGTCAGTCTGCTGCAACAGCTTGTGACAGGGGAGAAGGCCCAGGACCTGACCGCCGCGGCACAGGCGGTGGCCGCGGCCAAAGGGCGGGGCGCGGACCTGGCGGTGCTGCCGGAGATGTTCTGCTGTCCCTACGACACCCAAACGTTCCCCGTTTATGCGGAGGAGGCGGGCGGCCCCATCTGGCAGGCCCTTTCCGCCATGGCCCGGGAAAATCAAATCTGGCTGGTCGGGGGGACCTTCCCGGAGCGGGAAGGGGAGCGCATTTACAACACCTGCTTCGTCTTTGACCGGCAGGGGCGGCAGGCGGCCCGCTACCGGAAGATGCACCTCTTTGACATCCACATCGACGGGGGACAGCACTTTATGGAGTCGGAGACCCTTTCCCCCGGCGAAGCCCCCGCCGTGTTCGGGACGGAGTTCGGCGTCTTTGGGCTGGCGGTCTGCTTCGACCTGCGGTTCCCCACCCTCTTCGAGCGCACGGCGGACCTGGGGGCAAAGGCGATGTTCGTCCCCGCCGCCTTCAACCGGACCACCGGGCCCCGCCACTGGGAGCTGCTGTTCCGCAGCCGGGCGGTGGACAACCAGCTCTATACCCTGGGGGCCGCTCCCGCCCAAAATCTCAGCGCCGATTACGTCTCCTACGGCCACTCCATCGTCTGCGACCCCTGGGGGGACGTGGTGGCCCAGGCGGGGACGGAGCCGGGTGCGGTGGATGTCACGCTGGACCTGAACCTGGTGGACGAGGTGCGGCGGCAGTTGCCGGTCCGCTCCGCCCGGAGACCGCTGTAAGTTTACAACTGCAAAGCAGATAGAAAACAGAACCCCGCCGGAAACCCGGCGGGGCTGTTTCATATAAAAGTGAACTGAAAAAGAATGGGAACGATTTACACCGCGCCGGTCATGGCCTTCAACACGGTCTTTTCGTCCTCGTTGAGGGTGTTCTGCATCTTCAGGCCCTCTTCCATGTCGATGTCGGTGATGCCGCCGTGCTGGTGGACGATGACCCGGTTGGTCTTGCCGTTGGCCAGAGCCTCCACCGCGAAGTAGCCCATACGGGTGGCGGTGACACGGTCACGAGCGGAGGGCGCGCCGCCCCGCTGAATGTGGCCCAGCACGGTGACGCGGGGGTCCAGACCCAGCTCGCTGCGGATCATGTCGGCTACCTGCTGACCGGCGCTGCCGCCGCCTACGATCTCGTTGTCCAGGCTGCCGTCGGCCTTGCGCTTTGCGCCCTCGGCCACCACCACCATGAAGTTGGTGCGGCCTGCCAGACGAGCGGCGCGGATCTTCTCTGCCACATCATCTTCAAAGTCCCAAGGCTCTTCGGGGACCAGAACGGCGGTGGCGCCGGTAGCGATGCCCACATACAGGGCCAGATTGCCCGCCCGATGGCCCATGACCTCGATGACGGAGCAGCGCTCGTGGGACTGCATGGTGTCGCGGATTTTGTCGATGCACTCGATGGCGGTGTTGGCGGCGGTGTCGTAGCCGATGCAATAGTGGCTGCACCCGATGTCGTTGTCGATGGTGCCGGGGATGCCCACCACAGAGATGGGATGCTCCCGGGCCAGGGCCAGCGCACCGGCGAAGGTGCCGTCGCCGCCGATGGCGACGATGCCGTCCAACCCCAGCAGCTTGCAGGTGCGATAGGCCATTTTGCGCCCTTCCACCGTGCGGAACTCGTCGCTGCGGGCGGTGTAAAGGATGGTGCCGCCCCGGTTGATGATATGGGCCACATCGGACGTGGTCATGTGGAACACGTCGCCGTTGATGAGGCCGCTCCAGCCCCGGCGGATGCCCACCACGTCGATGCCGCGGTAAATGGCGGCGCGAACCACCGCGCGGACTGCCGCGTTCATACCAGGGGCGTCGCCGCCGGAGGTCAGCACGCCGATGCGTCTGACTGCGTTTTTGACTTCTGCTGCCATAAGATTACCTCGCTTCTTCCTTAGAATGACGGTTTTGCGCGGAGAGCGCTCCCCACGCCTACTCGTTTATTTTACCGCAGGAAGGTTTTTCTGGCAAGTGGCAGGTGAATCGGCAATTTTCCTCTTTTTTGTTTGGTAAAATGCAAATATAACTGGTAATGTGCCCAATTTCATTGAAATATATTGTATGTCCAGGAAAATTTGCACGTTTTTTTCTCCGAAATTTATGAGACTTTTCCAAAAGGGCGACATTTGGCCTGTTTTACTGTCCTTTGTTCCGGTTGCGGTGCGATTGCCCGCCCTGTTCCAACGAGGGCAGGGCGTCCAGCAGCGCCTGCCGCTGGTTGGGGAGGCGTTCTTCCACCACCGCGTCCAGCAGGGCGTTCAGCGCCGCCCCCAGCTCCGGCCCGGCAGGGTAGCCCAGGGCCAGCAGGTCTTTGCCCGACACAGCCAGGTCCTTGAGGGTGAAACAGGCGTCCTCCGCCAGCAGCTCCTCCAAAATACGTTCGCCCTCCGCCAGACCATCCAGCTTCTGGGGCAGGGTGGCGGGGCTTTGGGCCATAGCGTCGGCGTACATCACCCGGAACAGCAGCCGGGCGTTTTCCTCCCCAAGGCTGGCCAGCATCCGACGGACAGACCGCCGGGTAAAAACCCGCACCCGGTCGTGCCAGGCGATAAGGGTCAAAATGGTGTCCCGGCTCCGGTTGTCGCAGTGGAACCGGGCCAGGATGTCCGAGGCGATTTTGACACTTTCTGCCGGGTGGCCGTGGAAGTGGCCCACGCCGTTCTCGTCCCGGCTGAAACAGCGGGGTTTCCCCGCGTCGTGGAGCAGCATGGTCAGACCCAACAGCGGGTCGCCCGCCACCTGACCCACCGCATGGCAGGTGTGGCCCCAAACGTCATAGCAGTGGTGCGGGTTGTGTTGGGGGTGGTCGAACATGGGTACCAGCTCCGGCATGACCGCCCCAAAGGGTTCCCGGTAGTCCAGCAGCAGCTGACCCGCCCCTTTCCCGGCGAGAAAGCCCTTTAACTCCGTAAAAATCCGCTCCCCGGAGACGAATTGCAGCAGTTCCGCCTGTTGGCGAATGGCTGCGCCGGTCTGCGGCTCGATTTGAAACCCGTATCGGCTGGCGAAGCGCAGCCCCCGCAGGATGCGCAGACCGTCCTCCTGGAATCGGCGCGCTGGTTCCCCCACGCAGTGGACCACCCCCGCCGCCAGGTCCGCTTGACCGCCGAAGGGGTCTGCCAACCCACGGACCGGGTGGTAAGCCATGGCGTTGATGGTGAAGTCCCGCCGGGCCAAGTCCTCCTCCAGGCTGCGGACGAACTGCACCCCGTCCGGGTGGCGGTGGTCGTGGTAAGGGCCGTCCGTCCGGTAGGTGGTGATCTCATATCCCCGGCCATCCAGCATCAACAGGACGGTGCCGTGTTTCAGGCCCACCGTATGGATCTTGCACCGGGGGAAACACGCCATAACCTGCTGGGGCAGGGCAGAGGTGCAGATGTCCCAGTCCTCCGGCGTCCGGCCCAGCAGGGCGTCCCGTACACAGCCCCCCACGGCGTACGCCTCATACCCGGCGGCGCCCAGACGGTCAATGATAGAGATTACGTTTTCCGGCAGCGGTATGGACATGGGAACCCCCTTTGTTTTAGCTGTTAGCTATTAGCCGTTAGCTGTTAGTCAGGCGCTGCAAGCGGAAAACGTAGAGCTAAAAAGGAAATACTAAGAGCGAATAACGAAAATAGCCATTGTAAAATATCGTAAGCGAAAAGGTGAGAATGGATAACTTGTGAAGCCGTTTGTTTGGCGCTGCGAAAGAATAAAAGAACAGAGAAAAACCAAGCACAGCCAAACTAATAGCGAAAAGCTGACAGCTAATTGCCTCCCAGCAGCCCGCCCAGCCAATCATCTATGATGGTGGTGGTTGTGGTTGTGGTGGAAGATTTGCAGGTGACGGTGCAGACATCGCTCTGCTCTCCGGCGGTGACGGTGATGGTGCAGCTGCCCACTCCCACCCAGGCCACGTTGCCGCTGGCGTCCACGGTGGCGACGGCAGCGTCGCTGGTGGTCCAGGTGATGTCGCCGGACCAATTGGAGGGGTAAATGGTCGTGGTCAGGGTGGCGGTGGCGTTTTCCGACAGGGTCAGGGTGTGCCAGTTCAGCCAGACGGAGGTGGCCGCCGGAGCGGTGCAGGTCACCTGACATTCAGCGGAGACATCGTCCGCAGCGGCGGTGATGGTGCAGGTCCCCTGACCGGCCCAGACCACCAGCCCATCGGACACAGTTGCCACGGAGGTGTCGCTGCTGGTCCAGACGATGGTTCCCTCCCAGTCGGCGGGGGAGATGGCCGCCTCCAGCTGCTCGTATTCGTTGCCGGCCAGGGACATCTCGGTACGGCTCAGGGCGATCTCCTGGGCGGGCTGCTGGGCCACGGTGACGGTGGCGGTGCAGGTGGCGCTGTTGCCGGAGCTGTCCGACACGGAGTAAGTGACCTCGTACTGACCAGGGGTCTCCAAATCCACCTTGGTGCTGTTGACCCGCACCTCGTCCGTCAGGTCGCCGTCCACCTCGTCCGAGGCGGTGACGCCAGAGAGGTAGTCCGCTTCCTCTCCCAGA
Organism: Clostridiales bacterium; assembly: GCA_020859945.1. Taxonomy (GTDB): domain Bacteria; phylum Bacillota; class Clostridia; order Oscillospirales; family Oscillospiraceae; genus Onthomonas. The sequence goes on along the minus strand of JAJBVG010000050.1, from coordinate 51,640 downwards.
TAGACGGTCAGGTTCTCCGCCTCCAGCGTCGGTTCCACCCGGTCCACTACGCGGACGGTGACGGTGGCGGTGGCGGTGTTGCCGTGAACATCGGCTGCGGTGATTTCCACCGGATAGCTGCCGGGCTTGGAAAAGGTGATGGTCTTTTCCTCTTCGTTGATTTGGCCGCTGCCGGACAGAGAGAGTGTGTAGTCGCTGCGGTCCGACGCCTGTTCCACCAGCTGGTACAGATAGACCGGCGCGCCGTAGTCTGCCTCGTATTCCTCCACAACCACCAAAGTGGGGGCCTTCCAGTCGCTCTGCCAGTACAAATACGCAGAGAGAACGACCGCAGCCAACAGGACGGCCAGCAAAAGGATCAGGGCAATTCTTTTCTTTTCCATGTGTCACGGCCCTCCTTTCAGCGCACAATTCAACAATTTTATACCGTACGCATAGCATACCACAAATTCAGCAATATTTCCACCGTCAGTTGCTGAATTTTGCAAAAACGCGAAAAAAGGCGAAAAACGCGGGACGGAGAGGCCGTCCCGCGCCAGGTTGTCAAAAAGCCATTTTCAGCGAATTAAGTGTAATGAAAAGTTATAGAAGCCCTCCGCAGGAGTTTTGTTGCGTAAGCAACAAAATAAATTGAAATCCGTGCTTTTAGCCGGGCGTGTACCGGCAAAAGCACACAGGGAGGCCCCAAACGTGCGAGCGCAGCGAGTGCGCTGCCGGGGCCGCATTTTCGACCAAAATCCGTGATTTTGGTCGAGGGCCTGTCTCCGACAGGCCCCCGCGGGACGGAGAGGCCGTCCCGCGCTGTGTAAGCTGTGTAAGGGGATCAAGCGGGTTTTACGGGGCAGCTTCGTTTTCCCCGTCCTCCTCGATCAGGCGCATCCCCGCCGTGTCGGTGACGGGCAGGGAAAAGACGATGGTTCCCGCCGGGCTGTCCAGACCGGCGTCCGCCATGATCGCCCCCATGATATCGTTCTTTTTGGCTTTTTTTACCACGATGAGCACCAGCTCCTTTTCTGCCACCAGGGAGACGCCGAGGAATTGTTCCGCCTTCTCCATGCCGGTGCCCTTGGCGTGGAGGACGGTTCCGCCGGACGCGCCCACCGCACGGGCCGCGTCCATGACCATAGAGGTGTATCCCTGGTTGGAGATGGCCACCAGAAGCTCATATTTGGTATCTTTCAAGGTCGATTCCTCCCCGATCTCTAATTTTTGCTGTCCCATCAGAAACATCATCTGGCGTTTGCCGCCGATGCTGCTCAGCGGGACGATGAAGGCCACGCCGGTGCCCGGCACGTCGATGCGCAGCTTGCTTTGCAGGCCCTTTTTCACTCTCGCCCAGGTTTCGCCGGTGACAGGGGAGAGGAACACGTCTTTTTCCGACGCCTCCAAGCCCAGGTAGTCCAACATCTCGTTGGCAGCCGTGCCCCGGCCCAGCATCTGGAGGGACATCCCCAGTTTGCACTCCTTATAAAACCGCTGGAAACGCTTGTGCTGTTTCCGGTTGGTAATGGATACCATTAAGTACAGCTCGCTCACAGTTCGCTCCTCCTCTCCTTACAGCTCGATAATGGCGTTGTCGTCCAGCCATTCCAGAGCGGTGAAGTCCGGCGCTGCCGCCTGTCTCCTGCGGCTCTGGAGCTGATAGACGACACCCAGGATTTGGATGGTAATCAGCGGGGTCATGGCCACCATCGCCACCACGCCAAAGGCGTCGCTGACGATGTCGCCGCCCACGGCGGAACAGGCGCCCTGGGCCAGAGGGAGCAGAAAGGCCGCCGTCATGGGGCCGGAGGCCACGCCGCCGGAGTCGAAGGCGATGGCTGTGAAAATCTTCGGCACCACCAGCGACAGGCCCAACGCCAGGGCGTAGCCGGGAATCAGGAAGTAGAGGATGGGGATACCGGTCAGCACCCGCAGCATGGATAGACCAACCGAGATTGCCACGCCGATGGAGAGGCTGGCTCCCATGGCGGCAGCGGAGATGGTTCCGTCGGTCAGTTCCTCCACCTGTTTGTTCAGCACGTAGACCGCCGGTTCCGCCCTGACGATAAAGTAGCCGATGACCATTCCGATGGGGATGAGGACCCAGTTGTAGTCCAGACCGGCCAGCACGGTTCCCAGGTAGCTTCCGGCGGGCATAAAGCCCACGTTGGCTCCGGTCAGGAACAGCACCAGCCCCACATAGGTGTAGGCCAGGCCGATGAGAATACGGATGAGGGGACGTTTGCGCATATGCAGAACAGTTACCTGAAACAGACCGAAAAACGCTACGATGGGCAGCAGCGAGACGGCCATCTCCCGGAGGTACTCCGGGAAGCCCTCCAGAAACAGGCTCCAAAGCTCCACGGAGTCCTCCACCTGGGGGATCGACGCGGCGGTGTAACTGCCACTGTCCGTCTGGTAGACCAGGCCCAGGATCATCACCGCCAGGATGGGGCCGATGGAACACAGGGAGATAAGGCCGAAGCTGTCGTCTGCGGCGTTGCGGTCCCCGCGGATGGCGGTGACGCCCACGCCCAGGGCCATGATAAAGGGGACGGTCATAGGGCCGGTGGTCACGCCGCCGGAATCGAAAGCGATAGCCACAAAATTCTGCGGAACCAGGAAGGCCAGCACGAAAACGGCGGCGTACAGCACAGCCAGCACCGGGGCCAGGGGGATGCCGAAGAGCATCCGCAGCAGCGCCACCACCAGAAACAGGCCCACCCCGGCGGCAACCGCCAAAATCAGCACCCGATTGGGGATGGACGGCACCTGCCCCGCCAGTACCTGCAAGTCCGGCTCCGAGATGGTGATGACAAAGCCCAGAAGGAAGGCAACGCCCACGATGACGGCCAGGTTTCGGCATTTGGACAGGCTGCCGCCCACCCGTTCGCCCATGGGCGTCATGGCAATCTCCGCGCCCAGGGTGAAGAACATCATGCCCACAATGACCAGCACCGCCCCCAGCAGAAAGCACAGCAGCACGCTGGGGGAGATGGGCGCAATGGTGAAGCTCAGCGCCAGCACAATGCCGATAATGGGCAGGACGGCCCGCAGCGCCTCCAGCAGCTTTTCCCGCAGCCTGGTTTTTTCGTTCCTCAAAAAATGCACCTCACTGTCTGCGCCAGGCGGCTCTGCGCCGCCCGACAGCGAAAGAAATTGCAACGAGTATAACAGATTGACGGGGAAAAGGGAAGAGATTTTGCAAAATAGGGACAATTTTTACCGATTGTTCACAGAAAAACAAAATTTCCCCATTGGGAGGGGCTGCGGGGCGGCGTCTCTGGAGCAGAGAATATTTTCCTCAAAAACAGGGGAGCGGGAAAGTTCGTTCCCGTTGAATTGCGCACGCCGCCTTGACGGTTTGTTTTTCGTAGTATACAATAAAACAGGCGTTAGATGTGAGAGAACCCCGAACGCCTGAGCAAACAGCCGCAGAAAGGAGCGCCCACCCATGGAATACACTGTGATTCGTTCCGCCCGAAAGACCCTGTCGGTCCAGGTGGACGCCAGAGGCGTCATCGTCCGCGCCCCCATGCGCACCACGGACGCGCAAATCCGGGCGTTCGTTGCCAAAAACCAGGCGTGGATCGAAAAGAGCCTGGCCCAGTACGAGGCACGGCGTGCAGCCTTAGCGGAGCTGCCCCTGCTGACGGAGGAGGAAATTCGCGCCCTGGCGGACGAGGCGGTGAAGGTCATCCCGGAGCGGGTGCGGTACTATGCGCCGAAAATCGGCGTGACCTATGGCCGTATCACCATCCGTAACCAGCGTTCCAAGTGGGGCAGCTGCTCCGGCAAGGGCAACCTGAACTTCAACTGTCTGCTGATGCTGGCCCCGCCGGAGGTGCTGGACAGCGTGGTGGTTCATGAGCTGTGCCACCGGAAGGAAATGAACCACTCCGACCGGTTTTATGCCGAGGTGCTGCGGGTGTTCCCAGACTATTGGAAGTGGGACAAGTGGCTCAAGGAAAACGGCGCTGCGCTGATGTACCGCATGACGGGCCAATAAAATGTATTTTTCTGATAGAAATTTGGAGATGAATCAAATGGAACTGACAAAGCGCCCCCGCCGTCTGCGGGGCAATTCCTCCATCCGCCAGATGGTGCGGGAAACCCGGATGTCCCCGGAGAGCTTAATTTACCCGGTGTTCTTCGTGGAGGGGACCAACATTCAGCGGGAGATTCCCTCCCTGCCCGGACAATATCACTGGTCGGTGGACCAGGTCCCCGTTCTGGTGGACAAGTGCCTGGCCCACGGCGTCAGTCGGCTGCTGCTCTTCGGCATCCCTGACCACAAGGACGGCTGCGCCAGCGCCGCCTACGACCCGGAGGGCGTCATTCAGCGGGCTATCCGCGCCATTAAAGCCTACTGCCCGGAGATGTACGTCGTCACCGATGTGTGTATGTGCGAGTACACCGACCACGGACACTGTGGTATCCTCTCCGGCCAGGAGGTGGACAACGACAAGACCCTGGAGGTGCTGGCCAAAATCGCTCTGTCCCATGTAGAGGCCGGGGCGGACATGGTGGCCCCTTCGGATATGATGGACGGACGCATTGCCGCCATCCGCCAAACGCTGGACCAGCACGGCCACCAGACCACCCCCATCCTGTCCTACGCGGCGAAATACGCCTCTGCCTTTTACGGCCCCTTCCGGGACGCGGCGGGCAGCGCCCCTGCCTTTGGGGACCGCCGGGGCTACCAGATGGACCCCCATAACGCCAAAGAGGCCCTGAAGGAGTGCGATTTGGACGTGGAGGAAGGCGCGGACATTCTGATGGTCAAGCCCGCCCTCCCGTATCTGGACGTACTGCGCCGGGTGGCGGACCGTTACGACCTGCCCGTCTGCGCCTACGCCGTCTCCGGCGAGTACGCCATGGTCAAGGCCGCTGCCGCCGCGGGTCTCATTGACGAATACCGGGTCATGTGCGAGTCCGCCGTCTCCGTCTACCGGGCGGGCGCGGACATCCTCATTACCTACTACGCCCTGGAGCTGGCGGACGCCATGCGGAAAGGAGACATCGGCTGATGGATTCTCATACTCTTTTTGAACGGGCGGTAAAAGTGCTGCCCGGCGGGGTCAACTCCCCGGTGCGGGCCTGTAAAAACGTGGGCTGCGAGCCGCGCTTTATTGAAAAGGCGGACGGCTCCCACATCAGCGACGTGGAGGGCCGGACGTACATCGACTACGTAGGCTCCTGGGGTCCTATGATCCTGGGCCACAACTTCCCTCCTGTGGCGGAGGCCGTCCGGCAGGCGGTGGGCAACGGCCTGTCCTTCGGCGCGCCCTGCCAGGCGGAGGTGGACATCGCTGAGCTGATGGTGCAGATGGTCCCCGGTCTGGAGATGGTGCGGATGGTCAACTCCGGCACCGAGGCGGTCATGTCCGCCCTGCGGGTGGCCCGCGGTGTGACGGGCCGCACGAAAATCATCAAGTTCGCCGGGTGCTACCACGGCCACAGCGATTCCATGCTGGTCAAGGCCGGTTCCGGCGCGCTGACCGGCGGCAGTCCCGATTCCAAAGGCGTCACCGCCTCCACCGCCGGAGATACCCTAACCGCCCAGTACAACGACCTGGACAGCGTGGCCGCCCTGCTGGAGGCCAACCCCGGCCAGGTGGCGGCGGTCATTGTAGAGCCGGTGGCCGCGAATATGGGCGTCATCCCGCCCCAAAAGGGCTTTTTGACGGGGCTGCGGCAGCTCTGCGACCAGAGCGGCGCGCTGCTCATCTTCGACGAGGTCATCACCGGGTTCCGGCTGGCTCCCGGCGGCGCGCAGGAGTACTTCGGCGTCCGGGCGGACCTTGTCACCTACGGCAAGATCATCGGCGGCGGGATGCCCGTGGGGGCCTACGGCGGCAGCCGCGCCCACATGGAGCAGGTGGCCCCCTGCGGCCCTATCTACCAGGCGGGGACCCTCTCCGGCAACCCGGTGGCGATGGCGGCGGGGCTGGCTCAGCTGACCTATCTCTACGAGCACCCGGAGGTCTACACCAACATCAGCCAGAAAGGGGCGATGCTGGCCTCCGGTCTGCGGCAGCTGGCAGAGGCCAGGGGCCTCCCTGTGCAGGTCAACCAGGTCTCGTCCCTGCTGACGATTTTCTTCACCGAGGACCCCGTCACCGGCTACGCGGGGGCCTGCGCCAGCGATTTGGAGCGCTTCGCCCGGTATTACCGGGGGATGCTGGCGGGCGGCGTGTACGCGGCCCCCTCCCAGTTCGAGGCTATGTTCCTCTCCAACGCTCACACCGCCGACGACATCGTCCGCACGCTGAACACCGCCGAGCGGGTGTTTGGGACGCTGTAAACCGGGAAAAAGTGCAAAAAACCACGCGGGGCGGAGATTTTTTCCGCTGCCCGCGTGGTTTCTATGGTTTTATCCTCTTTGCGTCCGCACAGGCGCAGTCTGTCACCGGAGGATGTTCAGCGCCAGGCACAGCACCAGCATACACCCCAGCAGCACACCGGAGCGTTTCAGGGCGTAGTCCTCCGCCGCTTTGTTTTCCTCCGTCTGCTCTTCGCCGTCCGTCTGGCTCATGTGGATGTGGTAGAGCTTCTGACCCGACCACAGCAGCAGCCCGATACAGAGGAAAATCAACACCCAAAGTATGGTCATTTCTGTCACCTGTCCTTCTGAAAAACTATAGGTTATCAGAATCTCCCGTCAGTAGGTGACCCGAAACTCCCGCTCCGGCACCGTGGGGATATCTGACACGTCCACCCGGTCCACCCGGACATAGCGCATATGGCGGATGTCCGCCAGCAGCGCGTCCAGGTCGGCGCTGGGTCCCTGGACCTCCATCTCCACCGTGCCGTCGTCGCAGTTGCGCACCCAGCCGGTCAGGTTTCTCTGGCGGGCCAGGTTCGACGCCTGCCAGCGGAAGCCAACCCCTTGCACCTGGCCGTGAAACACCATTCGCCGCCGCACAGCGTCAGCCGAGATCGGACGGGGAGGTGTTCTTTTCTCCTGTCTGCGGAACCAGTCCACGATCTGTCGCCCCTTTCTGTTGATGTCTCTCGAACAGAATCGCTTGCGTTACAGTCCCAGGCTGCCCAGATTCAGACCACCGGTGATGCGGTTCATGGTCTCGGCGGCGTCCTTGTCCGCTTGGGCCATGGCGTCGTTGACGGCGGTGAGTACCATGTCCTGGAGCAGTTCCACATCCTCCGGGGACAAAGCCTCCGGGTCAATGGTGATAGATTTGAGCCGGTGTTGGCCCGTGACCACAACCTTTACCGTGCCGCCGCCGGACTGGGCGGCGTACTCCCGGTTCTGGAGATTGGTCTGGTTCTTCTGCATATCGGCGGACATCTTTTGGGCCTGACGCAGCATGTTTTTGTCTACGCCGCCCATGCCCCGCATGTTGCGGCTGTTGTATCCTTTTGCCATGGTTCAAACTCCTCTATTGTTTAATTAGCAATTAGCAGTGTGCAATGTGCAATGATAGCAAAAACCAGCCTTTTCCCATCGCCTTGCGGCGAGGAACACCACGTGTTTTCCGGTACCCCTTTTGCAGCGAACAGGGCTGAAAAACCGTTCATTGCTAATTGCTCATTGCGAATTGCACATTGTATTTCACTCTATCGTAACGATGGTTTTCCCCTCGCCCTGAGCGAAGGCCAGCAGTTCTTCCATCGGGTCCGGCTCAGCCGGAGACGGCTCCGGGGCGGGGTCGGCCTTTTGGGACGGCGCGGAGCCGTCCTCGGCAGGCTCTGCCTCTGTCTGGGCAGGTTTTCGGGCCGCCTCGCGCCCCCTGTGCGGCGAAAGCTGCGGCTTTGCGCCGTTCTCCTCCGGCTTTCCCACCACCAACTCCACTCGCACCGGACGGCGGGCTTTGGCGGCGGCGGCCTGTTCCAATTTGGCCCGCCGGTCCTCACCAGAGAACCACTTTCTGATCCCGTCGTCGGAGACGTACAGGGTCAGCACGCCGTCGGCGTACCGCCCCGACACCATCTGCTTGGAAATGAAGCCAAAGGCGATGGGCCCCACCGCACGTTGCAGCGTGGGGGCCAGCTCCTGCCAGAACCGGGGGTCTCCCGTCGGCTTGCTGCCTTTTTTCCGCTGCGCTTTTTTGACCGGCGGCGCTGGTCGTACCGGGTGCTCCATCGTCTGAGAGGTGAGCGGCGGTTCGGGAAGGGGAGGTTCTTCCGGGAGAGGCGGTGTTTCCAAAACAGGCGGCTCCTCTGGCAGCGGCGGCATTTCTTCCGAAAAAAGCTGCGCTTCTTTTGGCTCAGGAATGGTCTCCGCGGAGAGGGGCAATGCCCGGGCAGCATCGCTGGACGCTGGTGGTACATCGTCCGTGGGCAGGTCCTGCATTTCCTCCTGGGGAGCGGCCGATTCGGTAAAAATTTCTTCCCCGACTTCATTGGCCTGGGAGGTATCCTCAAAAGGGCGGCGTGTTCCTTTTCCGCCTGACGGCATCTGCCCGTTGGCCCAGGCCGCCTCGATGCGGCTGAGCCGCTCGGAAAGGCTCAGCACCGAACCGTCCAGCGTCCGGTCACACAGCTGGATGATGCAAAGCTCTGCGTCGGTGCGCCGGTTGGCACTGTTTTTTAGCTTGGCCTGGGTGTCCTGGAGCAGGGTCAGCATGTGCAACAGCCGCTGGCTGGAAAGGCCACGGGACAGGGCCTGCATGGTGGCCTCGTCGTATCCTCCGGCCATCAGGCCGGGGGCGTTGCCGCCGGTGGTCTGCCGCAGCAGCAGGTCGCGGGTCAGTCCCGCCAGCTCGGAGAGCACCGCCCCCACGTCTTTGCCGGCGGCGTACAGTTCCCCCAGCTCGGTCAGGGCCTGGGCGGTGTCGCCCCGGCGGATGTGGTTCATAATGTGGGCGGTTTTGGTGTTGCCCGCAAGACCCAGCGCGTCCAGCACGGCGTCCTTGTCCACCCGACCGCCGGAGACTGCGCACTGGTCCAGCAGGGAGAGGGCATCCCGCAACGCCCCGTCCGCCAGCCGCGCCAGCAGCGCGGCGCCGTCCTCGGTCAGGTCGATGCCCTCCGCCTGGGCGATGTACCGCAGACGGTTCTGGATGTCGGCGGGCTGGATGCGTTTAAAGGAGAAGCGCTGACACCGGGACAAAATGGTGGCGGGGACCTTGTGCAGCTCAGTAGTGGCCAGAATGAACATCAGATGTTCCGGCGGCTCCTCCAGAATTTTCAGCAGGGCGTTGAAGGCTGCCACCGACAGCATGTGTACCTCGTCGATGATGTACACCCGGCGGCGCACTGCGGCGGGGGCGTACACGGCCTCGTCCCGGAGGGCACGGACCTGGTCCACGCCGTTGTTGGAGGCGGCGTCCAGCTCCACCACGTCCAGGATGGAGCCGCTGTCGATGCCCCGACAGGCGGCGCATTGGCCGCAGGGGTTGCCCCCCACCGGGTTCTCGCAGTTCACCGCCTTGGCCAGCAGCTTGGCGCAGGTGGTCTTGCCGGTGCCCCGGGTGCCGGTGAAGAGATAGGCGTGGGACAGGTGGCCGGTGGTCACCTGCTTTTTCAGCGTCCGGGTGATATGGGACTGCCCCACCACGTCGTCAAAGGTCTGGGGCCGCCATTTGCGGTACAGGGCCTGGTACACCGCTCCCACCTCCAAAATAAGCGATTAGCTATTAGCTCCTAGCTCTTAGCTGGCAGTATCTGACCAACAGCTAACGGCTAATAGCTAATAGCTAATATAAACACTCCGGCAGAGTTTGGAAACGGCTGTCTGCGGCACACAACAGGGTCCGCTTAAGGCTGCTCGGTTCCCCGCCTGACCTGGTTCACGGTCTGCCGTTGCGCAGGACCGTCTCTTCGCCCCGCCGGAGCTATCGCAATTGTACCACCCTCTCCGCCGTTTTGCAAGAGGAAATTTCGCTGTGGGCGGAATTTTTTTTGCCCCGGATTCCCCCTGATTTTTCGGTTGTGTTACGCTTTCCGGTGTGCTATACTATATACTGTATGCAATCTTATCGGCGGCCTTTTGCCCGGCGAAGGGGACGCAAGCCCTGCTTTTCTGTTCTGCGCTGTGTGCCGGGACGAAACTGCCGCCTGATCTCCGCGAAAAGGAGTTTTAACTGTATGAAAATCGTTGTTTTAGCTGGGGGCCTCAGCGACGAGCGCAACGTCTCCCTGTCCTCCGGCGTGTTGGTGTCCGAGGCCCTGCGGGGCCGGGGCCATCAGGTGGCCCTGGTGGACCTGTACCTGGGCATCGAGGACGAGAACCAATCCCTGGAGGCGTTGTTTCAGGCTCCGCTGCCCGAACACTGGAAGAAGGTCTCCCGGCAGGCCCCGGACCTGGCGGCGCTGAAAGCGGCCCGGAAGTGGAAGAGCGACAGCCTCTTCGGGAAAGGCGTGCTGGAGCTGTGCCGCCTGGCGGACATCGTCTTTTTGGCCCTCCACGGGGCCTGCGGCGAGGACGGGCGCATCCAGGCCACCCTGGAGACGCTGGGCATCCCCTTCACCGGCACCGGGTTCCTGGCGGCGGCCATTGCCATGGATAAAGACCTGACCAAGAAGCTGGTCATCCCCACCGGGGTACAGACCCCCGCCTGGGAAAAAGTCACGTACACCCCGGCGGACATCCCCGCTATCGCCCGGCGCACCGCCCTCCCTGTGGTGGTGAAGCCGCTGGCCTCCGGCAGTTCCATCGGCGTAGCCATCGCCCGCACCCAGGAGGAACTGGTACAGGCCCTGGAGAACTGCGTTCCCCTGGGAGCCAGTGTGGTGTTGGAGCAGTACGTGGCCGGGCGGGAGATCCAGGTGGCCTACCTGGTGGACCGGGCGCTGCCTTCTATCGAAATCATCCCCAAGACCGGTTTCTACGACTACGAGAACAAGTATCAGCCCGGCGCGGCGGAGGAAGTCACCCCGGCCCCCATCCCGGAGGAGTGGGAGCGCCGCCTGCGGGAGGACACCGAGAAGGTGTTTCGCGCCGTTGGCATGGCGGTGTACGCCCGGGCGGATTTCATCGTCACCGAGGACGGCACCCCCTGGTTTTTGGAAATCAACACCCTGCCCGGCATGACTCCCACCAGTCTGGTGCCCCAGGAGGCCGCCGTGGTGGGCATCAGCTACGGCGAGCTGTGCGAAACCATCGTCAACGAGTCCCTGCGCATCAGGGGCTGACCGGGACAGGAGGAGAAAATGGAACCCATTACCCTGCGGGAAATCGTCGAAGCCGTCCACGGCAAGCTGCTGGGCAGCTTTCACAACCTGAACGTTCTGGTCAACTCGGTGGACACTGACAGCCGGGCCATGAGCCAGGGGGCGCTGTTCGTCCCATTGGTGGGGGAGCGGTTCGATGGCCACACGTACATTGCAAAAGCCCTGCAATCCGGCGCCGCCGGGACGCTGACCGCCGTGGAACTGAACCACTACGACCCGGAGAAGTTTTATATTAAGGTGGAGGACACCACTCTGGCCCTGGGCGACCTGGCCCGGTACTACCGTCACAAGTTCCAGGTGAAGGTGGTGGGCGTTACTGGCAGCGTGGGCAAGACCACCACCAAGGACATGATCGCCGCCGTGCTGGGCGAGCGGTTCCGGGTGCTGAAAACCGAGGGCAACTTCAACAACAACATCGGCGTCCCCAAGACCCTGTTCCGGCTGGACAGCCAGCATGAAGTGGCCGTGGTGGAGATGGGTATGAACCACTTGGGGGAGATCGACTACCTGACCAAAATCGTCTGCCCGGACGTGGCGGTCATCACCAACATCGGGGACGCCCACATCGAGAACCTGGGCAGCCGGGAGAACACCCTCCGGGCCAAGAGCGAGATTTTCAACAGCATGACCGGCAAGGGCGCGGCCATCCTCAACGGGGACGACCCGCTGCTGCGCACCCTGGAGGGTAAGCTGCGCCAGCAAATCATGTGGTACGGCGCGGAGGAAGGGAACACCTTCCGCTGCGTCAGCCTGGACGAGAACTACGACGACCACATGGTCATGGAGGTCAAGGCCCCCCAGGACAGCTGGAAGCAGACCATCCCCGGCCTGGGCGGTTATATGATTTACTCCGTCCTCTCCGCCAGCGCCGTGGGCAGCTGGTTCGGCATGACCACCGAGGAAATCCGCCGGGGCGTCACAGCCTTTGTCCCCACCCGGATGCGGATGGACATCATCCACCGGGGGGAGGGCGTCACCATCCTCAACGACACCTACAACGCCAACCCCCAGTCCATGCGGGCGGCGGTGGACGTGCTGTCCAAGTTCTCCGGCGGCAAACGCATCGCCGTGCTGGGAGATATGCTGGAGCTGGGGTCCCTGGGTCCCACCCTCCACGAGGGCGTGGGCCGCTTTGTGGGACAGTGCGGCATTGACATCCTCATCGCTGTGGGCGACCTGGCGGAGAACATCTACGACGGCGCGGCGGAGTACCCTGGAACGGAGTGCTATACCCGCCCCACCAAGGAGGAGGCCAAGGCCGTGCTGGACCAGGTGGTCAAACCAGGCTGCACGGTGCTGTGCAAGGCCAGCCGGGGCATGAAAATGGAAGAGCTGGTGGAGTATATCAAGACCATCACCAGTGAAGCATGACGAAATAAACCTGTGAAGCTAAAATACTTTACAGAATGAAAATGGTGGTAGATTAGAGAAAATGATCGACGTATCGGTGACAAATCTGGTAAAATCCTTTACCATTGGGGACAACCTGCTGGACGGCCTCTCCTTCCAGGTGAACCAGGGGGAGCGCGTGGGCATCCTGGGCAAAAACGGCTGCGGAAAGACCACCCTGTTCAAGATCTTGACCGGGGAATACGACTATGACGAGGGCGTGGTCTCCATCGCCCCCGGCAAGCGGATGGGCCTCATCTCCCAAATTCCCGTCTACCCCTACGGCTGCACTGTGGAGGGGGTGCTGGACGACGCTTTCGTCCGGGTCCACAAGATGGAGCGGGAGATGGAGGAGCTGGCCGCGAAAATGGCGGCGGGAGACGTCTCCTCCGAGACTTTGAACCGCTACGACTTCCTCAGTGCGGAGTTTGCCCGGGCGGGGGGCTACGACATCCCGGTGCAGATCAGCAAGGTCTGCAACGGCCTGGGCATTTCCCCGGAGATGCGGAAGCAGCCCTTCGAGATGCTCTCCGGCGGCGAAAAGACCCGCGTCAATCTGGGGCGGCTGATTCTGGAGGACACGGACATCCTGCTGCTGGACGAACCCACCAACCACCTGGACCTCCACGCCGTGGAGTGGCTGGAGCACTACCTGGACGGGTTCCGGGGGACCGTGCTGGCCATTTCCCATGACCGATATTTCCTGGATCGGGTGGTGAACCGGGTCATTGAAATCGACCGGGGTAAGGCCAGCTTCTACGCCGGAAACTACTCGTTCTACGTGGTGGAGAAGGAAAAACGCTACCAGGAGCAGCTGAAACAGTACCAGAAGGAGCAGGCCAAAATCGCCCAGCTGACCGCCACCGCCACCCTGATGCACGAGCGGGGGACGGAGAAAATGCACAAGACCGCCTTCGCCATCGAGAAGCGGGTGGAACGGCTGCGCACCACAGGCCGTCCCGTGGCAAAAGAGCGGGCCATGACCATGGGCTTCGCCACCCGGGACTTCCGGGGAGACGAGCTGTTCACCCTGACCGGGCTGGGCAAGTCCTTCGGCAGCCGCAGCCTGTTCTCGGATGTGAATCTGGAGGTCATCGGCGGGGAGCGCATCGCCCTGCTGGGGGACAACGGTACCGGCAAGACCACTTTTTTGAAAATCCTGCTGGGGGAGGACAAGGACTATCGGGGGAACATCCACTTTGGCCCCTCGGTGCGCCCTGGTTACCTGCCCCAGATCATCCGCTTTGACCGGCCCGACCGGACGCTGCTGGACACCATGCTTTACGCCCAGAACTGTTCGGCGCAGGAGGCCCGGGACCGGCTGGGAGCCTTTCGCTTCCAGGGGGACGACGTATTCAAAGAGGTCTCCACCCTCTCCGGCGGAGAGCAGAGCCGTCTGCGGCTGTGTATGCTCATGGACCAGTGCATCAACCTGCTGGTGCTGGACGAACCCACCAACCACCTGGACATCGCTTCCCGGGAGTGGATCGAGTCCGCTGTGGAGGAGTACGACGGGGCGCTGCTGTTCGTCTCCCACGACCGCTATTTCATCAACCGGTTCGCCACCCGCATCTGGGTGCTGGAGGACGGTCATATCACCGACTTCCGAGGTGGCTATGAGGCGTGGCTGGCGAAAAAGGCCAGGGAGGAAGAGCTGCGCAGCGTCCTTCAGCCCAAGGCGGAGAAACCCAAGAAGGAAAAACCCAAGCGCACCGGCGGCACCAAGCAGTTGGAGAAGCGCCTGAACCAAATCGAGCGGGAAATCGCCAAAACCGAGGAGCGACAGGCCGAACTGGAGGGCGAGATGGAGGCCCACGCCACCGACTATCAGCGGCTCCAGGAGCTGACCGTCGAGCAGCAGACGCTGGAGGAACAGCTGGCCGCTCTTTATGAGGAGTGGGAGACCCTGTCCCTGGAGCTGGAGGCGGAGAAATGAACACGCTGGCCCGGCGCTGGCCCCTGGGCGGGGTGGGGGCGCTGCTCCTGCTGGCCGTTGGTGGGCATCTGCTGTACACGGGAGGTCGCCCGTGGCTCTTTGGAGCGATGGTCCTGTGGGGCCTGGCGGCGCTGCTGGCGCTGCTGACGGTGGCCGCGTTGCTGCCGCCCCGCCAGAAAAAATGGCTGCTCCGGGCCACTGTCGGCGGGGTGCTGGCGGTCTGCGTGTTGTTTGGAGGGTTGGAAGCGATGATTTACGCCAATTCTGACAGCCAAATCAACGGGGAACCGGAGGTCATGGTGATCCTGGGGGCAAATCTCTGGAACCACGAACCCTCCCCGGTGCTGAAAGCGCGGCTGAATGTCGCCCTGGACTATCTGGACGCCCACCCGGACATGACCGTGGTGGTCACCGGCGGGATGGGAGATGACGAGCCGGTCTCCGAAGCCTCCTGCATGGCGGATTACCTGGAAGAGGCTGGATTCCCGCGGGAGCAGATTTTATTGGAGGAAAGCGCCACCAACACACTGGAAAATCTGCTGTTTTCCGCCCGGTTGCTGCAAAATCAGGGCATTTCCACGGAAAACCTGCTGGTGGTCAGCAATGGGGCGCATTTGGCGCGGGTGAAGCTGTTGGCCCGGCGCATTGGGCTGGACATCAGCACCCTCTCCACACCGTTGCCGGGCGGGGTTTTCTACAAGACCTACTTCCGGGCCAGAGAGGGCGCGGCGCTGGTGAAATCCTGGCTGTTTGACAAAGGGACGATATAAAATGTTTGAAAAACTGCGGCAACTGGAGCAGCGGTACAGTCTGGTACAGGCCCGGCTCAACCAGCCGGAGACCTACGACGACGCCGCTCTGGTCGCAAAACTGAACCGGGAACTGCGGGAGCTGGAGGAGCTGGTGACTACCTATCGAGCGTGGCAGCGCTGCCAGGAGACCATGGAACAGTCCGAGGAGCTGTCCCGCGACCCGGACCCGGAGCTGCGGGCGCTGGCGGCGGAGGAGTACCAGACCGCCAAGGAAGAATCTCAGCGGCTGGAGCGAGAGCTGCAAATCCTGTTGCTGCCCAAGGACCCCAACGACGGCAAAAACGTCATCGTGGAAATTCGCGCCGGGGTCGGGGGAGAGGAGGCCGCTCTGTTTGCCCACTCCCTGTATCGGATGTACGGTATGTACGGCGACCGCCGGGGCTGGAAACAGGAGGTCGCCAACGCCAGTCTGACCGAGTTGGGCGGTGTGAAGGAAATCACCTTTACTGTCAGCGGTGAGGACGTTTATTCCCGCATGAAGTATGAATCCGGCGTTCACCGGGTCCAGCGGGTGCCGGAAACGGAGTCCGGCGGACGGGTCCACACCTCCACCGTCACGGTGGCGGTGCTGCCGGAGGTGAACGAGGTGGAGTTCGAACTGGACCGGAACGACCTCCGCATCGACACCTTCCGCAGCTCCGGCGCGGGAGGCCAGCACATCAACAAGACCTCCTCCGCCATCCGCGTGACCCACATCCCCACGGGGACGGTGGTGGAGTGCCAGGACCAGCGCAGCCAGTTCCAGAACAAGGACCGGGCGCTGGAGATCCTGCGGGCCAGGCTCTACCAGCAAAAGCTGCGGGAGCAGCAGGAGACGGTGGCGGCGGACCGCCGCAGCCAGGTGGGGACGGGGATGCGCAACGAGCGCATCCGTACCTATAACTTCCCCCAGGGCCGGGTCACAGACCACCGGATCGGGTTGACCCTTTACAAGCTGGACAGCGTCATGGATGGGGCGCTGGACGAGCTGATCGACGCGCTGGCCTCCGCCGCACAAGCGGAGAAGCTGGCGGAACATTCGTTATAAACCGTTAAGAGGCAAAGCATGAGAACCAAGTTGTTTATCATCCCCCAGGCAGAGGGATTTCAGGAAGAAATCGACCAGGCCGCGCATATTATCCGGGAGGGCGGGCTGGTAGCCATTCCCACGGAGACTGTCTACGGTCTGGGGGCGGACGCCCTGAACGAGGACGCGGTGCGCCGCATCTACGAGGCCAAGGGCCGCCCCTCCAACAATCCGCTCATCATCCACGTCCCCTCGGCGGACTGGCTGGCGGACTATTGCAAAGACGTGCCGGAGGTGGCCTACCGGCTGGCGGAGAAGTTCTGGCCCGGCCCACTGACCATGATTTTACAGGCCAAAGACGTGGTGCCCAAGCGCACCACCGGCGGGCTGGACACGGTGGCCGTTCGCTGCCCCTCCCATCCGGTGGCCCTGGCGATTATAGAAACGGCGGGGGTGCCGGTGGCGGCTCCCAGCGCCAACACGTCGGGCCGTCCCAGCTGCACCACGGCCCAGCACGTCATTGAGGACATGGCGGGCAAAATCGAGGGCATCGTGGACGGGGGCGACTGCGCCGTGGGGGTGGAGTCCACCATCATCGACCTGACCTGTGAGCCGCCCCAGCTGCTCCGCCCCGGCGGAATGCCCCTGGAGGACATCCAGGCGGTCATCGGCACTGTCCGCATCAACGGGGCAGTCACCAGCGAACCGGCCCCCGGCGAGGTGCCTCGCGCCCCGGGCATGGCCTACCGGCACTATGCGCCCAAGGCCCCCGTCACCGTGGTGGTGGGGGAGCCGGAACGCAGCGCCCGGTTTATCCAGGCCAACGTGGGGCGGTACTCCGGAGTCATCTGCTTTGACGAGTTCGCGGAGCGTTACCCGGAGCAGGTGGTGCAGTCCCTGGGCAGCGTGGAGGACAAGGCGGAGCAGGCCCGGCGGGTGTTCGACGCGCTGCGGGCCTTCGACAGCACCCAGGTGCAGGAGATTTACGCCCAGTGTCCCGACTCCGAAGGGTTGGGCCTGGCCGTGAGCAACCGGCTGAAAAAAGCCGCCGGGTTTCATGTGGTGGAAGTCCGATGAAGGTGCTGGGCATCGTCGGCGGCACCGGCGCGGGCAAGACCACCGCCCTCCGGGAGCTGGAAGCGCTGAACGCAGCGGTGCTGGACTGCGACGCCATCTATCACCAGCTGCTGTGCACCAGCGTACCTTTGCAGGAGGCGCTGACCGCCCGCTTTGGGCCGGTGTCCGGCCCGGAGGGAATTGACCGCAAAAAGCTGGGAGAAATTGTGTTTCACGACCCACAGGCGCTGGCCGATTTAAATGGTATCACCTTCGACTTTATCGTCCGGGAGGTGCGCCGCCAGGTGCGGGAGGCGGAGCGGGCCGGGCGCGCTGGCGCAGCCATTGACGCGGTGGCCCTGCTGGAGAGCGAGCTGCGGGAGGACTGCGACAAAATCATCGCCATCTGTGCCCCGGCAGAGGTCCGGGTGCGGCGCATTATGGCCCGGGAGGGCATCAGCGAGGACTATGCCCGCGCCAGAGTCGCCGCCCAGAAGGACGAGGCGTGGTATCGGGCCAGGTGCGACTACGTGCTGGTCAACGACGGCAGCCGGGAGGCGTTCCAGGCGGAGGCGCGGGAGCTGTTCCGGCGGCTGCTGGGAGGGCGGTTTACAGATGGTTGACAAACCGCAAACAAATGGATACAATGTGTGAGTAGTTTTTGAAACTGGTTATCCTTTTTGCGCAGCCATGTGGTGGAGAGGTTTTCCGTTTGAAATCACTGACAAGGCTGATACAAAGGGGTATCCTAAATTTTTGATTTTGATAGGAGCCGATTATCATGGAAGAAACAAAAAAGGAAACGCTTTTGCTGAACCGGGACAACGGCTATGACCGCATTTCGGCAGCAGAGCGCGCAGAGATGAACACCTACTGCGAGGGGTACAAGAACTACCTGGACAAGGGACGCACCGAGCGGGAGTGCGTGACCGAGACCGTGGCAATGGCGGAAGCGCGGGGTTACAGGCCCCTGGTGCGGGGCGAAGCCCTGAAACCCGGCGACAAGGTCTACCGCGTCATCAGCAATAAATCCATTCTGTTGGCAGTCATCGGGCAGCAGTCCATGGAAAAGGGCGCGGTCATCGGCGGCGCGCACATCGACTGCCCCCGGCTGGACCTGAAGCCCACCCCCCTCTATGAGGACAGCGAGCTTGCCCTGGCCAAGACCCACTACTACGGCGGCATCCGCAAGTACCACTGGGTCTCCATCCCCCTGGCCCTCCACGGCGTGGTCTGCAAGGCGGACGGCTCCACCGTCACCGTCCGCATCGGGGACGAACCTGGCGACCCTGTGCTGACCATCCCCGACCTGCTGCCCCACCTGGCGGATAAGCAGTCCAAGGAACCCCTGTGGCAGGCCATCAAGGGGGAGGATTTGAATATCATTTTGGGCAGCTGCCCCGTCCCCGAAAAGGACGAAAAGGACCGGGTCAAGCAAATGGTGCTGAACCTGCTGAACGAAAAGTACGGCATCACCGAGGCCGACCTGATTTCCGCCGAGCTGTGCGCCGTCCCCGCCTATACCCCGGCAGACGTAGGGCTGGACCGCTCCCTGATCGGCGGCTACGGCCAGGACGACCGGGTCTGCGGCTACGCCGTCCTCAAGGCGCTGTTCGACAGCGAGGACACCCTCCAGCGCACCGGCATCTGCATCCTCACCGACAAGGAGGAGATCGGCTCCTACGGCCTGACCGGTATGGACAGCGCCTATTTCGACATCTTCCTGTCTGACCTGTGCCGCGCTCAGGGCGCCGACCTGAACACCTGCATTGAGAACTCTTTCTGTCTCTCTGTGGACGTGACCGCTGCCTACGACCCCAACTTCGCCTATGTGTACGACACCCGCAACGCTGCCCGGTTGAACAAAGGCGTGGGCCTGTGCAAGTACACCGGCAGCCGGGGCAAGAGCGGCGCGTCGGACGCCCCCGCCGAGGTGGTGGCCTACGCCCGCCGGGTGCTGGACGCCGAAGGCGTGGTCTGGCAGATCTGCGAGCTGGGCAAGGTAGACGAGGGCGGCGGCGGCACCATCGCCCACTATATGACCCGCCGGGGCATCCCCACGCTGGACGCGGGCACCCCGCTGCTGGCTATGCACTCTCCCTTTGAGGTGTCCAGCAAGCTGGACTGCTATATGACCTATCGGGCGATGCGGGCCTTCTACAACGACTGACCCCTGAACCTGAATCCATTTCGCCTGTTTTGGAGGAACCAAACCTATGACCTATCTGCAATCCGCTTTCCTGGGCCTGGTGCAGGGCGTTGCTGAGTTTTTGCCCATTTCCAGCTCCGGCCATCTCTCGCTGTTTCAAAACTTCCTGGGGCTGCAAAGCGCGGAGGAGGCCAGCATGTTTTTCGACGTGCTGCTCCACTTGGGGACGCTGATCGCCGTGTTTATCGTCTACTGGCGGGACATCTGGGAGATGATTTTGGAGTTCTTCCGGTGGATCGGCGACCTGACCCACGGCGGCACCAAGGGCAAGGAGGTCCCTCCCGCCCGGCGGATGATTTTGCTTATTATCGTGGGCACCCTGCCTCTGTTTCTGGTGCTGCCCATCAAAGATTTGGTGGACAGTCTCTATAGCAACACCTATTTCATCGGCTTCGCCCTGCTGGTGACGGGCACCCTGCTCTTTGTCTCCGACCGCATGGCCCATGGCAAAAAGACAGAGAAAACTTCCACCGTCGTGGACGCTCTGGTGGTGGGCTGCGCCCAGGCCCTGGCCACGGTGCCTGGCCTGTCCCGCTCCGGCACCACCATTGCGGCAGGCCTGCTGCGGGGCTACCAGCGGGAGTACGCGGTGCGTTACTCCTTCCTGATGAGCATCCCGGCGGTCATCGGAGCCAACATCCTCAGCCTGAAAGACGCGCTGGAGGCGGGCATCGACGCGGATATGATCCCGGTCTACCTGGTGGGCGTGCTGGTGGCGACTGTCTCCGGCTACTTCGCTATCCGACTGGTGAATCTGCTCTCCGACAAGGGCAAATTCGGCGCGTTTGCTTACTACTGCTGGGGCGTAGGCATGCTGGCCCTGGTACTTAGCTTCGTGCTTTAAGGCAACACTATTATTCAATTCGGCTGGCCCCGCAGCTTGCCGGATTCACGAACGGAACCGCTGATGAAACGGACCTGGCGCAAGGGCTGGGGCGCGCCGTCAGCGGTTTCCTGCATGAAGGAGAATTTGTTATGGCAGCAAGTCAGACAAAAAAATCTCAAACAAAAAAGACAACGGCCAAAAAGCCCGCATCGACCAGAAAATCCACCGCCCAAAAGACCACTTCCGCCGCGAAGAAGTCCAAATCCGCCGCGTCCAAACCATCGTCGACCAAAAAGACCACGTCCGCCGTCCGGCGGAACGGCGGGGCGCAGGCCGGTGCTGGCCGGACAGTGTGGGCGGCGGTGCTGCTGCTACTGGCGGTTTTTTCCGCCCTGAGCTGGTTCCAGGTGCAGGGGAGCTTTATCGCCTTCCTGGCGTGGCTGGAGCGGGGCTTGGTGGGGTGCGGCTACTGGGTCGCGCCGGTGGGACTGCTCATCGCCAGCGGCGTGCTGTTCTTCCACCGGAACCGGCCCGTCCTGGGGCGAACGGTCTGTGCGCTGCTGCTGCCGCTGCTGGTTGGGGCGGAGGTGCATACCGTCCTCGGCACCCTGGACCTTAACCTGGCCACGGACGGCGTGAGCCGCCTGTGGGACCTCCAGGGACAAGGGTACACCGGCGGCGTGCTGGGCGGCGCGGCGGCGGTGGCCCTCTCTCAGGTGTTCAGCCGGTGGGGAGCGTTCTTCCTGTTGCTGCTGGTGACGGCGGCCGTTGTCATGGTGCTGACCTGCGTCACGCCGGAGCTGCTGGCCGACAAAATCATCGGTTATTTTTCCGCAAATCAGGAAAAACGCCGCAAGGCAAAGGCGGCGCGGCAGGCAGTGGAGGAGCAGCCCCGTCCCGGCCTGCTGGAGCGGCTGAAGCCCGGCGCGGCCTACGACCTGGAAGAGGATGAGGACGAGGATGCGGAAGAGGAAGAACCGGCGGAGCCGGAAGCCCCGGAGGAAAAGAAAACGGCCCCTCGCCCCGTTTCCAGGCGGCGATTCCGTAAAGAATTCGATTTGCCGGTGGACGAGGTGGAACCTGCTCCCCATGAGGTGGAACCGCCGGTGGTGGAAACCATCCTACCGGAGGGACAGGACTTCATTCCCGTCAGCCAGATGCCCAGGAAACAGGGCAAAAATGAGAAGCTGTTTGATGGCAAACCCGCAGTGAGCACACCGGGGGACTATCTGGCCAGAGCGCAGCAGGAGGAGCAGGAGGAACAGCCAGCGAAAAAGACCAGGAAAAAACGCACCGCTCCCGCTCAGACGCCCACAAAAGAACCACCTGCGGCGGTAAAGGAGGAAGGGTATCACGCTCCCTCCGTTGCGCTGCTGCACCAGGCGGAAGGTGTCAACGGCAGCGCCGCCGGGAAGGAGCTGGAGGAAACCAAAGCGCTGCTGGAGGAGACCATTCAGTCCTTCGGCATCGAGTCCAACATCGTGGAGGTCACCCGCGGCCCCTCCGTCACCCGGTATGACCTGGAGCTGGAGCGGGGCATCCGGCTCAACAAGCTGACCAACCTCTCCAAGGACATCGCCCTGAGCCTGGGCGTGGTCAGCGTCCGCATCGCCCCGGTGCCGGGGCAGAACTCAGTGGTGGGTATCGAGGTCCCCAACAAGCTGGTCAACCAGGTCACCATCCGCTCGGTCATCGACTCGAAGGAGTTTCGGGAGGCCAAGTCCCCCGTGGCCTTCGCTGTGGGCAAGGACATCGCCAACAACAACGTGGTGGGCGACATCGCCAAGCTGCCCCATATGCTCATCGCCGGTACTACCGGCTCCGGCAAGTCGGTCTGCACCAACTCTCTCATCGTCTCGCTGCTCTACAAGTCCTCCCCGGAGGATGTGAACCTGATTATGATCGACCCCAAGATGGTGGAGCTGGGCAATTACAACGGCATCCCCCATCTGCGCATCCCCGTGGTCACTGACCCCAAAAAGGCAGCGGGCGCGCTGCAATGGGCGGTGTACGAGATGATGCAGCGCTACCAGCTCTTCGCCGGGCAGGGAGTCCGGGAGCTGAACACCTACAACGCGGTGGTGGAGGCCAACCCCGACCTGGGGGCCAAAAAGCTGCCCCGGGTGGTCATCGTCATTGACGAGCTGGCCGACCTGATGTTGGTGGCGGCCAAGGAGGTGGAGGAATCCATCTGCCGGGTGGCCCAGATGGGCCGCGCCGCCGGAATGCACCTGATCATTGCCACTCAGCGGCCCTCTACCGATGTCATCACCGGTCTGATGAAGGCCAACATTCCCTCCCGGATCGCCCTGGCGGTGGCGTCCTCCCTGGAGTCCCGCATCATTTTGGACAGCTCCGGCGCGGAGAACCTGGTGGGCAACGGCGATATGCTCTTTGCCCCTCTGGGCAAGGGAAAACGCCGGGTGCAGGGCTGCTTCATCTCCGAGGAGGAGGTCAATGCTGTCATCGAGGATATCAAAGCCAATTCCGCGCCCAGCTACGATGAGGAAGTCATCCAGCAGGTGGAGGAGTTTGCCAAGCAGAACGACAAGAAGGGCAAAGGCGGTGCCTCTGCCATGAACGTGACCATGCCGGACGGCACCGACCAGCAGCCGGAGCAGGACGAGGGAAGAGACCCTCTGTTTGTGGACGCGGTGGACACCGTGGTGGAAACCGAGATGGCCTCGGTCTCCATGCTCCAGCGGAAGCTGAAACTGGGCTACGCCCGGGCCGCCCGTCTGGTGGACCAGATGGAGGAGGCTGGCGTGGTCGGTCCCTTCGAGGGGTCCAAGCCCCGGAAGGTGCTGGTCAGCAAGGAGCGCTGGAGCGAGATGAAGCTCCAAATGGGCCAGCAGTCCGGGCTGGACGCCAACCTGGAGCTGGCGAAGGCCATGAGCGCCGCCGCCGACGCGGAGGCGTTCTCCGGCCACGAGGACAGTTGAGACAGCTTAACACCCGGCAGGGGGCAAGGAGCCTTCCCGACCGGGTGTGTTCTTTCGGAAAAGAAAGAATAAAAAGTTTGAAAAAGTGCTTGACAAATAGAGCGCGGTCTGTTATACTTTATTCAACAAAAAGAAGTGAGAGAAAACGAGAGTACTCTTTCTCTTGTGGGTGGTGTTCCGGCGGCTGCCCTGAGTTCTAAGATCGCCGATGGTGTCCCTTCCGTTTGGTACAGCGCGAAGCCACAAGATTCCCGTGGTAATCCCGTCCCCGGTCAAGGCTGAGGGAGGTAATCCAGCGCAGGTGTGGTGGTTGCGAGGTGCCCCGTTCACAGAAGCTCCATTGTATGGGTTTGCTGCCCAGCCGTGCCAGTGAAAGTGAGGAAATGGTTATGGTACTTGATTTCAAAATAGCAGAGAGCTGACCCAGACCAGAAAGTGAAGTATGGTTTGGGTCAGCTCTTTTTTTCGGCACAGAAGCCATCCAAAACAGTTTACTAAGAGGTGTCAAACAAGATGAAAACGATACAAATTCCCCACCCGGAGCGGGAAAAGGTCACGTTGGAGGGCTACCTGCTGGACGGCAGCCTGAAGCTGGGCCAGGAGGTCAAGCGCCCGGCGGTGGTGATCTGCCCCGGCGGGGGGTACCTCTACCTCTCCCCACGGGAGGCGGAGCCGGTGGCCTTGGCCTACGCCGCCAAGGGCATTCACGCTTTTGTGCTGCGCTACTCCCTGGGCTGGGACGCGGCGGGCTTCGCCCCGCTGAAAGAGTTGGACTGGGCCATCGGCCTGATTCGCGCCCACGCGGAGGAGTGGAACATCGACCCGGAGAAGATTCTGGCCTGCGGCTTTTCCGCTGGAGGACATCTGGCTTTGGCGGGCGGTCTGCTGGGGCGGGAGAAGCCCAACGGCCTGATTCTGGGCTATCCCGCCACCAAGCTGGTGATGGACGGCAACACGCTGATGTGCCGCCTGCTGACCGGCAAGGACGAACCCACGCCGGAGGAAGCCCGTTGGCTGGACCTGGCGCCCCAGGTGACGGCGGACGCGCCGCCAATGTTCCTGTTCACCACCGGCGAGGACACGCTGACCCGCCGTATGTGCCTGGATCTGGTCACCGCCTATGACGACCACGGGCTGCTGTGTGAGTTCCACCTGTTCCAGAAGGGTCCCCACGGGTACAGCCTGGCCAACGCCACCAGTGCCAACGGCTCCACCCAGGTCCTCAGCCCCCATGTGGAAAAGTGGCTGGACATGAGCGTGGAGTGGCTGTTCTCGGTGTTTGGCGAGCCAGAGTTCCGGGATGTCAGCACCAGCCATATCATGGACGCCATGCGGGAAATGGGCATTGACTTGGACGCAGGCGCAGAGGCGGGCAACGCTTAAACAATTTGCAATTTGCAATGAGCAATGTGCAATGACCGGGTTTTCCGCCGTTGAGGATGAGACAAAGCAACCCCCATGCTATCCCGTGAAGGAAAGCATGGGGGTTCACTTGTTCATTCAGTCGGTCAATCTTCCACCGGGAACACGCCGAACTCATAGCCCTGTTCCCGTGCGCCGTCGATAAAGTCGCCCAGAATCTCCGAATTGGTGGTGGACACCGCATGGAGCAGGTAAATCGCGCCGGGGTGCAGGTACTCCAGACAGGCGCTGAGGGCCTCATCCGGGTCCATCTGGTTCTCGGTGTCGTAGTCCTTGTAGGCGAAGGACCAGAACACACTCTTGTAGCCCATCTGGTCCAGCAGGGCCACGGCCTGCTCGCTGGCCACGCCCTCCGGGAACCGGAACAGCCTCATCTGATAGCCAAAGGTGTCATAGACCAGGTCGTTCAGGGTCTTGATGTCCTCATACTCGGCCTCGGCTCCCAGCTGGGGCATACCGCCGGCGGGGTGGGCGCAGGTGTGGTTGCCCACGATGTGCCCCTCGTCGATCATGCGCTGCACCAGGTCGGGCTGCTCGTCATAAAACTGCTTGGTGATGAAAAACACGGCGGTGACGCCCTTCTCTTTCAGGGTGTCCAGGATGTCCGGCGTGCAGCCGTTCTCGTATCCCTCATCCATCGTCAGGTAAATGACCTTTTCCTCGGTGTCGATGTGGGTGTAGCCGTTGTACTGGCTATAGTAGCTGTCGTAGTAGTAAATACCGTCGGGCCGGTTCAGCTCGTCCCGGTTGCTGTTGCTGAACCCGTAGGACAGGCTCTCGTTGCTCAGGGCGCTGAGGGCGTCAAAGTCCACGTTGGTCACGTCCATCTGCACGGTGTAGTCGTAGGGGCCGGAGACTGCGGCGGTCTCCTCCGCGTCTGCGCTCGCAGAGCTGTCGGCACTGTCGGAAGTATCGGCGGGGTCTGTCTCGGCGGAGCTGTCCGCGCTGGCATCACCTTCCGTGACCTCGGCAACAGCGCTGGCTTCAGCGGCAGAGCCTTCGGCGCTGGCGTCCGCAGCGGGGGTGGAGCTGTTGCCCCCGGCGCAGCCGGTCAGCAGGGAGAGACAGAGGGAAAACGCCAGAAGCAGCGCGGTGATCTGTCTGTGGAAACCTTTCATAACGGTAAAACCTCCAAAATGATGTTTGTATCTATTATTGTAACCGCAAAAAGGGGATTACTTGCGGGAGAAGCGGCCTGCTGTGGGAAAAGCCACAGTACAGACCGCTTCATTATACGTCCTTTCGGGGGTTTTCGTCAATATCCGTAGTTAAAAAATTTTGACTGGCCCATAACGAAAGCACGGCGATGGTGCGCCGTGCTTTCACGGATGTTAAGGAAATGATGTCCCGGCAGGGGAGAGGGGCAGCGCCAATCAGATACGCTTATTCAGCCAGGCGATCATATCCCCAATCGGCTCGTCCTTGTCGAACTCGTTGAAGATCTCGTGGCACATCCCGGCGTAGACCCGCAGGGCCTTGTCCTGAGATGCGATCTCCGCGTAGAGCTGGAGGGAGTCCAGCGGGCTGACCAGGCCGTCGTTCTGCCCGTGCATAATCAAGACCGGGTCGGTGAACCGGGCGGGGTTCTCCTTGAGATAGCTGATACCACCGGCCATGCTGTTCATCAGGCCCACAGAGATTTGCTTCTCCACGTAAGGGTCCGCAGTATAGGCTTCGCCCACCGCCGGGTCGGAGCAAACGCCGTCTCCCAGGGCGTTGGGGACGTAGGTGTCCGCCGGGGCCGCAATGGGTAACTGACCCATCAGCGGATTGTTGTACCGGGTCAGCGCGCCGGAGAGGACGATGCCCGCCGCCTTGCCGGGAAATCGGGTGGCGAAGCAGGCCGTGGCGTAGCCGCCCATGCTGTGGCCCACCACGTAGACGGGCAGACCGGGGTTCTCCTGAATTGCCAGCTCCACGGCGGAGTTCACATCGTCGCTGATTTCCTTCCAGTCGTCGTAATAGACCCGCTTGCCGCCGGAGCGTCCGTGGCCCCGGTGGTCGAAGCGGTAGACGTTGAGCTGCTGGGCGTTGAGCCGGGCGGCCACGTAGTCATACCGGCCCTGGTGCTCGCACAGTCCGTGGACAATGACCACCGCCGCTCTGGGGCGGGTGACGGTGTCCTTGACCAGATAAAGCTCGGTCCCGTTGTTAATGGGGAGAGTGGTTTCGATTTTCATGGCGGATACCTCCTTGCCTGTTTTTATAACATGATAATACGATAGAATACCACTTTTGTCAAATATTTTTCTGAGAGGGCAGGGGGTAAACAGAGAAAACCCTCCCCCGCCGGAAACGTGTCCCGACAGGGGAGGGGAGAGGGTAACAAATTTAGTTCAGGAAGTAGACGGTGCAGCTCCGGCGACCGAAGGAGTAGCACTGGGATTTGGAGTTGTAATACAGGTCGATGGTGTTGCCCTTGACCCCGCAGTCCCCAGCCACGCAGACACCATAGACGATGCTGCCGCTGGTGATGTACATCCGGGTCCCGTAGGGGATAACGGAGGGGTCCACCGCGACCACACCCACCTGAGCGGTGCGCCCGGTAGAGGTGTGCTTGCCGGACTTGGAGGTGTAGGCGGTTGCGGTGAAGCTCTTCACCGAGCTGTAACCATAGGTGCTGCCGTCGGACATGGTGACGGTCCCCAGTTCCTCGTCCTTGTTGGTCATGTAGACGGTGGAGGCGCTCAGAGAGCTGAGGCCGGAGAAATAAACCTTAGTGCCGTAGGCGGTGATCTCTGTGACCATGTCGGTGGTCTCGGTGTTTACCAGAGTGATGATGGGTTCGCCGCCGTCGATGATTTTCTTCTCGTAAGTATAGGTCGTGGTCCCGGCGACACCGGCCTGCTTGATGTACTCGGTGCCGATGTAGCTGTCGGGGTCAGCGACGCGGGCGGTGTCGTAGGCGGAAGTCTCCACTTCGTCATAATACGTAATTTCTACCCGGTTGACCACGATGGAGTCGCCGCCGCTGACGGTCTCGTCCAGGTCCATAGAAACGATGTCGTTTTCACCCAGCTCCACGTTCAGGCGGGTGAGGACATCCTGTACGGTGTCATCCTCTTGAAGGAGAACAGTGGAGAGGGTCTTATCCACGGTCAGGGTGGCGTACTCGGCGCGGGTGATGGACACATCCACCGCGTCCTCCGATTCCTGGGTGTCGATGGTATCGGTTGCACTGACATCGATCCCGGCCTCGTCCAGCACCTCGTCCACCTCGTCCGATGTGGTCTCGATGGTGTAGGTGTCGGAGTCCGCCTGGATGTTATAGACATTTTTGGCCTTCGCGGGGTTGGCCAGCACAAGGACCACCGCCAGCACGAGGGCAAAGACGGCGACAAGACGCATAGCAAGGGCCGCCAGACGTTTTGACGCCGCCTCAGTATTCGGTTGAATCATACATAGACCTCCACAGAAATAGAGTGCAAACACTCTATTGTGATTTGGTTACGTTTTGTAATCTTTGTTACAATTCTTAACGCTCTTGCAGTATATACCCAAAAACGGCTGTTGTCAAGTAAAATTTGAACAAAAACGAGTGAATGGGAAAAACACCCAAGGCAAAACGCCTAAAAAAATGAGGATTAATCGCTTTAATTTGGGGAAGTAACAGAAAATTGGTAACAAAATGTTACACTCAGACCGAAAAAAACAATTTTGCTTTCCATAAGCTCCGACGGCGGCTCGGAACTTATGGAAAACAAAGTGCAAAAAGTTTTGAGCGAAAATTCAGGCCGCTTTCCAGCATATCACCAAACGGTGAATCGCCTCTTGAATCTCCTCCTCACTCATCCTGGCGTACCCCATGACGAAGGTTGGAATGTAGGATTGTGGGACCGGCAGCCGGTAAAATTGCCGCAGCGGGTAGACCCGGACGCCAGTGCCCTCGGCTGTTTCCACAAGTTGTTGCTCTGTCCGCTGAGTGTGGACCTTTAACAGCAGGTGCAGACCGGCTTCACCGCCAGAAAAGTCCGAAAATGCGGTCAAACCTTCGCTTTTTGCAGCGTTCAGCAGGGCGTCTCGGCGCAGCTTGTAGTTTTTTCGCGTGCGCCAGATGTGCCGCTCCAGGTGCCCGCGGTCCATGAACAGTGCCAGGGTGTACTGCTCAAAGGAGGGGACGGTGGAGGAGTAAAAGAAGAACTCCTGCTGGTAGCGGCGTGCCAATTGTGCTGGGAGCACCATATAACTGATGCGCATGGACGGCGCCAGGCTTTTTGTAAACGTATTCAAATAGACCACCCGCTCGTCTCGGTCCAGGCCCTGGAGTGCGGGGATGGGCCGCCCGGAGAGGCGAAACTCGCTGTCGTAGTCGTCCTCGATAATGTACCGGTCCGGCTGGGCGGCAGCCCAGTCCAGCAGCGCCCGCCGCCGCGTCACCGGCATGACTAGGCTCAGCGGGAAGTGGTGGGACGGGGTCACATGGACCACCCGCGCGCCGGACTGCTCCAGCAGGTCCACCCGCAGCCCCTGCTCGTCCACGGGGATGGGGTACACCTGCGCGCCGCTGTGGGAGAGGATTTGCTCGGTTTTCTGATAGCCGGGGTCCTCCACGGCGTAGCCTCCCTCCCGGCCCAGCAGCTGGACCAGCAGGGAGAGCAGGTACTCCGACCCGGCACCCACCACGATCTGCTCCGGCTGTACCTGGATGCCCCGGAAGTGATAAAGGTGGCTGACGATGGCCTGGCGCAGTTCCGGCACCCCCTGGGGGTGGGCAGCCGACAGCAGCGCGCTGTCCCGGCTGGAGAGGACCTCACGGGTCAGCTTGGCCCAAGTGGAGAAGGGGAAAAACTCAGCGTCCACCGCGTTGGTGGCAAAATCATAGGGGCAGCTGGGCTTCGCGGGAGAACTGGGCAGCGGTTGGGACAGGGGCTGGGCCTGCTCTGGCCGAGAGGCCGCCTGCTGGACGAAAAAGCCCCGCCGGTCCTCGCTGCGGAGGTAGCCCTCCGCCACCAGCTGGCTGTAGGCGGTCTCCACCGTGACCACGCTGAGATGGGCGTCGCTGGCCAGCTTCCGCTTGGAGGGCAGCCGCTCCCCGGCGGGGATGCGGCCCGTCTCAATCTCCCGGCGGAGGAACCGATAGAGCTGTTCGTAGAGGGGTTCTTTGGCGTTGCTGTCTAAGGATGGGGTGAGCATGGGAAAGCCTCCTTGACCTGATAAAATTCTTTGAAATCAAAAACTATTATAAGGTCAATTAAGGCGATGGTCAACCCCTTGACGGAAGGGGAAGGATTCGATACAATAAGAAAAACTGCAAGCGAGGAAATCATTATGGAAATCGAACGCAAATTCTGGCTGACCGCCTTTCCCACCGACTACCCGGAGATCGTCCACCTGGAGACCGACCAGGGCTATCTGGCCAACGTCCCCGTCACCGTCCGCATCCGCCGCAGCCGCAACTGCGCCACCGGGGACTGCACCTATATCCTCTGCATCAAGAGCAAGGGCACTCTGTCCCGCCACGAGGTGGAGACCCCCATCGAACGGTCGCAGTTCGAGGAACTGGCCGGGATGCTGGACCGCCCTATGGTTCACAAGGACTACCACGCCTACCGTCTGCCCGACGGCCATGTGCTGGAGTGTTCCGAAGTGGACCACGGAGCCTTTTCCTACGCGGAGGTGGAGTTCGAGAGCGAGGAGGCCGCCAACGCCTGGGAGCCGCTGCCCTGTTTGGGCAAGGAACTGACCTACGACAAGCGGTTTACTATGGGGTCGTATTACCTGAACGGGTTTGTCCCCGACCCAAACGAAACCGAATAAAAAAACATGCTGGAGAACGTGCCAAGTGAAAACGGCGCGTTCTTTTTTTGCGCCCTGCCACATAGATTGTCCCATACCACAACGAGGAGGGGGTCACATTGGCGACGCCTTTGGAACAGGCGGCGGCGTTTCTGCCCCGGGAACTGCGTCTGGCGGCACTTTCCTCCGGGCAGGACCCGGAGGAGCTGCGGCTGCGGGCGGGGCGGCCCTTTGCCCTCTGCGGTGCGGACGGGCGGGAAACGCCGGTGTTATGGATGGGCAAGCCCCTGGAGCTGACGGCGGACGATTTGCGTCTGACGCTGGAGGTCGCCACCTGCGCCAGCTACCACGCGGCGGTGGAAAAGCTCTGTCAGGGCTTTCTGCCCCTGAAAGGGGGCCACCGGCTGGGTGTCACCGGCACAGTGGATCTGCGGGAGGGCAAAGTTCACGGTTACCGGGCGCTGTCCTCCCTGTGCCTCCGCATC
This sequence comes from Clostridiales bacterium, assembly GCA_020859945.1. Lineage (GTDB taxonomy): Bacteria > Bacillota > Clostridia > Oscillospirales > Oscillospiraceae > Onthomonas. Next base: position 20,700 of record JAJBVG010000050.1, on the reverse strand, counting down.
GCCCACCCGGTCCAGGGCATCGGCTGGGAGGCGGCAGAGCAGGTGTTCCGGACAGAGGGAACTGTGTCCACGCTGCTGCTCTCCCCGCCGGGGCTGGGCAAGACCACTCTCCTGCGGGAGCTGATCCGGCTGGGATCGGACCGGTACGGCCAGCGGGTGGGGCTGGCGGACGAGCGGGGCGAGGTGGCCGCCCTGTGGCACGGCGTTCCCCAGTTCGACGTGGGGGCCAGCACCGACGTGCTGGACGGCTGCCCCAAGGCGGAGGGGTTGCAGCTGTTGCTGCGGACCATGAATCCCCAGCTGCTGGCGGCGGACGAAATCACCGCGCCGGAGGACATCGCCGCCCTCTCCGCCGCCGCCAACTGCGGGGTGGCGGTGCTGGCTACCGCCCACGGCGGCAGTCTGGAGGACCTGCGGCGGCGGCCTCTGTATCGGCGGCTGCTGGATGAGGGAATCTTCCGCCAGGTCATCCACATCTCCCGCCAGGGGACCCGCCGCAGCTACCGGGTGGAGCCGGTGGAGGATGGTTAAGGCGGCAGGGGCGGTCTGCGTCCTGTTGGGGTGCCTGCTGCCCGTCTGCCAGCGGCTACGGCTGGAGCGGGAACACATCGCCCAGCTGGGCGCATTGGCCCAGGCGCTGGACGGGATGCGCCGACAGCTGACCATCTGCGCCCCGCCCATGGAGGAGCTGTTGGCCCAGGCCGGACGCACCTCAGAGGGCGTGGTGGGGCGGTTCTTTGCCGCCCTCCGGCTGGAGGAGCTGGAACAACGGCCCTTTGCCGCCCTGTGGGACGGTGCGATACACTCCAGCGGCCTTACCCTGAGCCGGGAGGAGCGGGAAATCCTCTCCCAGGTGGGACAGGTGCTGGGTGCCTGCGGTGTGGAGGAACAGTGCGACAGTCTGGCGGACGCCGCCGAGGACCTTCGCCGCTGCCAGACCCGGCGGCGGGAGGCGTTGCGGGGAAATGGACGGCTGTGGTATACCCTGGCGGCCTCGGCGGGGCTGCTGGCGGTGTTGATTTTATTCTGATGAGGAAAAAACATGGATGTTGACCTGATTTTTCGGATAGCGGCCATTGGGATTCTCGTTTCGGTGCTGAACCAGGTGCTGACCCGCTCCGGCCGGGACGAGCAGGCCACCATGGTGACGCTGGCGGGGCTGGTGGTGGTGCTGATGCTGGTGGTGCAGGAGATCAGCGAGCTGTTTGACCTGGTCAAGGTCCTGTTTGACCTCTAAGATGCCGTCCATCTATCAGCTGGCGGCGGGGGCCATGATCGGGGTGGTCTGCCTGGTGACGGTTCGGCGGCAGACGGGGGAAATCGCCCTGCTGTTGGGGGTGCTGATCTGCGCCGGGCTGCTGCTGGCGGCGGGGCAGGGGCTGTCCGATATTTTGAAACTGATCTACACTCTGGCGGAACTGGCTGGGGTGGACAACGACTTGCTCACCCCGCTGCTGAAAACGGTGGGCATTGCCCTCGTCACCGGCCTTGCGGCCCAGGTCTGCCGGGACGCGGGAGCGGGGAGCGTTGCCATGGTCCTGGAGCTGTGCGGCGGGTTGTGCGCCCTTTATGCGGCGCTGCCGCTGGTGCAGGCGGTGGTCGCTCTGGTCAGTGAGTTGCTATGAAACGAGTTGGAATTGCGATTTTGGCGCTGCTGCTCCTGCTGCTGTGTGTGCCGGTCTGCCGAGCCGTGGATGTGACCGAAGCCCAGTGGGACAGCATCGACACCGAAGCCCTTGAGGACGCCGCCTCCACCTCCGGCGCGGAGCTGGAACTGAACGAAGCGTTCAATTTGAACGAAGCGCTGGCCCAGCTGGGAGAACTGCTGGCCGGGCAGCTCTCGGCGGCGGTCAAAGACGCAGTTGGGAGCAGCGGCGTGTTGCTGCTCATCGTCCTCTTTTGCGAAATGGCGGATGGGCTGAGCGCTGTCACCGGCGGGGCAAAAGGTCCGGTGGCAGTAGTCGGGACGGTGGCGGTGACGGCAGTTTCCGTATCCGACGTGTCCTCCCTGATGGAACTGGGGAAAACGGCCATTGAGCGCATCGACACCTTCTCCAACCTGCTCATTCCGGTCATCACAACTTGTTCTGTCGCCAGCGGCTCCGTCACCGGCGGCGTGGCGAGACAGATGGCAACGGTGTTCTTTTCCACGGTGCTGGTCACGCTCATTGACCGGGTGCTGATTCCCTTCGTCTACCTCTATACGGCGGCCTGTGCCGCCGCCGCAGTGGTGGATAACCGGGGGCTGGGGGAAATTGCCCGGCTGCTCAAGTGGGCGGTCACGTCCATCTTAACGGTTTTGCTGTTGCTTTTCACCGGGTATTTGTCGCTGACCAGCGTGGCGGCGGCGGGGACCGATGCGGCCACCATCAAGCTGACCCGCACCGTCATCTCCAGCATGGTGCCGGTGGTGGGTGGCATCCTCTCCAACGCCACGGAGACGGTGCTTTCCGGGGTGGGAATCGTGAAAAATCTGGTAGGCAGCTTTGGCGTGGTGGCGGTGCTTGGGTTCTGCGTCACGCCCTTCCTGAGGCTGGGGGCGCAGTACCTGGCCTATCGGCTGGCGGCAGTGCTGGCGGCGGTCATCAGCCAGGGGAAAATTCCTAAGCTGATTGACGACATCGCCGGGGCCTTTGCCCTGGTGCTGGGCATGACCGGAACCGCCGCCCTGCTGGTGATGATCTCCGTCTTTGCCACGCTGGCTGTGGCCACCGGATGAAAGGGGAGAGGAACCATGTTGGAAAGTCTCCGTCAGTGGATTCTGGCGGTGACGGCGGTCTCGCTGCTGACCGCCCTCTGCCAGGCAATGATGCCGCCGGGACCGGTGAAACGGATGAGCAATCTAACCTGCGGTCTGCTGATTTTTTTCGTGCTGGTACAGCCCCTGACGCGGGCGGATTATGCCCAGCTGCTGGAGGACTTTCAGACCTATTACGCCGGGCTGGGGGACTATGACACCGCTTTGGTGGATACCAACGGCACCCTGACGGAAGAACTCATAGCCCGGAATACCGCCGCATATATTGAGGACAAGGCGGAAGCGGCGGGGATCGCCTGCACCGTCACCGTCTCCTGCGGCCAGCAGGACGGCGTACCTGTGCCGGAGGCGGTGACGGTCTCCGGCAGCCTCAGCCAGACGGAACAGGCGTGGCTTGTCGCCCTGGCAGCGGAGGACCTGGGCCTGGAAGCCCAGGCGGTGCAATTTGAAAAAAGGGAGGGAGGCGAGTGAACGACAAGAAGCCTTTTGACTGGAAAAAGCTGCTGGAACCGCTGAAACGGTATCAATACGCCCTGCTCATCCTGCTGGTGGGGCTGGTGCTGCTGGCCTGGCCTGACGCTGCGGCGAAAAAGCAGGAGACCACCGCCCAGACCTCGTCCGGCGAGACGGCGGATGCCTTCGACCTGACCGCCATGGAGACCCGGCTGGCGGAGAGCCTGGCCCAAATCGACGGGGTGGGGGAGACGGAGGTGGTGCTGACCCTGTCCGCAGGCAGCGAGACGGTATTGGCTACGGACTGGGAGGCCGATGGGGATAGCTCCAGCGTCACCACCGTGGTCATCAACAACGGCTCCAGCCAGCAGACCACCGTGACCACTCAGGTCATCTACCCCACCTTTCAGGGGGCGCTGGTGGTGTGTGACGGCGGCGGCAGCGCCACGGTGCGGCTCCAGGTGATAAAAGCGGTGGCGGCGCTGACGGGGCTGGGCGCGGACAGTATCTCAGTATGTGCAAGAACGGGAGGCAATGAATGATGAACCTGTGGAAACGCAACGCGGTGGTGGCGGCCATTGTGCTGTTCGTCTGTGTGGCGGTCTATTTGAACTGGTCCTATGACCAGAGCGACACCGCCATGGGGGACAGCTCGGTCTCCGCCGGAAAGACCCTGGGAGAGGCGGAGCTGGTGAACTCCGATTCCCAGATCCTGCTCTCCGACAGCAGCGCAGACGGCTCTGCCTCTGCGGAATCGTCCGCAGAGAGCACGCTTGCAACAGAGGACGGGGAGTGGGCGGAGGACGCACTGGGCGAGGAGGAGCTGGCGGCGGAGACCGACAGCTACTTTGACACCGCCCGCCTGAACCGGGAGGAGGCCAGGGACAGCGCCCTCTCCATTCTCCAGGAGACGGTAAACGACCCGGAGGCGGACGAGACCGCCGTTTCCGCGGCGGCGGAGAGCATCACCGCAATGGCCTCGGCCACGTTGCAGGAATCGGAAATTGAGAGCCTGATTTTGGCCAAGGGCTACACCGACTGCGTGGCCTTCATCGGGGACAACAGCGTCAGCGTGGTGGTCTCCGCCGGGGGCGCGGAATTGGAGGCCAGTGACGTGGCGGTGGTGACCGACATCGTCTGCGGGGAAACGGACTTCTCTGCCAGCAACGTCAAGGTCATCCAGGCGGAGGAATAAATTCGGCATTCTAACAGGTATCGGCCCGCCGATGCCTGTTTTTTCTGCGTGTTTGAAGAAAAAAGAGTGTTTTCATTTTGCATATTCTGATGTATAATGTGCTTATCTTCTGTATATTTACGTTTGTTCCGGCGTTGCGCTGGAAATGAGTGGGAGGAATAGTTGTTATGACCAGAACTGCCGCAAGAGAGATCGCGGTTCATTTTTCCTATGAGCTGGGCTTTACCAGCCTGAGCGCCCAGGCCCTGCTGGACGACCAGCTGACCGAGGAACGCTTTGCTGAACTGGCCCAGGAGGACCCCCTGTACGGGGAGTTCCCGGACGAGAACCAGCTGGCCTACATCCGCCGCCTGGTGACCGGCGTAGGCGACCACGGCTACGAACTGGATCTGTTCATTGAGCGCTATGCCATCGGCTGGCGGTTCGAGCGCATCCCCCGGGTGGCGGCGGCAATCATGCGGGTGGCCATGTTTGAGATTTTGTATCTGCCGGAGGTTCCCAACGGCGCGGCCATCAATGCCGCGGTGGAGCTGACGAGGAAGTACGAGGACGAGAAGGTCGTCTCCTTCGTCAACGGCATTTTAGGTTCCTTCGTCCGGGCTGAGGCGGCGGAGCAATGAGCTGCCTGGGCATCGACACCAGCAACTACACCACCTCCGCCGCCGTCTATCGCCCTGATGGGACAGGCCGCAACGAGGGCCGTCTGCTGACGGTGCGGGAAGGGGAGCTGGGTCTGCGCCAAAGCGACGCTCTCTTTCAGCACGTCAAGCGTCTGCCGGAGCGGTTCGCCGCGTTGGGGGAGGCCGGTTGGCTGGAGGGGCTGGAGGCCGTAGGCGCCAGCACCCGCCCCCGTGCGGTGGAAGGTTCCTATATGCCCTGCTTTCTGGCGGGAGAGTCCCAGGGCAGGGTGTTGGCGGAGACACTGGGGGTCCCCTTCTTTGCATTTTCTCACCAGCAGGGACATATCGCCGCCGCCTGCTGGTCGGCGGGGCGGCTGGACCTGCTGGACCATCCGCTGTTGGCCTGGCACCTTTCCGGCGGCACAACAGAGCTTCTGTTGGTGGAGCCGGAGGGGAGCAACGTCCGGGCTTCCTGCATTGGCGGCACTACTGACCTCTCCGCCGGGCAGCTCATCGACCGGGTGGGGGTGAAGCTGGGGCTGCCCTTCCCGGCGGGCCGTCCGCTGGACGTGCTGGCTGCTCAGTCAGACAGCAAAGCGAAGTTCCGGGTGCGGCTGGACGGGCTGCGGTTTTCCCTCTCCGGCATGGAGAACAAGGCCAGCGATTTGATTGCAAAAGGGGAGGCCCCCGCTGACGTGGCAAAGTTCACCCTGAATACCCTGGCCTCCGTTATCGTGCGCTGCACCGATGCGGCGTTAAAGGAATATCCCGGACTGCCCATCCTCTGTTCCGGCGGCGTGGCCTCTAACAGCCAGCTGCGGCGGGTGATGAGCGGCGCGGTGTTTGCTCAACCGGAATTTTCCACTGACAACGCCATGGGTGTGGCGGTTTTGACAGACCGCCGCCTGCGGAGGGGACAATGACAGCACAGAACATCTACACCGTCTCCCAGGTGAACACCTACGTCAAGGGGCTGTTGGACGGTGACCGGCTGCTCAGCCGGATTTATATTCGAGGGGAAGTTTCCAACTACAAAAAATACCCCTCCGGGCACCACTATTTCTCCTTGAAAGACGACCAGGGGGCGCTGCGGTGCGTCATGTTCCGCACCTCCGCCGCCCGGCTGCGGTTCAAGCCGGAAAACGGCATGAAAGTCATCGCCTATGGACGGGTGACGGTGTTCCCCCGGGACGGGGCCTATCAGCTCTATGTAGAGGCCCTGACGCCCGACGGCGTGGGAGAGTTATATGTGGCCTTTGAGCAGCTGAAAAATAAGCTCCAGGCCGAGGGCCTGTTCGACCCGGCCCACAAAAAGCCCCTGCCCCGAATGCCGGAAACGGTGGGCATCGTCACCAGCTCCGCTGGAGCGGCGCTCCACGATATGCTTCGTATTCTAAATGCCCGTTGGCCTATGGCCCAGGTGAAGCTGTTGCCCGTCCGGGTCCAGGGAACAGAGGCTCCGGCGGAAATCGCCGCCGCCATCGCCGCCGCCAACCGCTGGAAGGTGGCCGACGTACTCATTGTGGGACGGGGCGGCGGCAGCATGGAAGATTTGTGGGCCTTCAACGATGAGCGGGTGGCGCGGGCCATCTACGCCTCGGAAATTCCTATTATCTCCGCTGTGGGACATGAGCCGGATGTGACCATCGCCGACTTCGTAGCCGACCTGCGGGCCGCGACCCCCTCCAACGGGGCAGAGCTGGCGGTCCCGGACCAGAACGAGGTCTATGACACCCTGCTGAACTTGCGGGAGCGGCTGGTACAGAGCCAGAATAACCGGCTGCGCCAGTACCGCGTCCGACTAGAGCGCTGCACCGGTTCCCGCGCGCTGACCGATCCCATGGCCCCGGTCAACGACCGGCGGATGTTGTTGGACTACACCCAGCAACGGCTGACCAGCGGCGTGGAGCGCCGCCTGAGCAGCGAACAGCGGCGGTTCAGCGTCCTCTCCGCCGGGCTAGACGCCATGAGCCCTTTAAAGGTGCTGAGCCGGGGGTACGCCGTGGCCCAGAAGGGGAAAAAGGTGCTGTCCTCTGTGAACCAGGTGGACAGCGGAGAACAGATTCAGGTGCGGCTGGCCGACGGGCAGCTGCTGTGTACTGTGGATGAAATAAAGGAGTAACCATGGCTGCAAGAAGGAAAACGTTTGAGGAATCCATGCTCCGGCTGGAGGAAATTGTCACCCAACTGGAAAAGGGCGAGGCCACGCTGGAAGAGTCTATGGCCCTCTTTGAGGAGGGGACCAAGCTGGCCGCCGCCTGTGCCAAGCAGTTGGATACCGCAGAGCAGAAGGTGCGCAAGCTGACCGGAGCAGCGGACGCCGCGCCGGTGGAACAGCCGATGAAGGGAGAATAAACAATGACTTTTCAGGAGGAATTGACCCTCTGTCAGAGGGAAATAGAAACTTCGCTGGAAAAATACTTTACAGAGAATTTGCCCCAGCAGCGGCTGATGGAAGCTATGCGCTACAGCCTGCTGGCGGGTGGCAAGCGCATCCGGCCTGTTTTGACGCTGAAATTCTGCGAAATCGCCGGGGGAGACCCCCAAAAAGCCCTTCCGATAGCCTGTGCAGTAGAAATGCTTCACACCTATTCGCTCATCCACGACGACCTGCCCTGCATGGACAACGACAGTCTGCGCCGGGGCCGCCCCACCAACCACGTGGTATACGGCGAGTGTACCGCGACCCTGGCAGGGGATGCCCTTCAGAGCGCGGCATTTCAGGCCATTCTCAGTGCCGACCTGCCCAGTGATGTCCGGGCGGCGGCAGCGTTAGAGCTGGCCCAGGCCGCAGGCTATGCGGGGATGTGCGGCGGACAGCAGCTGGACATCGAGGGAGAGCAGAGGGACCTCTCCCTGGAAGAGATTTCACAGATGAACGCTCTGAAAACCGGTTGTCTGCTGCGGGCGGCCTGCGTTATGGGTGTGCTGGCGGCGGGAGTGCCTGCGGACAGCGCGGAGGCTCAGTCTGCTGCGGCTTACGCCGACGCCATCGGGCTGGCGTTCCAAATCCGGGATGATATGCTGAACGTGACCAGCGACGCGGCCACCATGGGCAAGCCTGTGGGCAACGACGCGGAGAGCCACAAGTCTACCTACGTGTCCCACTTGGGGCTGGAACAGTGCCAGGCGGTGGTGAACGAACAGACGGCAGCGGCCAAGCGCGCCCTGCGCGGGGTGTTCTCCGAGACGGGTTTTCTGGACGACCTTGCGGACTACCTGGCGGGCAGGGCGAATTGAGCGGCCTTGATTCGCCGTGATAGGGAGGAATCAATATGTACCTGACCTTTGGCAACCAAATCCTGCTGCTCAGCGGCCTGAGCTGGCTGCTGGCGCAGTTGACCAAGGGCTTGCTCCAGTGGATCACAGAGGGGAGAGTGACCCTGCACCACGTTTTGTCCAGCGGAGGGATGCCCAGCTCTCACTCGGCGCTGGTCACCTGCTGTACCGTGACCACGGGGCTGCTCTACGGGTTTGACTCAGGGCTGTTTGCAGTTTCGGCGGTGATGGCCATTGTGGTCATGTACGACGCCTGCAACGTGCGCCGCCAATCTGGGGAGCAGGCCAAGGTCATCAATCTAATCCTGCAAAACTGGCAGCAGATGACGCCGGAGCTGCTGAATTTGCAGGTCAAGGTGCTGTTAGGGCATACTCCTTTACAGGTGTTTTTCGGGGCGCTGCTGGGGCTGTGTGTCAGCCTGTTGTTCCAGCTGGTGATCTTCCCCTGACGGCCTGTGATGCAAAATGGAGAAGCAGCGAGATAGAAGTCTATAGAACAGAGAAAAAGGGGTTGCGAAGATGCTTCCAGACGAGTTCCAACAGATCAACTGGACAGAGATGACCGACAGTGAGGGGGTCGAACTGTGTCAGGAGCTGCGGGAGGAGCTGGTACGCTCTGTTTCCCAAACGGGGGGCCATCTGGCCTCGAATTTGGGGACAGTGGAGTTGACCGTCGCCCTCCACCGCACCTACGACACCGCAAAAGACCGGTTGGTGTTCGACGTGGGCCACCAGTGCTACTGCCACAAGATGCTCACCGGCCGGGCGGGAATGATGGATACCATGCGCAAGCTGAACGGCCTTGCCGGGTTCCCCAAGCCCAACGAGAGCGTTCACGACGCTTTTGTGGCCGGTCACGCCTCCAATTCCGTCTCGGTAGCCCTGGGCATGGCCCGGGCCAGGACCCAACTGGGGGAGGATTACAGCGTGGTGGCGCTCATTGGCGACGGCGCGCTGACCGGCGGTCTGGCCTACGAGGGCCTCTCCGACGCGGGGCAGAGCGGGGAAAACCTGGTGGTCATCCTCAACGACAACGGCATGTCCATCAAGAAAAACGTGGGTGGTGTGGCCAAACTGCTGTCCCGCCACCACCTGCGGCCCCAGTACCTGCGCTTTAAGAAGGGCTACCGAAGCGTGTGCAATCACATTCCCGGCGGTAAAAAGCTCTATCGCGTCACGCATAAAATCAAACAGGCGGTCAAAGGGTCTATTTTGCCCAGCAGCATGTTTGAGGACATGGGCTTTCGCTACCTGGGGCCGGTGAACGGTCACAACCTCTCCGAGCTGACCCGCATCCTTCGGTGGGCGAAGGAGCAGGAGGGGCCGGTTCTGGTCCATGTCCGCACTGTAAAGGGAAAAGGCTATCCACCCGCCGAGCGGGAACCCCACCTGTTCCACGGGGTCAGTCCATTCGACCCGGCCACAGGCAAGCCGCTGAAAGAGAGCAGCACCGATTTCTCCGCCGTTTTTGGGGAGACGCTGACCTCCATCGCCGCGACAGACAACCGGGTTTGCGCCGTCACAGCGGCCATGCAGTCGGGCACAGGGCTGGACGAGTTTGCCACTCAGTTCCCGGAGCGGTGCTTTGACGTGGGCATTGCGGAGGGTCACGCTGTAGCCCTGTGCGGCGGCATGGCCAAACAAGGGGCAGTGCCGGTGTTCGCCGTCTACTCCACCTTCTTGCAGCGCGGCTACGATATGCTGATACACGACATTGCTCTGAGTAATCTTCACGCGGTCTTTGGTGTGGACCGGGCCGGACTGGTGGGCGCGGATGGCGAGACCCACCAGGGTGTGTTTGACCTGGCCTATCTCTCCACCGTCCCCGGCATGACGGTGCTGGCTCCGGCCAGCTTCGCGGAGCTGTCCAATCAGCTCCGTTGGGCGGTAGAGGAGTGCAGAGGGCCTGTAGCTGTCCGCTACCCACGCGGCGGTGAGAACGGCTACTCCGGCGATGCGGGACAGGAACCGACGGCCACGTTACAGCAGGGGAGCGACCTGACCGTTGTCACCCACGGTATTCTGACCGGAGAAGTCCTCCGGGCCGTGGAGCAGATCGAGGCGTCCGGGTACTCCGTGGAGGTCCTAAAACTCAACCGGGTCCATCCCATTGACGCTGACCCGGTGGCGGCCTCCGTGCAAAAGACGGGACGCCTGCTGGTGGCGGAGGAGGTCATTCACCAGAACTGCGCGGGCATGACCCTGGCGGCGGAGCTGATGACTCGTGGCGTGCAGGTGGACAAGCTGCGCCTGCTGAACTGCGGCAAAAACTTTATCCCCCACGGGACCGTGGAACAGCAGCGCCAGATGCTGGGCATCAGCTGGGAGCAGATCGCCGCCGCCGGACTGGAAATGATGCAATAAGGAAGCAATAAAGGCCAACGGGGGCCTTTGGAGGGACGTTACATGGCAAAAAAGCGCCTGGATGTGCGGATAACGGAGCTGGGCTACGCGGAGAGCCGCCAGAAGGCCCAGGCCATCATCATGAGCGGGCTGGTCTTTGTGGACGGAAAACGGATGGACAAGTGCGGCGCGTCGGTGGCGGACGACGCCAAAATCGAGGTGCGGGGTAAAACGCTGCCCTACGTCAGCCGAGGCGGTCTGAAGCTGGAAAAGGCCATGCAGACCTGGCCCATCCATCTGGATGGGGTGACTGCTATGGACTGCGGCGCCTCCACCGGCGGCTTTACCGACTGTATGCTGCAAAACGGCGCGAAAAAGGTTTACGCTGTGGATGTGGGGTATGGTCAGTTGGACTGGAAGCTGCGCAGCGACCCGCGGGTGGTCTGCATGGAGCGCACCAACGCCCGTTACCTGACGCGGGAGCAGATACCGGAGCCGCTGGATTTCGTTTCGGTAGACGTGTCTTTCATTTCCCTGGGGCTGATTTTACCCGCCCTCCGGCCATTGCTGGCGGAAAACGCCCAGCTGGTCTGCCTGGTTAAGCCCCAGTTTGAGGCGGGGAAGGGCAAGGTGGGCAAGAAAGGCGTCGTCCGGGACCCAGCGGTCCATCTGGAGGTGCTGGAGCAGTTCTTGACCCACGCGGCGGCCAGCGACCTGACGGTGCGGGGCCTGACTTATTCCCCCATCCGAGGGCCGGAGGGAAACATCGAGTATCTGGGCTGGCTCAGCGTCCAGCCGGGGGAGAACACCGCCCCTGAGCTGGCGGCGCTGGTGCGTGACTCCCATGAGGCATTGGAGAAACAGAGATGAAAGTGATTTTAAGTCCCAACCCCTACCGGGACAAGGGGTTGACCGCCGTCCGGGAGGCGGAGCGCATTTTGCGTAGCTGCGGCGTGGAGACCTGTCTGTGTTTGCCCTTCCGCCCGGACCGGTCCCTGGAGCTGCCCAAGGATTTGAAGCTGCGGGACATCCATACGGAAATTAAAAACGCCGATCTGCTCATCTGCTTTGGCGGAGACGGCACCATTCTCCACTCCGCACGGCTGGCCCGGACCTACCGCATCCCCATTCTGGGGGTAAACATGGGCAGCGTGGGCTTTATGGCGGAGCTGGAGGTGGGGGAACTGCACCTGCTGCGGCAAATTGCCCAGGGCAAGTACACCACCGAGCAGCGGATGATGCTGGATATGCGGGTCCTCCGGGACGGGCGGAGCATTTTCTGGGACACCGCCCTGAACGATGTGGTCATCTCTAACGGGGCGGTGGCCCGTGTACTGGACATGACCGTCTACGGCGACAAGGTCAAAATCATGGAGTATTCCGGGGACGGGGTCATCGTCTGCACCCCCACCGGCTCCACGGCCTACTCCATGTCCGCCGGAGGCCCCATCGTGGAGCCTACCGCCGAAAACATCATCATCACGCCCATCTGCGCCCACGACCTGCTGACCAAATCCTGTGTGCTGGGCAAGGAGCGTATTGTAGACGTGACGGTAGGGCATCTCTCCCACAAGAGCGCCTACCTCTCGGCGGACGGAGGGCGGGCCTTTCGCCTCTCCAGCGGGGACACGGTGGAACTGCGCTGTTCCAGCCACACCATCAAGCTGGTCCGCCTGACCGGACGCAGCTTTTACGAGATTTTGAACCAGAAGCTGGGGCGGCGGTAATCCAAAGAGGGGAGGACGGCATGAAGGAACAGCGACAGAGGATGATTTTAGAGATCATTCAAAATCAGAGCATCGAGACCCAGGAGCAGCTGCTGCTGGCCCTGGGGGAGCGGGGATTTCACTGCACCCAGGCCACCATTTCCCGGGACATGAAGGAGCTGCACCTGGTCAAGGAAATGGCCGCCTCCGGCAGCTATCGCTATGCCGTCTCGTTGCAAAACCGGCAGGAGGGACGTTCTGACCGGCTGCAAAACATCTTCCGGGAGGGAGTCACCTCCTTCGACTGCGCCCAGAATCTGGTGGTGCTTAAGACCATGCCCGGCTTGGCCAACGCCGCAGCCGCCGCGCTGGACGGCATGGAGCTGCCCGACATGGTTGGCACTTTAGCTGGGGACGACACCGTGCTGCTCATCATGCGCACCAACCAGGACGCGGAACGCTTCTGCGGGGAGCTGCGGGCAATGGTGCAGGGCGGAGGCGTTTGAAGCCTTTGTACGTGCGAAAAACAATCAGGGTTCCCGTGCGCCTGTTCCATTTCCGGTTGCAATTTTCGCCGCTTTGTGGTACAATACCCAAAACTTGTGATTGCGCCTGTTTTCGGGCGCAGTGAAAGAGCTGCTGTTTATGAAACTGTTTAAACCCTCTCCCGCCGCCTCCGCCGTGCAGACGGGCGGCCCGGTTCCCGCCATCACAGTGGACGACGTTTACCTGAGCTACCGGAGCATTGTCCCCGTCAGCAAGCGCAAGGCCGCAAAGGGGCAGGAAAACGCCAAAAAATCCGGCCGCATCGAGCACTATGAAGCCCTCCACGGCATCTCCTTTGAAATCGCTCAGGGCGAAATTGTCGGTCTCATCGGACGCAACGGCTCTGGCAAATCCACCCTGCTGCGGGTACTGGCCGGCATCTTCGAGGCGGACCGGGGCGTGGTGGACCTTCACGGCCATACGGTTTCCCTGCTGGCACTGGGCATCGGCTTTCAAAAGAAGCTGCCAGGCCGGGAGAACATTTACCTCTCCGGGATGCTGATGGGGTTCTCCAAGCAGCGCATCGACCAGCAAATTGATGAAATTATCGAGTTTTCCGAGTTGGGAAGTTTTATCGACAAGCCCGTGCAGACCTATTCCAGCGGTATGCAGTCCAAGCTGGGCTTTGCCATCACCGCCATCCTCAAGACCGACATCATCCTGGTGGACGAGGTCCTCAGCGTGGGCGACAGCCACTTCAAAAAGAAGAGCTTCAACAAGATGAAGGAGCTGATTGCGGAGAAAAACCGCACCGTCATCATCGTCTCTCACAACACCTCCACCATTCAGGAGATCTGCGAAAAGGTCATCTGGCTCCACGACGGCGACATCAAAATGATCGGCAAGACCAGCGAAGTGGTGGACCTGTACGAGGAGTTCATGGAGCAATACTAAGGGATCATTCTCAAAACGGGCCTTTTGTGGGGTCCGTTTTTGCTCAATTTTTGTTTCTTTCCCTGTTGGAGGTTCCCATGAGTGCCGCAGATATTATTCAGACAATTTTACAGGGCCTGCAAACCATGGGGCGTGGCATCGTGTCTTTTTTCACATCCCTGAGCGGCAACGAGGCCCTGATGAGCCTGCTGACCTCCCTGCTGGGCGGACTGTTTCACTACGCCCTGCCCGTTTTTGGGGTGCTGGTGGTGGTGCGCTGCGGCAGGAGCCTGTTCCAGAGCCGTATGGAGCAGGAGACCTGGGGCAGTCTGGTGCTGACGGACGGCACTCGTCTACCCCTGAACCACTGGGAGAACCTGGTGGGACGGTCACGCCGGTGCGATGTGATTTTATCTTACGGCACCGTCTCCCGGAACCACGCCGCCCTGATCCGGGACAGCAAAGGTAACTGGCTGCTCTACGCCTTGAACAGCAAAAACGGCGTCACCCTGAACGGGACCACCGTTTTTCAGACCGCCGCCCTTAAAGCCCGGGACATCATCAGTTTTGGCGGGGTGGACGCCTGTTTTTTGCCCTCCACCGCCGAGGAGGAGCGGCAGCAAGCCCAGCGCCGGTCCAAACCCGGCAAAGTCTTCTCGCCCGGCGTCACGCTGTTTCTGCTGAGCCTGTTCCAGGGGATGCTGTGCTTTCAGCTGTGGAACGCCGTGGACGCGGAATACCAGACCACTGTGGCGGGCTGCTTCGGGGCGCTGTGCGCTCTGATGTGGGCAGTTTACCTGATTTACCGCATCTTCCGGCGGACTGGATTTGAAATCGAGACGCTGGCCTTTTTTCTGACCACCCTCTGTCTGACCGTGACGGCGTCCTCGTCCCCCAGTGGGCTGAAAAAGCAGACCCTCTGCGTGGTGCTGGGGGTGGTGCTGTTCCTTGCCCTGTCCATCTGCCTGCGGGACCTGGAGTTTGTCACCCAGATCCGCTGGCCTCTGGCGGTGGCGTCTATGGCGCTGCTGGCCTTTAACCTCCTGCTGGGGGAGCGGCTCTTCGGCGCGAGAAACTGGCTTTCCATCGGGCCGATTTCCTTCCAGCCCTCGGAATTTGTCAAAATCGTCTTTATCCTGGTGGGGGCGACCACGCTTGACCGGATGTTCAACAAGAAAAACCTGCTCTACACCCTGGGTTACTCCCTGTTCTGTGTAGGCTGCCTGGGCCTGATGAGCGACTTCGGCACCGCCCTGATTTTCTTTGTGGCGCTGCTGGCCATCACCTTCCTGCGCAGCGGCGATCTGGCCTCGGTGCTATTTCTGCTGGCCGCCGCCATCTCCGGCGGGTATCTCATTTTGCAATACAAATCCTACATTTTCGCCCGGTTCGCCGTCTACCGCCACGTCTGGGAGGACCCCTCCAACCTGGGCTACCAACAGACCCGCACCATGTCCGCCATTGCCAGCGGCGGCCTGTTCGGACAGGGCGTGGGGGACGGCTGGCTGAAAAACATCGGCGCGGCCAATACAGATTTGGTGTTCGGCGTACTGGCGGAGGAGCTGGGGCTGATTCTGGCGGTGACGGCGGTGGCGGTCATCGTCCTGCTGGCGATTTTCGCCGTGCGGGAGGCCAGCATTGCCCGCAGCAGCTTCTATGTCATCACCGCCTGCTCCGCAGCCATGATTTTCGTGGTGCAGACCATGCTGAACGTGTTCGGTTCCACCGACCTGCTGCCCCTGACCGGTGTGACGCTGCCCTTCGTCTCCGTGGGTGGCAGTTCCATGATGTCGTGCTGGGCGCTGCTGGCCTTCATCAAAGCCTCGGACGCCCGGCAGAATGCGGGGCTGGCCGTTCGGCTGCCCAAGCGCCGGAAAAAGAACGAGCCGGAGGATGAACCGGACAGCTGGCGGGCCGCCACAGGCTTCTTCCGGCGAAGCGCGCCCTTTCCCACCGCTGACGACGCGGAAACCGTCATTCGCCGCCCGGAACCCGACGATGAGCCGACCCGTATCAACCGGCCTGACTCGGCGTCCACTGCGCCGAAGCCCTCCGCTCCGTCAGAAGAGGACAACAGCGACGATTTCCCGGACATCGACTTCTCTGACGAAACAGGAGAAGGCACCGCCGACGCGGACGACTGGCGTTCCTACTTCCTCAAGGACGACGAATGGGAGGACAAGCCATGAAGCAGCTGAAAACCCGCACTCTGTTTGTGCTGTTCTTTATCCTGGCGCTGGTTTTGGGGATGGTCGTGCTGCTGGTGTTCTACGTCCTCAACGGCGCGTCCTGGGCCTCCTACTCGGCCAACCGCCACGTCTACAGCAACGGCAGCATTTCCTCCGGGGCCATTGCGGACCGGAACGGCGTGGTACTCTACGACTGCGAGAACGACGCCTACAACGACGACTATGAAATTCGCGTCTCCACAGTCCACGCCATCGGTGACCGGAACGGCAGTATCTCTGTGGGGGCCAAGTCCGTCTTTGCGGACGAGCTGGTGGGGTTCAGTTTGATTTTCGGCACCAACGGCACCGGCAACCAGGTCAATCTGACCCTGGACGCCCAGCTGAACAGGGCGGCGTATGAGGCCATGGACGGGCGCGACGGCGTGGTGGCCCTGTACAATTACGAAACAGGCGATTTGCTGTGTATGCTCTCCACTCCCGCCTTCGACCCGGACGACGAGGACGAAATTGCCGCCATCAACGCCGGGGACGAAAGCTATGACGGAGCCTATCTGAACCGATTCCTCTCCAGCACCTACACCCCTGGCTCCACCTTCAAGCTGGTGACCAGCGCGGCGGCCATTGAGACACTGAGCGATTTGGACAGCTTTACCTTCACCTGCGACGGTTCGTTGGAATATGACGACGGCAGCACCGTCACCTGCCCCTCCGCCCACGGCACAGTGGATTTCGAGACCGCGCTGGCCGACAGCTGCAACGGAGCATTTGCTACCCTCGCCAACGAAATCGGCGGCGAGACGCTGCAACAGTACGCGGAGGAGGCAGGACTGCTCAGCAGTCTCAGCGTCTCCGGCATCCCCACCGCCACCGGCAGCTTCTCTACCACGGTCTCCGCCGTGGACGAGGGCTGGTCCGGCGTGGGGCAGTATGAGGATTTGGTGAATCCCTGTGCTATGCTGACCCTGATGGGCTGCATCGCCTCCGGCGGAGAGGCGGCGGCGCCCCGGCTGCTGCTGTCGGTGACAGGCAGCGTGGGGCTGACCACTACTGAGAGTACGGAGACCACCTCCATCGGCTGGGCCTCCTCCACCTGCGACCAGCTGAAAACCATGATGCGCAACAACGTGGTCAGCCACTACGGACAGCCCCAGTTTGGAGACCTGGCGGTCTGTGCCAAGTCCGGCACCGCTGAGGTGGGGTCCGGTTCCCCTCACGCCTGGTTTGTGGGCTTTATTGATGATGACGAGTATCCCTACGCCTTTGTGGTGGTCGTGGAAAACGGCGGCTGGGGTTCCAGCGTCGCGGGGTCTGTTGCGGCGGCGGTGCTGGAGGCCGCGTGCAGTTGACAGCACCTCTCGCTATTTAGCAACTCTCAAATAATGAAGAAAGCGGTGATTCCCATGCCCTATCAGCTTTTGGCCGCCGACATGGACGGCACGCTTTTGAACAGCCAGAAGGAACTTTCACCGAAGGATGCCGCCGCCATCACCCGCGCACTGGAGGCGGGCAAGCAGGTGGTGTTCTCCACCGGGCGCAGTATCGGAGAGCTGGAACCGTTCCTGGCCCTGTTCCCGGCCATGCGCTACGTCCTCTGCGAGAGCGGCGCCTGCGTCTACGACAGGGTGGAGGACCGGGCGCTCCACCTCCAGACCATCGACCCCCAAGCGGCAAAAATCATTCTGGACTACACCAAAGACCGGGACATTATGCCTCAGATTTTGGCCCGCAACAGGGCGTTTATAGACATTCGGCAACTGAACAACCTGGCGCATTACAAAATGTCTCACTATCAGAACCATTTTCAGCAGAACTGCTTCTCCACCAACGATATTTACCGGTACTGTCAGGCACAGAACTGGACGTTTGAGAAGATTTGCCTGTATCACACCTCCCCGGAGGACCGGGCGGACACCCTGCTGGCTGTGGAGGGGCTGCCCCTCACCGCCGTCCTTGCAGAAGAGACTTCGCTGGAGATCTCCGCTCAGGGGGTGGATAAGGGCGTGGGGCTGGAGATCCTCTGCCGTCACCTGGGGCTTTCCCTGGAGGAGACCATTGTGGTTGGAGACAGCTTCAACGACCTGCCCATCCTGAAAAAAGCCGGTCTCCCTGTGGCGGTTGGTAACGCCGCCGAACCTGTCAAGGCGGTCTGCCGTGGGGTGGTGGCCGACTGCGACCACAGCGGCGTCAGCCAGGCCATTGAGCGGTATCTGCTGGGCTGATGGGCTTGCACCTTCGCAAAAAAGCCCGGAAAACGCTTGACAGCCCGGAAAAATTGCATATACTACTTATAGTATCGTCTTATGTGAGGTTCACATTCCGCATGAGGAAACCAGTGCAGTTTTGTTACAGGCAGAACTGCGGTTTTCTTATGATTTTTTCACACTCTCACACTCTATGGAAGAAAGGTGTTTTATTATGGCAAATCCCGTGAAGTTGACCCCGGCGCGTCTGAAGGAATTGCAGGACGAAATGGCATGGATGAAGGGCGTCCGCGAAAAAGAAGTGGCGGACATGATCAAAGAGGCCCGCTCCTTTGGTGACCTGTCCGAAAACAGCGAATATGACGAGGCCAAGGACCAGCAGGGCAAGCTCTACTCTCGGGAAGCCGAGGTACAGGCCATTCTGGACAACTATGAGCTGATCGACGAGACCGCCGCGGGCAACGACGTGGTGGGCATTGGCTGCACGGTCAAGGTCTACGACGTGGAGTTCGAGGAGGAGTTGGAGTACCGGATGGTCGGCTCTCAGGAGGCGGACCCCATGAACGGCCGCATCTCGGAAGAGTCTCCCTTTGGCAAGGCGCTGCTGGGCAAGGCTGTGGGCGACACGGTCATCGTCGAAGCGCCGGAAGGGGACGTGGAGTACAAGGTGCTCGGCATCACTGTGAACTGAGGTCGATGGTATGGGAAGAAAGTTTCAGCCGGAATCAGAAAAGAGCATGTCGGAGATCCTCCAGATCCGCCGCGACAAGCTGACCGCCCTCAAAGAGGCCGGGCACGACCCCTTCCAGGTGACCAAATACAACGTGGACACCCACGCCGAGGCCATCAACGAGCATTATGATCTGTTGGAAGGCAGCGTTGTCTCCGTGGCGGGCCGCCTGATGAGCAAGCGCGGCATGGGCAAGGTGTCCTTCTGCGATTTGCAGGACGACACAGGCCGGGTGCAGCTCTATGTCCGCCGGGACCTTGTGGGGGAGGAGACCTATGCCTGGTTCAAAAAGTGCGATATCGGCGATATTGTCGGTGTGACGGGCCAGGTCTTTAAGACGGAAAAGGGGCAAATCTCTGTTCGGGCCGAGGCGGTCACGCTGCTGGCCAAGAGCCTGAATCCCCTGCCGGAAAAGTTCCATGGCCTGACCGACCGGGAAACCCGTTACCGCCAGCGCTATGTGGACCTGATCGTCAACCCGGACGTAAAGGACACCTTTGTCAAGCGCAGCATGATTCTGAGGGAACTGCGGTCTTTTCTGGATCAGCGGGGATTTCTGGAGGTGGACACCCCCATCCTGACGCCCTTTGAGATCGGCGCCACCGCCCGTCCCTTCTACACCCACCACAACACCCTGGACATGGACATGGTGCTGCGTATCGAGACGGAGCTGTACTTAAAGCGGCTCATCGTGGGCGGTATGGACCGGGTCTACGAGGTGGGCCGTATTTTCCGCAACGAAGGCATGGACCCCAAGCACAACCCGGAGTTCACCACCATCGAGTTGTATCAGGCGTACACCGACTTTCACGGCATGATGGACCTGGTGGAGGACATGATGAAGGATGTGGCCCAGGTGGTCTGCGGCTCTCTGGTCATTCCCTACCAGGGGCAGGAAATTGACCTGAGCCACTGGGAGCGGCTGACCATGGTGGAGGCGGTGAAGAAGTACAGCGGCGTAGACTTTGCCGACTGGAAAACCGACGAGGATGCCATCGCCTGCGCCAAGGAGCACGACATCGACCTGCCTGAGGTGCCCACCAAGGGGGCGATCCTGGCGGAGTTCTTCGACGCCTATGTGGAGGACAAGCTGATTCAGCCCACCTTTATTTACGACTACCCGGTGGAAATCAGCCCTCTGGCCAAGCGCAAGCCCACTGACCCGGCTTTTACCGAGCGGTTTGAATACTTCATCAACGCCACGGAGTTTGGCAATGCCTTCTCCGAGCTGAACGACCCCATCGACCAGCGGGAGCGCTTCGAGCGGCAGGTGGCCGAGCGCAAGGCGCTGGACCCGGACAGCAAGGCGCAGGTGGACTACGACTTCATCAACGCTCTGGAATATGGAATGCCTCCCACGGGCGGTCTGGGCTTTGGCGTGGACCGGCTGGTGATGCTGCTGACGGACAGCGCGAGTATACGGGATGTGCTGCTGTTCCCGACGATGAAGCCGGTGGAACAGTAAAAACATTGAAATATCAACGAAAAACGGCGTTTTCCACTCCTTAAAAAACGGAAAATAACCCAATTTTAACCCATTTCAAAAGAAAAACGGAAAAAGAGAAGCACCGAACTGTGGTTTTATACGGGCCTACGTCAAGAGTTGAGGTAGAGAAAAATAACACGCAATAATAGTGAAGCCAGGGGGAACTCTGGCTTTCTCTATTTACGGAGCGCAGTAAAGGATTCTGTTGCGAAAACGGCCTAACGTTCTGACGCCGTAACAGATCCGTTTCAGTACCTTGGTTTTGCTGTTACATCCCTCAGTAAATCCGTTTGTCCAGGGTACGTCAAAAGAGTTCAGGAT
>JAJBVG010000053.1 GCA_020859945.1 Clostridiales bacterium | reverse complement strand
CTAACCAATAAACTCTTTCCCTTTTCCCTGTCTCACATCATTGACAAATGAACAGAAGAAAGCTATTCGCTATTCGCTCTTTCGCCGTTAGCCTGGCGGCGCTTTGCTTGAAGCACTGCGCTTCTCTATCTTGATGTTGATTCCTGACTGACAGTTGGCAGCGTTTTACAAACGGCTTTTTCCACGTTTGGCATTGAGTTGTTCGTTTTTTGTTAGCAGTACCTGACTAACAGCTAATAGCTCACGGCTAACAGCTTAAATATCGGGATTTTGCCCAAAAAAAGTGACCGCGGGTTCTCCCGTTCTTCTTGAATAACCCTTGACAGTTCCAAAGAGACTGTGTAATATAGTATCAAAAACTAGATTCCCTGATTTAGAGCTTTATTTCTTATTTTGGAGGTCCTGTTTATGGATGAAATTGTAATCGTCAGCGCCGCCCGGACGCCCTTTGGCAAGTTCGGCGGCAGTCTCGCGTCTTTTACCGCCCCCCAGCTGGGCGGTTTGGCCATTAAGGAGGCCCTGCGCCGGGCTGACCTGACCGGCGACCAGGTGGACGAGGCCATTATGGGCATCGTGGTCCCCGCCGGGGTGGGACAGGTCCCCGCGCGGCAGGCGGCTGTGGCCGGAGGCATCCCCCACAACGTCCCCTCTTTTACCTTAAATAAGGTCTGCGGCAGCGCATTGAAGGCCGTCACCCTGGGGACCCAAATCATCAAAGCCGGCGACGCGAATACCATCGTGGCGGGCGGCATGGAGAGCATGAGCAACGCCCCCTATCTGGTGCCCGGCGCACGCTGGGGCCAGCGAATGTTCGACGGCAAACTGGTGGACGCCATGGTGAAGGACGGCCTGTGGTGCCCCGACAACGACGTTCACATGGCGGTCATCGGCGGGCAGGTGGCCCTGGAATCCGGTGTGACAAGAGACATGCAGGACCGCTGGGCGCAGCGGAGCCAGGAGCGGTGGGCCGCTGGCGAGGCCAAAGGCGCTTTCGACCAGGAGCGGTTCCCCGTGGAGGTCAAGTCCAAGCGTAAGACCTTCACCCTGGAAAAGGATGAAGGCCCCCGCCCCACCTCCACCCTGGAGGGTCTGCAAAAGCTCAAACCCCTGTTCGTCTCCGACGGCTGCGTCACCGCGGGCAACGCCCCTGGCGTCAACGACGGTGCGGCAGCTGTGGTCCTCATGCGCCGCAGCCACGCCGAGGCGGTGGGCGCGCCCATCCTGGCAACTATTAAAGGATACGCCCAGATCTCCCGCGAGAGCCGGTATATCTCCACCGCGCCGGGCCTCTCCATCCAGGCCCTGATGGAGAAATACAATCGGACGCTGTCCGACTTCGACATCATTGAGATCAACGAAGCCTTCGCCGCCGTACCGCTGGTGTCCTGCCTGAAAATTTTGGGCATGAGCTGGGAGGAAATGGACGAGAAGGTCAACCTCAACGGCAGCGCCGTGGCGGTGGGCCACCCCATCGGGGCCAGCGGCGCACGTATCCTGATGACCATGATCTGGGAGCTGAAGCGCCGGGGCCAGAAGAACGGCGTCTGCGCCATCTGCTCCGGCATGGGCCAGGGCGACGCGGTCTGGATCGAAGTGGAGTAAGACGAGGGGGAATTTGCGATGAAAATTATGGTCGTTGGAGCCGGACAGATGGGCCTGGGCATCGCTCAGGTCATGGCGGACGCCGGTCATATCACGCTGCTGAACAATCTGGACCACACGCCCCCGGAGCAGGGCATCCGCCAGGTGGCGGAGCGGCTGGCCCGGGCTGTGGTCAAGGGCCGCAGGACCCAGGAGTCGGTGGACGCCGCTCTCTCCGGCTTCACCCCCTCCCACAGCCTGAAAGACGCGGCGGACTGCGACATGGTCTTTGAAGCCCTGGCCGAGGATCAGGACGTGAAAGAGTACGCCCTCCGGGAGCTGGACAAGGTGTGCAAGCCGGAGTGCATTTTCGCCACTAACACCTCCTCGCTGCCCATCACCAAGCTGGCCAGCTTCACCAACCGCCCGGAGAAGGTGGTGGGGATGCACTTTATGAACCCCGTCCCCGTGATGAAGCTGGTAGAGGTCATCCCCGGCCTCGCCACCAGTAAGGACACCTTGCAGAAGGTCCACATGCTGGCAAAAGAGCTGGGCAAGACCCCTGTGGAGGTCCGGGACGTGCCGGGCTTCGTCTCCAACCGGGTACTGCAAGCCCTCATCAACGAGGCGGTGTGGTGTGTCTACGAGGGCGTGGGCGACGCCGAGGCGGTGGACACCATCATGCGCTTGGGCATGAACCACCCCATGGGTTCCCTGGAGACCGCCGACCTCATCGGGCTGGATACGGTGCTTTCCATCCAGCAGACCATGTACGAGGGCTACGGCCAGGAGAAGTACCACCCCTGCCCCCTGCTCCAGCAGTATGTCAACGCCGGGTGGCTGGGCAAAAAGTCCGGCCGGGGCTTTTACGAGTACGAAAACGGCAGAAAGAAGTCCTGAGCCATGTTTGAACTGAAACCGGAATACCTGCTCATCCAGAAAATGGCCCGGGAGTTCGCCCAGAACGAGGTCAAGCCTCTGGCGGCAGAAATTGACAAAACCGAGCGCTTTCCCACCGAGACAGTGGAGAAGCTGTTCCGCACCGGGTTATTCGGCACCACCTGCCCCAAAGAGTACGGCGGACAGGGCGGCGACACCATGGCCTATGTGCTGGCTCTGGAGGAAGTGGCTAAGTGCTGCGCCACCACAGCGGTGATTTGGTCGGTTCACGGGGGACTGTGCATGTACCTTCTGAACCGCTACGGCACCGAGGAGCAGAAGCGCCGCTGGCTCCCCAGGATGAACCGGGACACTCTCTGTGCCTTCGCCCTGACTGAGCCGGACGCGGGCACCGACGCCTCCACCGTCTCCACCGTAGCGGTGCGGGACGGAGACGACTATGTCCTCAACGGCACCAAGACCTTTATCACCAACGCGGGGCAGGCGGGGCTGTATATCATCCTGGCCAGCACCGACCGGAGCAAAAAGACCCGGGGCATCACCGCCTTTCTGGTGTCTGCGGACAACCCTGGCCTGACGGTTGGCCCGCCGGAGGACAAAATGGGCATCCGGGCCAGCGCCACCTGCGAGGTGGTGCTCACCGACTGCCGGGTCCCCGCAACGGATATTTTAGGCGCTGGGGGCCAGGGCTTCAAGCTGGCTCTCGCCGGGCTGGACTGCGGGCGCATTGGAATCGGCACCCAGGCGGTGGGCATCGCCCAGGGCGCCATCGACGAGACCATTGCCTATGTGAACACCCGTGTCCAGTTCGGCCAGCGGCTGAGCCAGATGCAGAACACCCAGTTCGTGCTGGCAGGGCTGCAAACCAAGGTGGACGCGGCCCGGCTGCTGGTGTGGCGTGCGGCTTCCCTCCGGGACAACGGCCAGCCCTTCGGCAAGGAGGCGGCCATGGCGAAGCTGTTCGCCAGCGAGACGGCCAACGAGGTCACTCGTGCCTGCGTCCAGCTCTTTGGGGGCTACGGCTACACCCGGGCCTATCCCATCGAGCGGATGATGCGGGACGCGAAAATCACGGAGATCTACGAGGGCACCAGCGAGGCCCAGAAGATCGTCATTTCGAGGGCCATTGGAGTGAAGTAGCGGCTGTCCATTCGTCGAAATCAACCAACACCAGATAAATACCCCCTTCCCCGTGGTGAGAGATACACCGCGGGAAAGGGGGCTTTGTTATGCGCTATGGTTAAAAGAAAGCTGGAAGTGGTTCGCATCCGGCAGCAAGCAGCCTGGAGCGAACAGCTCTCATTCCTCTTCCGGCTGCGAGATGACCTCGCCGTTGAGGACGGCCTGCATCAGCTCCTTGGCGGTAGCCACAGTCTCCTCGTCAGGGATCATCACATAGTTAGGTTTGCTCATAGAGTAAGTGGACGAATTGCCGTCAGAGCCGTTGACGCTATAGGTGATGATGTCCCAGTCCGCGCCGGTGCTGAGTTGGTTGTTTACCAACCCGGCGATGAGGTCGTAGGGCAGAGTGGTCTCAAAGTTATCCTCCACGGAGGTGAGGATAGAGCTGTATTTCACCAGAATGTCCGGGGCAATGGCCTTGTCGATGATGGCCTGAATCAACACCATCAGGTTCTTGCCCCGCTGCCGATCCCCGGTGGGAAAGGCGAACCGCTCCCGTGCAAATTCAAGGGCATGTGCCCCGTCCATCTCGTTGTACCCCTCCACATATTCATAGCTGTAGTGGTAGGACGTGAAAGCGTAGTCCGAGTAGACGGTCACCCCGCCCAGCGCATCGACAAGATCTTCAAAGCCGTCAAAGCTCATCCTTAAATAGTAGTCGATATCGATATCATAGAGCATTTCCATGGTGTCCACACAGACGGAAACGCCGTAAATGCCCGCGTGGGTCAGCTTGTCCTTCACCCCGTTGGAAATGGACAGCGGCACATAATAGTCACGGGGGGTGGATACCAGCAGGATCTGGTGGGTCTCCGTGTTGACCGTGGCCAAAATGTTCACGTCGCTGCGGCTTCTGGCGACCAGCCCGTTCCGGCTGTCCACGCCGCTGATGTACATGGTAAAGACGGTGTCCGAAAGCTCCACTTCCTCGTACACCACTGCTTCATCCTCCACGCTCAGGCTGGTGACCTCCCGGATCTGGTCCTCGATGTCCTCGTAGCCTTCGATTTCCGCGATCACATCCAGATAGGCGCTGTTGAGCAGGATGACCCGGCACTCCTGGCTGTACAGGGCATCTACCAGGTCTGTCAGTCCGTCGTATTCCGCCGTTGTGATCTCGGTGTCCAGCGACCCGTTGAGCTGCTCAACGGCGCCATCGGTGCTCGTCCGGTCCAACTCAGCCAAAATGCCAAAGGTCTCCGCTTCCAGGTCGTTCAGCGTCTCCGCCTCGTCGTCGGTCAGGACGTAAGCGCCCACATAGGAAACTTCAGCGCTGACGGTGGTGATATTGTTCAGTGTGCTGGTGATTTTGTTCAGCGCCACCAGGCCATAGACCATAACAGCCGCCGCCAGGACGCTGATGACAGCCCCCGCGATAAAACGCCCCCGCTTCTCCGTCCGGTGAGTCAAAAAGCCCAGCAGTGCCACCACCACCAGCAGCAAAATGACCAGCGGCGCCAGGAATTTTGCGGGGAGCATCCCGCTGCGCACGATAGAAACGTCCAGCGCCAGCATCAGCACGGCCAGTACGCCGGTGATAATCCCTCCCGGCAGGACAGAACCACTGCGCTGCTGGGCCTGTTTCTCTTTGGAACGAGTCTGATTCATTTTTTGTTCCTCCTCGCATTTTGTGGAACCTTCTTTCGTCTGCACCTCTCCCGGAGGCACAGACGGCACGATGTTTTCTCGTCTTGTGGTGTTTTGCACTTTCCGTGTTTGCCCCGTCTCGGACCACACCCGAAAGGGATGCAGAACACACGTAAAACGCATAGCGTTTCACTCAGCAGACATTATTATAATGGGCGCGGGGCAAAACTGCAAGCGGTATTATAACATATTCCGATTTTATTGTCAGCCTTCCCTTGTCTGTATTTGCAAAAAGGCCCGTCATCAGTTAATAAAAGGAAAATCCTGCAACAAGAACCGCAAGCCGCAGAATAAGACGGCGCGGCGGGAGCTTTCGCCCCCGCCGCGGTTGAGCCTGTCCTTGACAGGCTCTCGACCAAAATCACGGATTTTGGTCGAAAATGCGGCCCCGGCAGCGCACGCGCAAGCGCGCACGTTTGGGGCCTCCGCCGTCAAGCGGCACTTCCGGGGCTTTGCCCCTCCCTGCCTGTGTGCTTTTGCCGGTACACGCCCGGCTAAAAGCACGAATTTCATTTTATTTTGCCGCAAGCGACAAAACTCCTGCGGAGGGCTTCTACTACTTTTCGTTTCACTTGGCTTTGCTGGAAATGACTTTTTTACAAGTCAGGCGCGGCGGGAGCTTTCGCCCCCGCCGCGGTTTTACGCGTTGTTCTGTTTTTTACTCGGCTGTCTTTCTTCTGCGACGGAGGATCGTCAGACCCGCGCCGCTGCAAAGGACCAGCCCGGTCAGGCTGTAGAGCCAGGTGCCAGTGCCGCCGGTGTGGGGCAGCTCCACGCCGGGTTCGTTGTACACCGTAATTGTAATATTCTCTTCTGTCTGCGAACTATCGAACGCGCCCTCATGCACGTTCACATCTGCTCCTTCCTTCGCTATCAGCTCGGCCTTCATTGCATCGCAGGTGCTGCACTCACCGTCCACATTGCAGAACCAGAAGTAATACTTTGTGGTGCTGTCCAGCTGGTAGCCGTCCGGGGCCTTGGTCTCAATGAAGTAATACAGCGTGTGGGCGTGAAGGATAATTCCTTCGGACGTATTCGTCTTAACAGTCGCTGTGCCGTCATTCCCGGTGGTCACGGCGGTCACGAACGCATCTGTTTCGGCGTTGCAAACCCTAAACTCCGCACCGGCCAGCGTTGCACCGGTGTCCGCATCCTTCTTTGTCAGTGTGACAGAATAGGTCTGGCCACTAGCCGACACATCATTGACGACCTTTGCCCCAACTTTGTCCGTAAATGTTTTTCCAAACACGGTTACATTGATTGCGTTGCTGTAAGTTACCCTTCCTCTGCCGTCAATTTTCGCATTGTAGACCAGCGTGTACTCATACGGCCCCAGCGCCGAGTCGTTCAGCGTGATGGTGGCCACATTGCTGTTTGTGCCGCTGCTAAAACTCACGGTGTAATCGGTCACAGTAAAGGTGTTTCCGTTTGCGTCTTTTGCGGTGAGCACGGTGGAACCCTTGTCGTATATCAGCGACGTGCTCATGGTGTCCGTGATCACGACCTCGTCATAGACGCTGAGGTCTGCCATTGCCTCGTTGAAGGTGACCGTGTACTGCGTCACCCAGTCATTGTCGCTGTCGGGTTCGATAGTCAGCTCCTTGTCGATGACGCTGGGGAGGTCTACCTTTGCGGAAGCTTCGTCAACCAGATTGTCAGTTCCTCCAGGTGTTCCCTGATTTTGCAGCTGCACAGAGTTCCGAAGGCTTGCACCTGTAGCGTTATATTCCTGGATGAGGTTTTCATCCTCATAGACCACGCTGGAAGTGTAGGTGATGGTCAAATATGTATCGCTCCCGATGTTCCACCAACGGCTCCATTCGCCGTTCTCGCTGTCCCAGCAATAGAACCTAATCGTGCGGCCATATTCGTAGCCGTCTGTGATAGCGGTGCCGTGCAGCTCCCATGCGATCAGGTCGCTGCCATCGTTCGCTGCATCCGCAATGTTGGGTACGTTGAAGGAATCCTCCTGCCCGCTGATTTGTGCCGTGATGGTTGTCGTCGTGCTGTCCACGCCCAGGTCGTTATAATAGCGCTGCTGGCGGCTGGAGCCAATCACTACATCTTCACTGTCGTAGATATACCAGTTGTAAACCTTGCCGCCGGGAATAAAGGCATCGACTGTCCAGGTGATGGTGGTGTCCTCCCAGGTCGCCCCCTCGTTGTAGACGCCGCCCTTGTCGATGCCGCCTTCACCGGTGGAGATTTTCCCTTTTTCTTCAAGGTCGTAGAAGTCCACGGTATTGCCATAGGTGACATAACTGCTGGAGCTTGTGATGCTTGTGGTGTACTCGATGTAGACAATCCAGCCTGTGGAATCCTCCTTCGGCAGTGTGATCGTTTCTCTGCAGCTCACGCACTCGAAGCTATCTGGCAGCGTGATCTCCCAGCCGGACTCCGACCAATCCAGCTTCACGTCGTTTATGGACAGCGTGTGATACTCTCCATCGGCGGCTTGAATTTCAATCGTCAAACTGTCGATGTTATCCTGTAAATACTCATGGGTATCTGTGGAGATGATGTCCGTAATGGTCTGCTCGGCCAGCCCCACATTGTCGCCGCCATCCACCTCAATCACCCAGCTAATGGTGTTATCGTCTTCATTGATTTCCACTGCCCGCTTGTGCAGCGACGCCGAATGCTCCTCGGTTTCTTCGATGACTTGATAGGTGATGTCGCCAATCGTGATTTCTTCCCCGCCATTTTCAAACGTCGCCGACACAGAGGCGGAGAGGGTGATATGGGAAAAACTTGGCAGGTCGTATAAATTGTTTATATCAAACGTCAGCTCACAAGTCGCGCTGTCAATGCTCCAGGTGCCCAGCGTCCTCTCCGTGCCGGAACTATCCACAATGGTCACGTATCCGCTGCCTTCTCCCAACGTCACGCCCTCCGGGAAGGTGTAGACATAAGTACCGGCATCCATACCCGCTTCAAAATAGAAATCAATGCTGATGCTATACGCTTCTCCCGCTATAAGATTGTAGTCGCCGTATTGGTCACTCTCCACCACATTACCATCCACATCGCTGACGATGATCCTTGCGGTGGCCTCATGACCGTAATGACTTTCGCCATAACTTGCGATATAATCCAGAATATCTATGTTACCGGCGGCCAGCGCGCTCACCTGCCCGTTGAAATACGCAAACAGAGCGTCTATCACACTGACATCCATGGACACCTGGTCCTCCGCCGGCAGGGTCTCGTAGGCGTCGTAGGCGGTTTGCAGCTGGGTATAGACCTCCAGCTGCTCATCGCTGTCCATCTCCGCCACTTCCTCCGCCGTAGGCAGGGCGTCAACCAGCGCCTGCACTTCCCCGGCGGTGTAGGTCACGGTCTCGTTAGAGGCGGTCAGCAGGGTGTTTGTCGCAGCAGGCTCCTCGCTGGTGGATGCGTCCGCCTCGCCTTCCGCAGCTTCTGCGTCCGCTGTGTCCTCCGCGCTCTGGGTGTCCGCGGATTTCTCCGTGTTCTTAGTCGTGTTTGCGTCCTCCGGCTGCTCCGGCAGCACGCCGTAGCCCTTGATGGTGCTGTCAGAGGCGCTGTAGGTGTTCTTCTCCACCGCGTCGTTGCTGTCGCCTTCCACCACGGTCAGCTTTCCGCTCTTTTCGTCCACGGCGATGACAACACCCACCCGGTCGATTTTCTTGTCACTGTCGGTATCGAAGAACACCAAATCACCGGCTGCGGGGTCATAGTCCGCCGCGCTCCCGTAGAGGTCCGCCTTCTCCAGTTTGACCGACCAGGCGTAAGCGCCGGTGGCCTCCGGGAAATCGTCCTTATCGACCCCCGCATAGTACAGGCAGAAGGAGGCAAACATGGCGTCCCAGTCGCCGTACTCGTTGCCGGCCCATTCGCCGTAGCGGGTGTAGCCCCTGCGGGTGGCGCCGTCGTCGTCCAGGACGAAGTTCGCCGTACTCTCGGTGTACCCGATCTGGCTTTTAGCGATGGATACCACGTCGTCCACCCACACGCCGGTCAGCTTGGGCAGGGTCTTTTCCCAGTCAGAGGTGGTCTCCACGTCGGCGGTCTCGTCGCTCATGCAGGAGATGGTGTGGGTGTGCTCCTCCAGGCCGCAGATCAGCCGCTCCTCGTAACACTCCTTCGTGTGGGTGTGGCCCTCGCTCTCCTCCAGCTCGCAGACCAGCACCTTTTCGCAGCAGTCCTCGGTGTGGGTATGTTCCTCCAGGCCGCAGTAGGTCTCGTTGGTCAGGGCGATGCCGGTGGCATGGAGCTGCCAGAAAACGCCGGTCGAGACCACCAGTGCAAGGGCCAGCAACAGGGAAGTCATCCGGCGGGCTTTCCGGTGTTCCGCCTTAAATTTTTCTACATAGAAACTCACTATGTTCTTCATGAACTTACACCTCTACTTTCGGTCAGGCAGTTCCATGCCCCACATATTCGCCGAGGGGACCGCCAGGGAACCACCCTCGAAATCGCCTGGAGCGTCTCCGCTCACGCTGTCCGGCTGCACCGGACGGTCACCCGCGTCTGTCCCCCGATGGTGCAGGTGAACAGCGTGAGATCCCATTCGCCAGATGCCTGGCTTATCATCTCTTCCACATCGGTAGGCTGGAGGATGATGACCTCCTCTACCTGATATTGAAGTACATTTCCGTTTACATCAGTGAAAGACAGCCCGTCACCCGCTTCCAGGTATTTCAAGTTCCCGAAATGCCAGGTGTAATTGTGGCCGCAAATCACAAGGTCGTCGGTCCAGATGGAACCTGTGTACCGCCCCGGCGCGATTTTCAGGCCGGGATAGCTCCATTCCTCCATGATGGGCAGCTCCAGCTCCAGCGTGGGAATGGTCAGCGTTCCAATATACTCGTAACCGTCGATTTCTATGGTTTCCAGCAGGTCGCCGACCTGTTCGGTCGACCTGGAAGTTTCGTTTTCCGCAGCCGCGCTCTCCAGCGCGGCTTGTATCTCAGCTGCCGACCTTCCGGCTCTGTAGTCGTCCCACTTGTTATAAACCAGCAGGGCGACGGCGGCCAGCAGGAGCAGCAGGCCCAGCGCCATGAAAGCAGAGCCGATCCGACCTCTCATCGGGGATTCTCTTTTCTCTCCGTGTTTTTCAGCAGCCAGCCCAGAGCGAAGAGCAGCACGCCGCAGCCGCCCAGCAGGGGGACCGGCCAGTTCAGCTGTCCCGTTTGGGGCAGAGTGGAAGTTGTTTTAGAAGTGGTAGGGGTGGGGGTGTCAGGTTTAGACTTGTCCGGCTCATCCGGCTTGCCGGGGTCGTCAGGGTCGCCGGGGTCTTGCGGTTCTGTGGGCGTGACAGTCCCCACCTTGGGGCTGGCGTCCACATCGTAGACCCATTCGTCGTCGCTGTCGATGGGGACAGTGACCAGAAAGGGGTTGATGGTCTCGTAGTTGTCGGATTCGGCGGTCTGCGTCACCAGGTACAGCCCCAACTCCAGGCCGCCGAAGGAGACGGTGCCGCTGGTGCCGATCTCCAGGGCAGTGCCGGAAATGCTCTCGCCGGCCACATAGTCCGCCAGCGTCTCTGCCAGGGAGGTGTCCGTCACGTCCAATTCGCCAATGTAATCGGCGAACGCCTCCGTGGGGGTATAGGCCATGTCCGCGCCGTCCAGGTAGAGGGTGGCCACCTGGTAAAGGGTGATCTCCCCGCCGGAGACCGGGTTTCCGTCGCCGTCTTTCAGGGTCAGCGTGACAGAACCGGTCCTGCTGAAATCCAGAGACGCTCCGTTTACCGCGTAGGCTGTCAGCGCCGTGCTGAGCAGAAGCGTCAGGGCGGCCAACAGCGCCAGAGCGCGGCGGGTCATTGTTTTGCATTGGGTTCTCATGGTTCGCCTCCTATTTCTTCCTGCGGCGCGTGCTCGCCGACAGCCAGGCCAGCAGGACCAGCAGCAGCGGCACAGCGGCAACGGACGCGACGATAATCGTGTCGATTTTGTACGCCTCGGCGTACACGCGGATGAGGGCAGCGCCGTCCTCCGCATTTTCAGTGCGCACGCCCCGCACCAGCAGCCGGTGGGTGTTGACCCCGTAAGGGGTGCAGGTCAGCAGCGTGCAATAGTCTTTTCCCTCTTCGATGTAGAGGTTTTCCACCTCGTCCGGTTCGACGATGGTGATTTGGTCCACCTCATAGGTGAGGATGCGGTCCAGCACCGTGATGGTGAAGGTGTCGCCCACCTCCATCTGGTCCAGGTCGGTGAACAGCAGGGCGCTGGGCAACCCCCGGTGGGCGGAGATGACGCAGTGGGTGCTCTCGCCCCCCACGGGGAGGCTGCTGCCCTCCAGGTGGCCCGCCGCGATTTGCAGCACGCCGTCGCTGGTGCCATGGTAGATGGGCAGCTCCACGTCGATTTTTTCAATGGAGATATAACCCATAATGCCGGTGCCGGTGATGTCAAGGGTGTCCTCGTAACCCTCCACCTGCTCCGGGCGGGCCAGGGCGGAACTGCTGCCAATTTCCGCCAGCGCCTGGTTGTAGATGTCCGCCGCGTCGAAGAAGCCGGAATAATCCGCCTCTTCCAGCTCGTCCACCGCCGCGTCATACTGGGCGATGACCTTTCTGGCCCCTCTGGTGTTCCACCAGTTGCTGAAAGAGGGGTACAGCAGCACCAGCAGGCCCACCACAAAAACGGCCACCAGGACGACGGTACTCCATCTGCCCTTTTTGCTGCCGGTCTTCTGTTTTGTGTGTTTCATAGGCTACTCTGCGCTTCCCATCCTTTGGCCTGGCGGCGTCCGTGTCCCCGCCCCGGCCCGGAGGCCGGGGTGGGGTGATGTATGGTTTGGTTTCGTTGGGGATAAGCTTACTCGTTCTCGCCCATGCGCTTCTTGGTGATGAGCAGGACCACCGCGCCAGCGACCATCACGCCACCGACGATGTAGAAGATGGTGGTGCCGATGCCGCCGGTGGTGGGCAGCTCGCTGCCGGTCTTGTTGAGGATGTGAATCAGAACTTTACCATCGGATTCCGTGGCGCTGGGGGTGCCGCTCACACTTTCCCAGCCGGAGCCTCTTTCAATCTCCAAATCAATAAAGGCTGGGTCATCATCATTCGTCTCATAGGACGCGACCACATAAAAGGTGACATCGCTGGCCTTGGTGTAGCCACTGGGAACGGTGGTCTCCACCAACTTGTATTCACCGGCGTCCAGACCCGTCCAGGTGAATACATAGTTTGCATCGTACTGTTGTTCTGCTCCGACAGCTTTCCATTCGCCCGTATTTGCATCACTGGCATAGTACTTATACAGGGTGAAGCCTGCGCCATTCAAGGTGCTGCCGTTGCTGGAATACTTATCCACCTCAAGCTGGTAAGTAAAGACAATAACCTTATCCCAGGGGGTGAAGCCGGTCGTATCATTGCTATACGGGTCATTGGCATATTCCAGACAGGCTTCGTTGGGGTTGCCAGTGCTACCAATGACCGCTTTATCGTTCAACTTCGCCGTGTACTCCACAACAATAGTGCTGGAAGAGCTGATCGTCACACCTGTCAACTTCTTCAAGTCCTGAATAACTACTTCAAAACTACAACCATCGGAAGTATTGGTGTTAATCGTATACTGCGAGCTGGACACCTCTGTTCTGGTGGTACTGTTTTCCACATACACCTTGACGCTGCTCTGGGTAAAGGTCAAGCCGGAAGACAGCTTGTCGTGGAAGGCATAGTAATAGGTATCATAATCCGCATACTGGTTGGAGATGGTACCGGTCAGCTGGAAGGGGACTTCATCGCCGATGTCGTAGTCCGCGCCGTCCTGCCACACACTGTTTGATGTATAAACACTGTCATTCTTCTCTTCGACTTTTTTTGTCAAAGAAGGAACGCTTTCCTTGGTCTCTACCGTTGTTGGCTCATCTGCGGCGGTATCAAGCATGTAAATGGAGTAGGTATCAGTCGTGCCGCTCGTCAGTGTACCAACCTCTGTTTCAACGATCAAATAATAACCCGCATCGACATTCGTAAACGCTCCAGAAGTGGTAGTCGCTTCAGGCTGCAAATTCTTATTGCCGATAGCACTATAGATGGCCTCAGCGATTTCGTTCATTTCAGTTGACCGGCTCGTCAGCGTCTGGAGGTATGAAATCACGTTCTCGTCGCTGGTCTGATTGGTCGCAGACTGCAAAACTGCGCTGTACTTGGAGTTGACCGTATAGGAATAGGTCTCGCCGTCCTTCGTGCTGCCAACGGTCACGTCCATCAGCTTGTAGGCGACATAGGTCGCACCGGTGACATTGCCATCCTCAACGTTGATGGTGATTGCAAACGCAGTCACGTTCATGGCCAGCATCAGGGCCACGGCCAGCAGGACGCTGGCTAATTTCTTCACTTTACGCATGGTTTGATTCTCCTTTTCAAGATAAATATTGCAGGTTGTCCTGCGCAGCCCGACCTGAAAACAGGGGGGCGGGTTGCTATAGTTGGTCGGTTTTCCGTTTAAATCCGCAGATGGAAGAGCGTGTGCTCTCCCCTCCAGCTGTCGGGCCGGGGTTTCAAACAAAAATTCATGTTTTCACCTCCTGTCTCAGCTCACAAGCGAAAGCCGGTTCAGCGGCCAGACCCGCAAAAGGACTTTCCCTACGATCTGGTCTTTTTCAATGCATCCAATGGCGCTGCTGCGGGAATCGATTGAGGTCGTTCGGTTGTCCCCCATGACGAAGTATCGGTTGTCCGGCACCTGATAGGGATAGTCGAGGTCGGTCTCCCCCAGGGCCTTTGCCGTCACATAGGGTTCGTCCAGCTGTTCGCCGTTAACAAACACGTCGCCGTCGTCGTCCATGTCCACCACGTCCCCCGGCCCGGCGATGACCCGCTTGAGCAGCAGCTTGTTCTGGTAATAGAAGCCCACCAGGTCGCCGGTCTCCAGCTTGCCGCCCTTGACCAGGGCGATGATGTCCCCGTCGGAGAGGGTGGGTTCCATGCTGCTGCCGGAAACTTGCAGCACCGGCAGGAACATGGTGGCAACCAGCACCGCCACCGCCGCCACCACCCCCAGGGCGTACACCGTAGTCAGCAGGGTCTGGCGGTATTTTTTTTGATATTGCAGCCGCTCCCGTTCGGCGGCCACCGCCTCCTCGCTGGGGACGGTCACATATTTGGGTTTTTCAGCCATAAGGTCTCCTATGCCATATGTATTAACTATAATATACTTACCATTGTAATATATACAGTTTTGTCAAATGAAACGTTTGGTTTCCCAAACTGACCCAGTCACACAGACAGCCGTTCCAGCCGGGCGGCCACCGCCTCTCCACTGAAAGGGCATATACCATGCTGTGTCCGCTATGCAAGGTCAACTGTTACGCTTGTATGAAACGCGATATACTAGCCATTGTAATATATACAGCATTGCCAAATAAAACTGTCAGTTAAATAACTGACCTGTTTACGTGCGCGGCAACTCCTACTGCCGCCTTTTGTTAAGAAACAGACTGTGCGCCGCCCTCTGACGGCAGGGGGACCGGCGCGGTTTCCGACCGCTGGGCCGGAGATTCTTCCTGGGGCTTTGCCTTCGCCTGGGCAAGGATGGCGTCTGCCTCCCGCCGGGCGTCCTCCAAAATCTGCTCCGCGCTGCCGTTGGCCTCCCGGATGGAGGTCAGGTACTGCTGGGCCGCCTGCTCCGCGTCCTCAAAGATGCGGTTCAGGCTCAGCGCTGCCTCCGCGATGGAACCGGATTTCTCAATGCGCAGCACTTTTTCGGCCAGCTGCGCCTGTAACCGTTCGTTTTCCTCCCGGAGGGTGCGCTCATTCTGCTGTAGAGCGTAGATGATCTCAATTAGCTCCGTGCGGTTCATTTTCCGCAGTTCTTTATCAGCCATGTTACATCACATCCCTCGATTCCGTTTGGCGGACAACATTCGGTGTTTTGTTTACTTGGATAAAATTTACCACATCTGCAAGGAATTTTCAAGTGGTTTTGCGCGAACGGTCAAAATTTTGCGTGAACGGTCAATCGGTGCAAAATTTTTCATCTATTTTTCCCTTATTTTTGTGCAAATTGCATATATGATCCTCCATCATAGACAAAAAACAGCCCGGACCGTTTGCCGGTCCGGGCTGGCAGATTGTCAAAAAAGCCAATTTCCCAAAATGAAGTGGCGTAAAATGTTATGAAAGCCCTCCGCAGGAGTTTTGTTGCGCAAGCAACAAAATAAAATGAAATCCGTGCTTTTAGCCGGGCGTGTACCGGCAAAAGCACACAGGCAGGGAGGGGCAAAGCCCCGGAAGTGCCGCTTGACGGCGGAGGCCCCAAACGTGCGCATAGGGAACCCGGCCAAAGCCCAGCGAAGCGGGTTTGGACGGGAGAGGAGGAGCAACGGAATGGATGAGCTTTCGGCTTTAGCCGGAAGCGAAGAATATGAAGTCTGCTCCGACGATGTGCGCTGCCGGGGCCGCACATTCGACCAAAATCCGTGATTTTGGTCGAGAGCCTGTCGTTTTTCGACAGGCTCAC
>JAJBVG010000031.1 GCA_020859945.1 Clostridiales bacterium | reverse complement strand
AAACTCAATCGCCTTTTTCTATACCCTGGTCTCACATCTATTGTAAAGCTACACTGCGCCGGGCGAAATTCGTTTGAATCCCTTTACAGTCCGCCGGAATTTTGGTATAATAAACATTAGCTGTCCACTTGAATCAGCCTTGTTTGATAAGCTGTTAGCTGTTAGCCGTTAGCTGTTAGTCAGGCACAGCAAACCATAGGCGTAGGGCTTAAAGGACAGCACTGCCAAGCTAAGAGCTAAAGGCTAAAAGCTATAAATGTGAACGTCTGAACAACAAGGAGTGACCCTTTTGCTGAAAAGTATGACCGGCTATGGCCGGGGAGAGACGCTGGGGAACGGCAGGTCTTACCTGGTGGAGGTGCGCAGCGTCAACAACCGCTATCTGGACTGCACCGTCCGCATCCCCCGCGTTTACACCTGCGCCGAGGACGGCATCACCCAGCGGGTGAAGCGCACCATCACCCGGGGCAAGGTGGATGTGTTCGTCACCATCGAGACCACCACCGCTGAGGCCGTCTCCGTCACCCTGAACGAGGCTGTGGCAGCGGGCTACCTGCGGGCGCTGGAGACCATGTCGTCCAAGTTCGGCCTGAACGACCCCGTCTCCACTGAGCTGCTGTCCCGATTCCCCGACGTGTTCCGGGTGGAGAAGGTGCCGGAGGACCTGGACGAGCTGACAAAAGAGGTCCACCACGCGGCGGACCTGGCGCTGGCCGACTTCGACGCCATGCGGTCCCGGGAGGGCCAGAAGCTGATGGACGACCTTTCCAGCCGCCTGGATACCCTGGAGCAATACACCCTCCAGGTGGAAGCCCGCGGCCCCGAACGGGTGGCCGAGTACCGGGCCAAGCTCACCGCACGCATCCAGGAGGTGCTGGAGGACCGGCAGCTGGACGAGAGCCGCATTTTGACCGAGGCCGCCGTCTTTGCCGATAAAGTCGCCGTGGACGAGGAGACCGTCCGCCTCCACAGCCACATCGCCCAGTTCCGGGCCATGCTGGAGGGGGGCAGCCCCATCGGGCGCAAGCTGGACTTCCTGGTGCAGGAGATGAACCGGGAGACCAACACCATCGGCTCCAAGGCCAACGATTTGGAGATGTCTACCCTGGTGGTGGATATGAAGGCCGAGCTGGAGAAAATTCGGGAACAGATCCAAAACGTTGAGTAAAATGAGCAATTAGCAATGTGCAATTATGAGAAAACCGACCATTGCACATGACGAATTGCACATTGCACATTCAGCTAAAGCGGATGGGGGAATCTATTTGCAGTTATTGAACATCGGGTTCGGCAGCATGGTCTCCGCCGAGCGGCTGCTGGCGGTGGTCAGCCCGGACTCCGCCCCCATCAAGCGCATTGTGCAGGAGGGCAAGGAGCGGGGCACCGCCATCGACGCCACCTATGGCCGCAAGACCAAGGCGGTGCTGATCATGGACTCCGACCACATCGTCCTCTCCGCCCTGACGCCGGAGGTGCTGGCCGCCCGGCTGAACGGAGAGGAACCTGCTGCCGGGAAGGAAGAGAGAGATGGATAAAGCCAAACAGGGGCGGGTCGTCGTCATCGCCGGTCCCTCCGGGGTGGGCAAGGGCACCGTTATCGGCGCCCTGAAAAAGCTGCGGGACTTCCGCGTCTCCGTTTCCCACACCACCCGTGGGATCCGCCCCAGCGAAACGAAAGACGTCAGCTACCACTTTGTCACCCGGGAGCAGTTCCGGGCGCTGGTGGATGAGGGGCTGATGCTGGAAACCACCTGCTACCAGGGGAACTACTACGGCACCTCCCGCACCGCCGTGGAGGACGCGCTGGCCCTGGGAGAGGACGTTTTTCTGGACATCGAGGTGGAGGGCGCGAAAAACGTCCGCCGGGCCTTCCCCGACGCCGTCGAGTTTTTCCTGCTGCCGCCGTCCATGGAGGAGCTGGAGCGCCGCCTCCGGGACCGCAACAGCGGCGAGGACGAGCCGACGATCCAGGGCCGTCTGGCCCAGGCCCGGGCAGAGATCGCCTGCGCTCCCGGCTTTGACTACATCGTGGTCAACGGCACGGTTGCGCAAACGGCGGCGGAGATCGACGCCTGTCTCACGGCCCACGCCCTTCGCGCCGGGGAGCGCGCCCCCCTGGTGGAGCGTCTGCTGGCCGGGGAAAACATAACTTTGTAAGCAATATCAGCTATTATCTGGAAGGATGGTCTGTTCGATATGATTCTTTATCCCATGAACGAGCTGCTGACCAACGTGGAAAGCCGTTACGAGCTGGTGAACCTGGTGGCTCACCGGGCGAGAGAGCTTTCCGAGGAGGCGGAGGAGTCCGAAGAACCCATGGAGGAAAAGCCGGTCACTGTCGCCCTGAACGAGGCCCGCGCCGGCACCCTGGTCCCCAAAGAAAAGGAAAAGGAAGAATAACCGTTTTCTACACTCTTACCCCGTAGGCAAGCGGCGGCGTGCGCCGCCGCTTGTCTGAGCCTGTCTCCGACAGGCTCTCGACCAAAATCACGGATTTTGGTCGAAAATGC
>JAJBVG010000007.1 GCA_020859945.1 Clostridiales bacterium | reverse complement strand
GGGAGTATCCGTCCGGCGGGCGGGCCGCTCAGTCAAAATGGGCAGGTCCAGCCCCCGAAATTCCTCCGCCGCGCTGGGAGAGTAAGGCTTGGGTTCGATTTTCACCGGGGGCGGCACAGGCCGGGCAGGAGCCGCCGGAGCCGCAGCGTGGGTCCCGCCGCTGTCCCGCAGGGGCAGCACCGGCCCTTTGGCCCGGTATTCCTCCGCCGTCATGCTCTGGAAAAAGGTCTGATTTGGAGTGACGGTATCCACCGGCTTGGATTGGGGCCGCTTTTCCTCCAGTTGGACCTGGGGGTGGCCCTGCTCGCCGTTCAATGCGGCCTTGACGCTGGAAAACACCGCCTGGAACAGCCGTTTTTCGTTGGTGAACTTGACCTCGGTTTTGGTGGGGTGAACGTTCACGTCCACGGCGCTGAGGCTGCTGGTAATGTGCAGCACGCAGCCGGGGAACCGGCCCACCATCTTCTGGTTCTGATAGGCTTCCTCCAGGGCGGCGGTCATGGTGCGGCTTTTTACATACCGCCCGTTGACGAAAAAGTGCTGATAGCCCCGTGTCCCCCGGCAGCAGGAGGGGCGGGAGACGAAGCCCTCCACCTGTAGTCCCTCGCCGGAGCCTTTGCAGGGGAGAAAGCCCAACGCCATTTCCCGGCCCAACACCGCGTAGACGGCGGACTGCAAATTGCCGTCGCCGGGGGTCATCAGGTCCTGCCGTTCCTCCCGGAGCATTTTGAAGGCCACCTCCGGGTGGCTCAGGGCGGCGTGCTGGACGGCGGCGAACACCGCCGCACCTTCGGTCACGTCCCGCTTGACGAATTTCAGCCGGGCGGGGGTGTTGTAAAACAGTTCCCGGACGATGAGGGTGGTCCCCACGGGGCATCCCACCTCCTGCCGGGTGCGCACCACGCCGCCGTCCAGCAGCAGCGCTACGCCCAGGTCGTTGTCCGCGGTGCGTGTACGCAGCTCCACCTTGGAGACGGCGGCGATGGCCGCCAGCGCCTCCCCCCGGAAGCCCAGGGTGCCGATGGCCTCCAGGTCCCCCTCGCCGCGGATTTTGCTGGTGGCGTGGCGGAGAAAGGCGGTCTCCGCGTCCTCCGGCGCGATGCCGGAGCCGTCGTCCGTCACCCGGATGTAGCTCATCCCGCCCCGGCGAATTTCCACCGTGACAGAAGTGGCCCCAGCGTCGATGGCGTTCTCCACCAGCTCCTTGACCACGCTGGCGGGCCGCTCCACCACCTCTCCGGCGGCGATCAGGTCGGCCACATGGGGGTCAAGACATTGAATTTTTCCCATTGCGGGCCTCGTTTCTAAATGAATCAAAAAATCAGCTTTATTGGTTATTCTCCCAGTACGTCGTTTTCGTCCAGTTCAACGCACTCGTATTCCTTCGCCAGCACCAGCCAGGCCCCGCCCATGCTCTGGAGCAGGTAGAGGTGGTATTTGCTCAGCTTCTCCTCCATCTGGTCCACGCCGCTGTGGTCGTTGAGCAGGTCGTCCGGATCGTCGGACTCGGTGTCGCTGAGGCGGGTCATCAGCCAGTCCTTTTTCCGGCGGTTGAAGTTCCGCTCCAGCAGCTTGCGTTTCTGCTTCTTGCCGGGGACCTTGTAAAACCCGCCCAGGTCGGCCCCCACCACGTTGTCGCAAAAATTCATGGAAAACTCCAGCGCCGCCACGTGGTCAAAGTTCAGCAGCAGGGTCTTTTTCGTCTCGCCCTCGGCGCCGCCCCAGACTTCCATGCGGAAGGAGCATTTGGTGTCCAGATAGTTGGGCGTCACCCAGACGCGCTTTAAGTCACCGTCGAAGGTGTGATAGAGCAGGCTGGTCTTTTTCATGTTTTTTTCTCCCTTTTCTCAATACAATTCGTTATATTACGTCAAATTT
This sequence comes from Clostridiales bacterium, assembly GCA_020859945.1. GTDB lineage: Bacteria > Bacillota > Clostridia > Oscillospirales > Oscillospiraceae > Onthomonas. The sequence continues at coordinate 14,008 of JAJBVG010000007.1, read as the reverse complement.
ATACCTTTTGTTTCCACTGATACACCAGATTCAGCGCCTCGATGGGGGTCAGAGTGTTGATGTCCAGCCCCCGCAGTTCCTCCGCCACCTCAAAGGCCCGGATGTCTCCGAAGCAGCACTGTTCGTCCAGCGGGACCTGGGGCTGCGGCTCCAGGACGGATTTGCCAGTGTCCTCGCCATTCTCCATCTCGGCCAGGATGGTCCTGGCCCGGGTGATGACCCTGGCCGGGACGCCGGCCAGCTTCGCCACCTCGATGCCATAGCTCTGGTCGGCCCCGCCTCGGACGATTTTCCGCAGGAAGATGATGTCGTCGGCGCGCTTCTTGGCGGCGATGTTGTAGTTCTTTACGCCGGGAATTTGCCCCTCCAGGTCGGTCAGTTCGTGGTAGTGGGTAGCGAACAGGGTTTTGGCCCCCAGCCGCCGTTTGTCGGCGCAGTATTCCAGCACCGCCCTCGCGATGCTCATGCCGTCATAAGTGGAGGTGCCCCGTCCAATTTCGTCTAAAATAAGCAGACTTTTTGGCGTGGCGTTTTTCAGAATGTCCGCCACCTCGTCCATCTCCACCATGAAGGTGGACTGCCCGGCGGAGAGGTCGTCCGCCGCGCCGATGCGGGTGAAGATCCGGTCCAGCACGCCAATGCGGGCCTGCTTGGCGGGGACAAAGCTGCCGATTTGCGCCATCAGGCAAATCAGTGCCACCTGGCGCATATAGGTGGACTTGCCAGCCATGTTGGGGCCGGTGATGATGGCTACCGTGTCGTCGCCGCTGTCCATAAAGGTGTCGTTGGGTACAAACATGGAATCTTTCAGCATCCGCTCCACAACAGGGTGACGGCCCTCGGTGATTTGGATGATGTCGGAGTCGTCCACCTGGGGCATACAGTAGCCGTTTTCCGCCGCGACCGCAGCCAGAGAACACAGGGCGTCGGCTTCGGCCACCGCCTCCGCCGTCCGCTGGACGGCCTCTACCTGCTCCGCTACCTGCTGGCGCACCTCGTTGAAGAGCTGGTACTCGATGCCGGTGATTTTGTCCTGGGCGGAGAGAATGGTATGCTCCAGGTCCTTCAGTTCCTGGTTGATGAACCGCTCGGAGTTCACCGTGGTCTGCTTGCGGACCCAACTGTCGGGCACCAAATCAGCCTGGCCCCGGGAGACCTCGATGTAATAGCCGAAAATCTTATTATACCGGATGCGGATGTTTTTAATGCCACACTCCTCTTTGGTTTTGGTCTCGATTTCCGCCACCATGTCCTTGCCGTGGGCCATGACGTTGCGCAGATAATCCACGTCCTCGCTGTAGCCGTCCCGGATGAGGCCGCCTTCCCGGACGGTGAAGGGCGGTTCGTCCACCATTGCCCGGTCGATGAGGTCGGTCAGTTCCTCCAGAGCGTCCAGCCGCTGGCAGATGTCCGAAAGCAACGTGGAGCCTTGGCACCGGCTCAGCAGGTCCCGCAGCCGGGGGATGTTCCGCAGCCCGGCGGACAGGGCCACCAGGTCCCGCCCACCGGCGGAGCCGTAGACGATGCGGCCAATGAGCCGCTCCAGGTCGGTGACATCCTTCAAACAGAGCATGACCTCTTCCCGGACCACCATGTTGTTCACCAGAGCGTTCACCGCCTGGAGCCGCCGGTCGATGTCCACCGGGTTCAGCAGGGGCTTTTCGATCCAGGAGCGCAGCAGCCGCCCGCCCATGGCGGTACGGGTCCGGTCCAGCACCCACAGCAGACTGCCCTTCTTCTCCTTGCCCCGGAGGGTCTCAGTCAACTCCAGGTTCCGCCGGGCGGTCCAGTCCAGCTCCATATAGCGGCCTGTGGTGTAGTAGTTCAGCCTGCGCACGTGGGCCAGGTCGTTTTTCTGTGTCTCATAGAGGTAGGAGAGCAAACCGCCCACCGCTCGCACCGCCTCCGCCTGTCCCGCGGGGATGGCGGCGGGGTTGTCGAACTGACGGTCCAGGGTTTCCCGGGCCTGTTGGTAGTCGAACCGGGTTTGGTCGCCCCGCTCGATTTGGCAGTTCAGCCGGTTTTTCAGCACCTCGGTCAGCGGCTCTTCCTCCATGGCCCCCTCGGAGAGCACCGCCTCCCTGGGGCAGAACCGCCCCAGTTCGTTGACCAGGTGCTGCACTGTCTGGTCGCCGGAGAAGGCGGTACAGTCCAGTTCCCCGGTGGAAATGTCGCAGAAGCAGATGCCGCCCCGGTTGGCGGTCAGGTAGACGGCGGCGATGTAGTTGTTGCTGCGCTCGTCCAGCATGGCGGCGTCTACCACCGTGCCGGGGGTGACAATGCGGATGACGTCCCGCTCCACAATGCCCTGGGCCTCGGCGGGGTCCTCCATCTGCTCACAGATGGCCACCTTGTACCCTTTTGCCACCAGCCGGGCCAGATAGGACTGATAGGAGTGGTAGGGTACGCCGCACATTGGAACCCGCTCCTCGGCGCTCTTTTTCCGGTCGCGGGTGGTCAGGGTCAGGTCCAGCTCTTTGGAGGCGATCTTCGCGTCCTCGTCGAACAGCTCGTAAAAATCCCCCAGCCGGAAAAACAGCAGACAGTCTGGATGCTGCTCCTTGATTTCAAGATATTGTTTGCGCATGGGCGTCAACGCTTCAGCCATGGTCCTCTTCTCTTTCTATGGGGTCGGCCCCGTTTTTTCTCTTTCGTTTTAAATTCGTAATTTTTTCAGTTCTTTGAATTTGTTGTGACAAATTTGACCGGAACTGTTACCACACGCCTGCCTGTAGGGGCGTGAGCGTGGTCGCCCGGAAATAGAACGCGAAACCTGCGGGCGGCGGAGCGCCGCCCCTACAGATATGACAGCAAGGAAAGAACGATATTCTCAATTATCCATTATTGCACATTGCTAATTGTCACAAGGTTCCCTGGTTGCACTTCCAGGCCCGCCAGCAGCCAAACACAAGGGTAGCCACGAGGACTCCCGCCATGCCCCACAGGAACCACAGGGTCAGGTTTTGCTCGGTCAGCATCTCCATTTGCAGCACGGAGAACAGCACCGCGCACTCCAGATTCATCACACACAGCATATCCCGGATGGCCCGGAGGATGAACAGTTCCCGCTCCATGTTGGGTTTGAAGGGCAGGCTCAGGGCGGCCAGGTTCAGCCGGGTGCAGGCGCTGACCAGGCCGCAGCACACCACCAGCAGCACCGGCAAAATCCAGATGATCCACCGTCCGCCCCAGTCGTCGGCCACGCCGTAGGCGTCGTAGTGGATGGCCATGACCTTGGGCAGCGCGCTCCACCGGGAGGCGGTGAAAATCACCGTGGTCGCCACCAGCAGCCATGCGGCCCCCTCCATCCAGCGCTGAAATCTGGTCAACGGAAACTTGTTTTTCATGGGAACCTCCCTTTCCGGTGGTGTCTGTGCTTTGCGATGATGGGTTTTATTCGGCCAGCTCCCCGAACAGCGCCCAGGTGGAGGCCCGGACGATTTTTACCGGTTTCCACTGGCCGATGAGTTCCTCTGGGGCGTTCAGGTGGACCAGCCGCCCTCCGCCGGTGCGCCCGGTCAGGCTGTAACGGTCGTCCTGGGTGTTCACCCCGTCCAGGAACACGGGGAGGGTCTTGCCCACGTAAGCGGCGTGCTTCTCGGCGGAAATGCGGTTTTGCACGTCCAGCAGGGTCTGGAAGTTTTTGCTCTTTTGCTCCTTGCTCATGGGGTCGGGCATTTTCGCCGCCGGGGTCCCCTCCCGCGGGGAGAAGATGAAGGTAAACAGCGCGTCGAAGCGCACCTCTTCGATGAGGGACAGCGTTTCCTCAAACTCCTCCTGGGTCTCGCCGGGGAAACCCACGATGACGTCGGAGGTCAGCACGATGTCGGGAATCAGCTCCCGCAGGCGGCGCACCTCGTCCAGATAGGTCTCCCGGTCATAGTGGCGGTTCATGGCTTTTAACACCCGGCTGGAGCCGGACTGGAAGGGCAGGTGGAGCTGAGGGGCCACCTTTTCGCACCGGGCCATGGTCTCAAACAGCTTTTGAGAGGCGTCCCGGGGGTGGCTGGTCATAAAGCGGATTTGAAATTCGCCGGGAATGTTGTTCACCGCCTGGAGCAGGTCAGCGAAGTCCATATCCAGCCCCAGGTCCTTTCCGTAGGAGTTGACGTTCTGCCCCAGCAGGGTGATGTCCTTGTACCCATCGGCAACCAGCTGCCGCACCTCGTCCAAAATCCGCTCCGGGTCCCGGCTGCGCTCCCGTCCCCGGACGTGGGGGACGATGCAGTAGGTGCAGAAGTTGTTGCAGCCATACATGATGGATACCCAGGCTTTCAGCGTGCCCTTCCGGGCCACGGGCAGCCCCTCCGCGATGTACCCCGCCACATCCGGCGTCTCGAACACCCGGCCCTTTTGCTCCATCACTCGCTGCAATAGCTCCGGGAACCGGTAGAGGGCGTGGGGGCCAAATACCATATCCACATGGCGGAAGGTTTTTTTGATCTTCTCCGCCATGTGCGGCTCCTGCATGGCGCAGCCGCAGAGACAGATGATTTGGTCGGGTTTTTTCCGCTTGGTGTGGACCAATGCGCCCACGTTGCCCAGCACCCGCATCTCCGCGTGTTCCCGGATGGCGCAGGTGTTGATGACGATGACGTCCGCCTCGCTCTCCTCCTCGGTGAAGGCGTACCCCATCCGGCGGAGCATCCCCCGAATCTGCTCGGAGTCGGCCTCGTTCTGCTGGCACCCGTAGGTGTCCACCAGGGCCAGGGGGGTGTGGGGCAGGGCGGCGGTGCGGGCGCGGATGGCGTCGCAAATGGCCATCTGGCGGTCAATTTCGTCCTGTGGAATGATGACTTCACTGCGTTTCAAAGGGTCGTCCTCCAAAAATCTGATAGTTATCCAGTATGGCAACAGTATAACACTCCAAACCGCCGTTGACAATGAAAACTTCCCGCGAAAAAACGCCCCTCTGGGGGAGGATTCCCCCAAAAGGGCGCGGATGCGCGGGAAAGGTGTGGATTGGAAAACCCCTCCGTCGCGGCTCGCGCCGCGCCACCTCCCCTTTCAGGGGAGGCAAGAGGGGCTAGTGCTTGCTGTTTGTCCAGCATTTTTGCCCAGTATAGTACAAGTTTTCCACAAAGACAGTCTTACTCTCTCGGCTTCAAGCTGCGGCTCTTGCGAATGGCATAGAGGTTGCTCCCGATCATGGTGCCGTACCAGCCGGACATTCCCGCCGTCAGGAACTGAGGCAGCCCGTAGAGACCGTGGTTAGACATAATAAACGACGACCAAATCGCCGCGGCCCACAGGATAACGCAGCAGAAAACGTTGAACCAGTTCCGGTTGCGAATTTCCCGCCGGACCTGCTCTTGCTCCTGGGCGGCCAGGTCCGACAGGGCGGAGACGGCCTCCTGGGTGTTCTCCTGCTCCAGCCCCAGCAGGTGGGGGACGGTGGTGTCCAGCGCCTGGGCGAGCGGCTCCAGCAGCGTCAGGTCGGGGAAGTTCAGGCCCCGCTCCCACTTGCTAACAGCCTTGTCGGTGACGTGGAGCCGCTGGGCCAGTTCCTTTTGGGTCAGGTTCTGTTCCTGGCGCAGGGCGCGGATGGTCGCGCCTACTGTTGCAGCGTCCATAGTGACACCTCCTCTGCGTTTTTTGGTTGAGATAATTGTAGCAGATTTGGGGCGGATTGTCACTCGACCGCTGGTAGAATTGCGGTTTTTACGCTTATTCCATATCCAACTCCAGCCCCACGGGGCAGTGGTCGCTGCCAAGGATGTCGGAATAGATGCTGGCCTCCCGCACTTGGGGAACCAACCGATTGGAGACGATGAAGTAGTCGATACGCCATCCGGCGTTGTTCTTCCGGGCGTTGAACCGGTAGCTCCACCAGCTGTAGGCCCCGGTCTTGTCGGGGTACAGGGCGCGGAAGGTGTCGGTGAACCCGGCGGCCAGCAGCTCGGTCAGCTTGCCCCGCTCCTGGTCAGAGAACCCGGCGTTGCCCCGGTTGGTCTTGGGGTTTTTCAGGTCGATCTCGTTGTGGGCCACGTTCAGGTCGCCGCAGTAGACCACAGGCTTTTTGCCGTCCAACTCCACCAGATAGGCGCGCAGGCTGTCCTCCCACTCCATCCGGTAGTCGATGCGCTTTAGCTCGTTTTGGGCGTTGGGGGTGTAGCAGCAGACGAAGTAAAACTCGGCAAACTCCAGCGTGATGAGCCGCCCCTCGTCGTCGTGGGCGGGGATGCCCATGCCGTAGGCGACGCTCAGCGGCTCCCGCCGGGAAAACACCGCCGTGCCGGAGTAGCCCTTTCGCTGGGCGTAGTTCCAATACTGGTGGTAGCCAGGCAGCTCCAGCGCCACCTGACCGGCCTGGAGTTTCGTCTCTTGCAGACAGAAGATGTCCGCGTCCAGGGCCTGGAAGGTCTCGTCAAAGCCCTTTTTCAGGACGGCCCGCAGGCCGTTTACGTTCCAGGAGATGAATTTCATCAAAAGTTCCTCCTTGTGGGGAAATCCAGCCCGGTGGGGTCATCCCTCTGGGCGGTTGTTGTCATGCCATCATTATACCGGAGTTTCGCCCCGTTGAAAAGAGAGAAATCCACCGCGAGGGAGCAAACTGTGGAAAAGTTGCGCTCGTTTGAAGCGCCGCCCCTGCCAACAGAAGGTGAAAGCGGCTCTCATATCGACGCTATACACAGCCCAATGTGCAAAAGAAACGCAAACGGCGGCCCGATTCGACTGCAAATCCCCCTTCTTTTCCGCAAAAATGATTTTTACGGGGTATACTTGTCCCCCGCGTTTGTGCTATACTGTAGGGGAAGCCTTACGGAGAAAGGAACTTACTATGACACTGCGCATTTATGATACAGACGCCTATTGCAAGGCGTTTTCCGCCACGGTGCTGGACTGCCAGCCGGACAAAAAGAACACTTGGGCGGTGCGGCTGGACCAGACCGCCTTTTACCCCGAAGGGGGCGGACAGCCCGGCGACCAGGGCGTTTTAGGAGAGGCCGCCGTGCTGGACACCAGAGAGCGGCACGGAGATGTGGTTCACATCGTAGACCGACCCCTGCCCGTGGGCGAGACCGTCACCGGCGAGCTGAACTGGCGGCGGCGGTTCGACCTGATGCAGAACCACTCCGGGGAGCACATCGTCTCCGGGGTCATCCACCGGAAGTATGGCTACAACAACGTGGGGTTCCACATGGGCCACGATACCGTCACCGTGGATTTAGATGGGGAATTTCCCGCCCAGGAGCTGGCCCAGTTTGAGCTGGAGGCAAACCAGGCGGTGTGGGCCGACCAGCCGGTGGACATCACCGTTTATGACCACGAGGCCGCGAAAAAGGTGGAATACCGCAGCAAAAAAGACCTCCCCGGCGACGTGCGGGTGGTCACTTTCCCCGGCGCGGATTCCTGCGCCTGTTGCGGCACCCATGTGGCCCGCAGTGGAGAAATCGGCCTCATCAAGCTGATCTCCGTCCAGAAGTTCAAGAGCGGCGTGCGGTTGGAGATGCTCTGTGGCCGCCGGGCGCTGGAGTACATCAACGGCATTGGCGCACAGAACCACGCCATCTCCGTGGAGCTTTCCGCCAAGCCCATGCAGACCGCCGCCGCTGTCCACAAGCTGAAGGAGGAACACGGCCAGGCGGTCTACCGGTTGAACCAGATGGAGGCGGAGGACTTTGCCCGCCGTGCGCGGATTTTGGCCGGGGCCGGAGACGTGACCCTCTTTGAGCCGCCTATGGGGGCGGACAGCGTCCGCAAGCTGGCGGTGGCCGTCATGGAGCGGTGCGGCGGACGAGCCGCTGTGTTCTCCGGGTCCGATGGTCAGGGGTATAAGTACGCCATCGGGCTGGAGGACGGCGACCTGCGGGCCTTCACCAAGGAACTGAACCGCACCCTGAACGGGCGGGGCGGCGGTAAGCCCTTCTTTGTGCAGGGCAGCGTCAGCGCCAGCAGGAAGGAGATTGAGATTTTCCTCAAAAAGATGGACAGCGCGAAGGAATAATCTTGTTGTGGAAGGAGGACAGGGCGTGGACAACGATTTGAACCAAATCTACCGGCAGGGCGCCGCCATTGGCCGCGCCCGTTTTCAGGAAAGGTATACTAATTTTGTGCGGGCTATCCAACGTCTGGAGGAAAGCATCGCGGATTATGAGCGGTTTGGGCTGGACTCCATCCGGGACGGCGTGATCCAGCGCTTCGAGTTCTGCGCAGAGCTGGCGTGGAAAACGGTGCGGGAATACCTGCTGGACCAGGGCTATTCCGGCGTCAACAGTCCCAAAAGTGTGATGAAGCTGGCTTATGCCGACGGGTTGTTGCAGGAGGAACAGGGCTGGCTGGCGCTGCTGAACGCCCGGAACCTGACTTCTCATCTCTACGATGAGGCCGCCGCCCAGACGGTGTTTGAGGAGGTCCGCGCCGTCTATCTTCCACTGCTGAAAGACCTGGCCCAGCGGCTGAGCTGAATTTTTTATAATCAAACGACGAAACGGATGAGACACGATGGAATACAACGCCGGACAATTTGATATCGCTGTCATCGGCGCCGGACACGCCGGCATCGAGGCGGCGCTGGCGGCAGCCCGGATGGGCTGCCGCACCGTCTGCTTTACGGTGAACCTGGACGCAGTGGGCAATATGCCCTGTAACCCCGCCATTGGCGGCACCGGCAAGGGCCATTTGGTGCGGGAGCTGGACGCTTTGGGGGGCGAAATGGCAAAGGCCGCCGACAAAGCCTGTATCCAGTACCGGATGCTGAACCGGGGCAAAGGCCCTGCCGTCCACTCCCTCCGGGCGCAGGCCGACCGCCGCCGGTATCAGGAGGTGATGAAGCACACGTTGGAGACCACGGAAAACCTCTCCGTCCGCCAGGCGGAGGTGGTGGAGGTCCGCGTGGACGAACAGGGCGCAGTCTGCGCCGTTGTGACGGCCACCGGTGCGGTCTACGTGGTACGGGCGGCGGTGGTGGCAACAGGAACCTATCTGGGCGGACGCACCATCGTCGGGGACGTGGAGCGGCAGTCCGGGCCGGACGGCTTGCAGCCTGCCCTCCCCCTGACGGATTGCCTGCGGAAGTTGGGGCTGTCCCTGCGGCGATTCAAAACCGGAACGCCGCCCCGGGTCAACCGGCGCAGTGTGGACTTCTCCAAGATGGAGCTACAGCCGGGAGACGAGGACCCTATCCCCTTCTCCTTCTCCACCGAGCGGGTCCCAGAGAACCGGGCGGTCTGCTACCTGACCTACACCAACCAGGCCACCCACGACATCATCCGGGCGAACCTGGACCGTTCCCCTCTTTACAACGGTTCCATCGAGTCCACCGGCCCCCGGTATTGTCCCTCTATTGAGACGAAAATCGTCCGCTTCCCGGACAAAGAGCGGCACCAGCTCTTCATCGAGCCGATGGGCGAGAACACCGAGGAACTGTACATTCAGGGCCTGTCCTCATCCCTGCCGGAGGATGTGCAGTTGGAACTGCTGCACACCATCCCCGGCCTGGAGCGGGCGGAAATGACCCGCACCGCCTACGCCATCGAGTACGACTGCGTGGACCCCACCGAGCTGCTGCCCACGCTGGAGTGCAAGAAAATCCCCGGCCTCTACGGGGCGGGGCAATTCAACGGCTCCTCCGGCTATGAGGAGGCGGCGGCCCAGGGCTTTGTGGCGGGGGTCAACGCCGCGTTGAAGATTTTGGGTCGAGAGCCGCTGGTGCTTCGCCGGAACCAGGGGTACATCGGCGTGCTCATCGACGATTTGGTGACAAAAGGGACAGAAGAACCCTACCGCATGATGACCAGCCGGACGGAGTACCGGCTCATCCAGCGGCAGGACAACGCCGACCAGCGGCTGACGCCGGTGGGCTACGAGCTGGGATTGGTCAGCCGGGAGACCTATGACCGGGTGCAGGCGAAATACGCCGCTGTGGAACGGGAAATTGAGCGGTTGGAGCACCGGGGCGTGGCTGAGAGCGAAGCCCTCTCCGCCATGCTGGAGCGCCGGGGGGAACCGGCGGCGAAACACGCCGTCAAACTGGCCGACCTGCTCCGTCGGCCCCGCGTCACCTATGACGACCTGGCCCCATTCGACCCGGACCGCTCTCCGCTGGACCGGCTGGTGCGGGAGCAGGTGGAAATTCAGCTCAAGTATCAGGGCTACATCGACCGGCAGATGCGGCAGGTGGCCGAGGCCCGGCGGATGGAGGCCCACGCCCTGCCTCCCGATTTGGACTATGACAGCCTGAAGGGGCTGCGGCTGGAGGCCAGGGAGAAGCTGAAAAAGGTCCGCCCCATGAACCTGGGGCAGGCCGGGCGCATTTCCGGCGTCAGCCCGGCAGACATCGCGGTGCTGATGGTTTATCTGGAAAAATAAGCTCAAAAGACAGAAAAACGGCCCAAACGGGCCGTTTGAGCCTGTCGAAAAACGACAGGCTCTCGACCAAAATCGCGGATTTTGGTCGAAAATGCGGCCCCGGCAGCGCACGCGCAAAGCGCGCACGTTTGGGGCCTCCCTGTGTGCTTTTGCCGGTACACGCCCGGCTAAAAGCACGGATTTCATTTTATTTTGCTGCTTACGCAACAAAACTCCTGCGGAGGGCTTCTATAACTTTTTGGTACACTTTATTCTGTTGGGAATGGCTTTTTTGACAACCTGAAACGGCCCAAACGGGCCGTTTTTTTGCAGAAACGTGGAAAGTCAGTGTTATCCTTTTACGTCCATTATGGCGCAGACCTTCTGGCACTTGGCACAGTACCACGCCTCTGTCTGGCGGACGCAGGCGTCCCGGACGGTTTTTCCGTTCTTTTTGAAGATGCTGCCCACCCCTGTTTTCAAAAACTCCGCCTCCGGGTACCAGTTGATGATGGCAGAGGCGTCGCCGCCCAAAATCATGACCTCAATGCGGCCCTGCTCCAGCTGGCCGCCGCAAATGGGACAAATCATGGCTATGTCCTCCTTCAAAACAGATATGTTTCACATGAAACAACGTTTTTCTCACGGTTTCGTCTCAAAAATACAAATCAACTTTTTGCAGGTGGGGCAGTAATACCCCTCGTTGGCTACGTCGTGGAGGTAGGCGGATTTGGTATTTTTAAAGGTCAGTTTTCGCCTCCAACCAGTACGACCGTCTTCTCCGGCCTTTTTGAAGTCCATCTCCGGGACCCAGTCCACCGTGGGGAAAGAGCCCATGGAGGACTGCACGTTGATGCGCCCACCCTGCATGATGGTATCACAATAGGGACAAATCATAGTATACCGTTCCTTTCCGGAAAAAGCTAGGGGAAAAAGTAAGAAAACAACAAAATTCTAAGCTGTTAGCCGTTAGCTATTAGCTATTGCCGTCAAGCGGCACTTCTGAAGTTGCGCTTCTCCTTGTAGTTAGGCGCTGCAAATCAAAAGCGCAGAGCATAAAAGGCAGCACTCACCAAGCTAAAAGCTAGGAGCTAAGAGCTAATAGCTATTTTCATCTGTTTTTTAATTGGCGGATGTCCGGCCCCTGGAATTGCAGCAGCTGGTACTCCCCCCGCAGACGGGAGGCGGCCTGCATACTGTACCGCCCGGAAATTTCCTCCAGGGTCAGGTTGGTGGAGATCACCGTGGCCCGGCTGGAGATCAGGCGGCTGTTGACCAGGTTGTAGAGGGCGGACTGGACGAAGGGGGTGGTCATCTCGCTGCCCAGGTCGTCCAAAATCAGCAGGTCGCAGTTCAGGTAGCGTTTGGCGCTCTGCTGGGCCTCCGGCTCCCGGGTGAAACGCTCCGCCTCAAACTGGGCAAAGACGTGGATGGCGGTGTCGTAGACCACGGAGAACCCCGCGCCGCTGACCGTCCCGGCGATGCAAGCGGAGAGGTAGGTTTTGCCCACGCCGGGGGTGCCGGTCATCAGCAGATTTTTGATGGGGAAGCTGCCAAACCCCACGGCGTACCGCCGGCAGGTGTTGTAGACCGCCTCCATCTGCATCCGGTCCTGGCTGTAGCTGGGGCCATAGTAGTCCAGCTGGAACCGCTGGAAGGTCTGGCCCTGTAGGTCCAGCAGGGAAGAGAGCAGCTTGTTCTGCTCCTCGGTGCAGAGGGCTTTCAGGCAGCCGCACATCTGCGCGCCCACCCAGCCGGTGTCCTTGCAGACGGGACAGACGGGTTTTTCCTCCAGGTAGTTGGAGGAATAGCCGTTTTTTTGCAGCAGGTTTTTGCGCTCCTGCTGGAGGGCCAGATTTTTGTCCCGGATGGCGGCGATGGCCTGGGTGGGGTCCTCGCCGGTGCGCAGGGCGGTGGTGGCCGCCAGCGCCACGGTCTGCCGGAGCTGCTGGTCGATGACCTGCACCCGGGGCAGCTGGGCGTAGACCTGCTGCCGCCGCCGGGCGCAGTCCTGTTCATTTTTTTCGCGGCGCTGGGCCAGCCGCTGATTGGCGGCCCGCAGGACCTGGGGCTCATAGGACAAGGGAGTTCACCTCTGAAAAATGTGCAATGTGCAATGAGCAATGTGCAATGGCCGGATTTTGCATCATTGCACATTTCACATTGCAAATTGCTAATTGTTACGGTTTGTGGTTTTCCAGCCACGCCGTTTCCTCCAGCAGCCGGTTCAGCTGACGCTGGTTTTCCTCCAGCGCCTGGGCCTGGGCCTCCTGCTGTTTGGCGGTCAGGGGCTTGGCGGGAGCGGGGCCGACGCTCTTGCCGCTGCCCTGCCGGGCGGTGCGGCGGGGGGCCTCCGCTTGGCGGACTTCCTCCGGGGTGTGCAGCCCTGCCTGGTGCCATCGCTTCAAAATGCCGTTGCAGTAGGACCACTTTCGCTCGCCGGTGTTCATCATGGTGCGCTCGTAGGCCATGGCCACCGTCTCCGGTGGAAAACCCCAGTCCAGCCACTGGTTCAGGAACTTTCGCTCGCTCTCCAGGGCCTTCCGTCCCCGGATGTCCAGAGCGGCCAGCATGGTTCCCTCCTGGGAGCGGTAGTAGTTGCGTTTCTTTAAGTAGGCGTCTGCCGCCTCCAGGGTGTCGATGCCCGCTTTTTTCCAGCGGTAGGCGGCGGTGCGGACGTGGGACATGGGGGGATGCCGCCCCTCACCGTACTTCTCCGCGTATTCCTCGCACTGCCAGTTGATGAGCAGCAGCAGCACCTCGGCGGGCAAGCCCAGATGATCGAACAGCTCCAGCAGCGTTCGGATGTCCCGGTCAGGGAGCTTCGCGCCGAATTTGCGCTCCACCTCCTCCAGCAGGGCGGGGAAGTCGGAGCTTTGGTCGCTGATGGCCTGGGCCAGGTCCTCCCGGGTGTACTCCGGGGCGTCCTCCTTTTTGGGAACTGGGGCGGTGAAGGAGGGCTGGCTCTCGCCGGTCTGGACGCCGATTTCGTTCAGGTGGAGCAGCGCGCCGTCCAGTCTGGTCCGGTCCCACTGGAGGGTGCGGCACGCCTCCTCTGGGTCATAGAACCCATCGTGGCGCAGCAGATAGAGGTAGAGCAGGGCGGCGTCGCCGCTGCCTTTGCGCAACAGCTTGTCCACCATGGCAGCAGAGAGGGCGACGGCGTCGCCGGGAAGTTGGATGTGGCGGGAGGGCACGGCGCTCATCTCCTTTCTGCGCTGTCCCATAGGGCGAGACAGCAGCACTCGGAGAGGCCGCTTTCTCATCCTGCTATTATACGCCTAAAATCGTCTGGCGTAAATAAGCGAAGGAAAATTCTCTGTAAAACTGTGAAAAGGGCTGAATATGCCGGGAACGGGGCGGGTTTTCCTTGACGGAAAGAGGGTTACAGGCTAAAATTGAAACAGAACAGCAACGAACCCATTTGTTTTGGCGTCGTGGCCGCAGCTCCTCCCCTTTTGTCAAATATGCGCCGCCGCCACAGAAGATTGTAATTGTAAAAGAGCAGCAGGAAAAAGAGCAGTGGACCCACCCCGGACGGACTTCCCGGCGGTGGGCGTTGTAAGGAGGATCTTTATGTCATGTAAGCATATCTTCGTCACCGGCGGCGTGGTCTCCGGCTTGGGCAAGGGAATCACCGCCGCGTCTTTGGGCCGCCTGCTCAAGCAGCGGGGCCTGCGGGTGGCGCTGCAAAAGCTGGACCCCTATATGAACGTGG
>JAJBVG010000093.1 GCA_020859945.1 Clostridiales bacterium | reverse complement strand
CCGTATCCGGGTTCCCCGTGTCCGGTTTTACCGCGTCCGGGTTTTCCGCACACGGTTTTTCCGTACACGGCGCATGGGGCATTTCATAGATGACATACTCAATGCCGCCCATCTTCCCGTCCTCCCGGCGGAGCTGGTGCCGCTCCAGATAGCCGCACTGTTCCAGTTCCTGCAAGGTCTTGACGATGGAATCCTTGCCCTCCTTGCAGATGGCCACCAGCCCCCGGACGCTGTAATCCCAGCTTTCCGGCAGACTCAGGCAGAGGGAGAGCAGACCTTTCGCTTTCAGCGTCAGGTTCTGGTCTCTCAGGTGGTAGTTGCTCATGGTCGTATAGTTGGTGTTTTTCTCAACACGAAATACTGGCATTTTTATTTCTCTCCTTTGCGGCGGCGGTTCTGGTTGTGCTTGCGGTAGGGGCAGCGCTTGTAGCGGCACCGAACGCCCCGGCTCCCATGGATGTGATACCGGCAGAACCGGCAGTCCGGGAACTTTCCGTCCCGGTTCTTGTCGTACCAGACTGCGGCTTTGCTATCCAGCGAATAGCCATCCTGGGTGTAGTTGCGATTCTCCATCTTGACATCCCTCCATTTTGGTTTGGGCAAAAAGAAAGAGCGTACATCTGCCCCGTGATTGGGGCGATACACGCTCTATGTAAATCTGTATTCAGTTAATACGGTCAATTTTAGCCAAAGGCCGTAGAAATCAGCACCTTTTCAGCCCGTTGAAATTCTATTCTTATTATGACACCACCGTCCTTGTGTACGGTAGACTTGGAGATTCCAAACTCCTTCGCGGCCATCCGCACGGTGGCCCGGTTCTCGATGATATACTGGGCCACCGCCGCAGCCCGCTCTTCCAGATCCTGCTTCATGGCAACCACTCCAGACCGCCGGGCGAAAGGCCCGGCTGTTGGAGCCTATGAGGGGAGGAGCGGGTTTATGACTGGCAGCGGTTTTACAGGGTGTAAATCCCTTATCCCCGCGCCATTTGACAACGGGTAGAGCGAAAACATGATGAGAAGCCCCACACCTCGCAAATCGAACGGGCCAGACGGGAAATCTCTGACCGGCGCCAGGCTGCTACTCCTCACGACCTGATATATGCCAAAAACCTGCTGCAACAGGCTAAGCCCTATTCCGTCTCCCTTTATCGCTATCAAATTGCCAGTTTGAACAGGAAGGCTGGCCGCTCTGTCGCTAAGCAGCGGTGCGACAGCTCTGATAGGGCACTATGATGAGCAAACCTGTTTTACGCTGGAAGAGCAACCCGGCTCAATGCCATATCTGGGTTTGGAGTAAAATCAAAAAATCATCAAAAATTTTTCTGAAAAAGCAGCCATAGTCCGGTTTTGTGGACTATGGCTCTGTTATAATAGGGGCATGAAAAGAAAAACCCGGTGAAGTAAACCTTCACCGGGCAGGCGGGAATGAACATAACCCAACAAATTTTTCAATCCACAGCTTGCGCTGACCTAGTTATTATACCTCCGGCGCGCAAAAGCTGCAAGTAAAAAAGAGAAAAGAGGTCGATGTCTTTAAAATAGCGCATGTGAAATCATCCTTTAAACTGAAATAATAAAAAAATTTAAGCTTGCTGTTGACATTGTTATTCTTTGGTTGTATAATTTATAACATAACCCATCAAATGAGATTATAAAATGAAATCGGAGGTGTATCCATGCGACGAAGTATCCAAACATCGTGGAGTTTTCTGTCACTGGCGGCTGCGGTCTCTTCTCTGACCCGATCATGCGGGTCGGCGGAGAGAAATGTACCTATCAGGTGTGCACACACTTTGAATGGAACGAAAACCGCCCGGAGCTTGCCGGGCGATCACAACGAGGAAAAACACCACAACATCGTCAAACGGATGAGGGGAAGGGCGGTTTATGACCAGCGGAGGTTTGAGTTGTACACAAATCTGTTTTGGTTGCAAGATTGCAGAACTAGGCCTCGGTGCTCCCTCTTGGGCGCGTTGTGTCCCGTATATTGACCCGTTATACAGCAAATTGCACAAATACGTCTTTACAGGCTATGGCTTTAATGTTATATTATACTTGTTAATTTGTAAATTTTAAGAAATAGATGATTGCTTGTTCGTAAATTGTCAGCTTAAAATGGAGGGATGCGTATGTACGCACATAAACGACAGTCGGACGAAAAAACGCAAGACTGGGGACAGCATTGCAGAAATGTTTCATACCTTTGTTTTTTGACAGCCAAAGCCATGGGACTGGAAATGCTGGCAAAGTTGATTGGGCTTCTTCATGATTTTGGAAAAGGGACGCAGGACTGGCAGGATTACCTATTTGAAATTGGCCGCAAACACCCGACCCATGCGGCACTGGGGGCGCTCTACGCCTGGCGGCGCTGGGGAGATGCGGAACAGGACGAGAAGAAACGGCGGGTCGCTCAACTGATTTCCCTGTGTATTGCCGGACATCATGCCGGTCTGCAAGACTGCCTGAATAAGGCCGGGGAATCCCCCTTTTTAGACGATTTACAGGAGCAATCAGAAGCGTATTATCAGGAAGCAACGGCAAACTTCTACACGGAGGTCGCGTCCGTCGAAGAACTGGACGAGTTGTTTTGCGCCGCCTGTCAGGAGCTGGACGCATTTGGGCTGGGAAATCACTCTTTTCCCTGGGGGATGCTGGCCAGACTGCTGCTGAGCATCCTTGTGGACGCGGACAGATGGGATTCTGCCTGCTTTGAGAACGATGCGGACCCCTTTGCGGCATCTCAGAAGGCGCAGCCCGATTGGGGCAGTCTCTTGACAGAACTGGAGCAGTATCTTGAGCGCTTTCCCAGGCAGGCAGGGAGCGCAGCGGAAGTGCCGCTTGACGGCAGAGCACTGGCTGAGACCCGATGGGAGGTATCTGAGTGGTGCAAGGACGCAGGAGGCGCCGGGCCAGGTATCTACACCCTGTCCGTTCCCACCGGAGGAGGCAAAACCTATTCCAGCCTGCGGTTTGCCCTGGCGCAGGCCCAGGAAAACGGGATGCAGCGCATTTTTTACATCATCCCCATGAACACCATCCTCGACCAGAACGCGAAAGACATCCGGGAGGCGCTGCACGATTACCCCTCCATCCTGGAGCACCACTCCAACGTGGTCCTGGAGGACGAAAAAGAGGAAGCCCACCATCGGAGACTGACCGAGCGCTGGGACAGCGACATCATTTTGACCAGTCTGGTGCAGTTCCTGGACGCGCTGTTTCGGGACGGAAACAGCAAGGCGCGGCGGATGCACCGTCTCACCCATTCGGTCCTGATTTTTGACGAAATTCAGGCACTGCCCAAAAAGTGCCGCGGACTGTTCCGGGAGGCGGTTCAGTTCCTGGTGCAATACTGCCACTGTACGGTGTTGCTCTGTACCGCCACCCAGCCGAATTTGAGATTGAAAGCCAGGGAACTGGTTCCAGACGTGGGCGCGCTGTATCAGCGATTGAAGCGGGTGGAGTATCTGCCCCAGCTGCAACCGCGCACCTACCAGGACGCCGCCCATGACATTGCTGCAATGGTGTGCGAAAACCGTTCCGTCCTCACCATCGTCAACACGAAAGCCGCCGCCTGGCACGTCTATGAGGGGGTCTCCCAGCGGCTAAACGCATCCGGTTATTGTTTTACCGAGATTCAACAGGGGCTTTCGGATGAGGAGTTAAATGCCCGTGCAAAAGCGTGCGCCCAGGGAGAGGTTCTTTGTGTCCATCTCAGCACCCTCATGTGTCCCATGCACCGGAAGGAGATTCTGCGCTGGGTCAAGGCGTGGCTGAAAGAGCACAAATTGGTCTGCTGCGTTTCGACCGCATTGATCGAGGCCGGAATCAACGTCTCCTTCCCTGTGGTGGTGCGCAGCCTTACCGGGGTTCCCAGCATCATTCAGGCGGCAGGGCGGTGCAACCGAAACTTTGATTGGGATTCGGGACAGGTCTATCTGTGGAACCTGGCGGAGGAAAAGCTCGGAAGCCTGCCGGACATTCAGAAGGGCAAGGAACTCACCCAGAGCCTGCTGGGGAACGGAACGCTTTCCTACCGCCTCGACAGTCTGGAAATCGTAGACGCCTACTTCAAAAAAGAGAGAAGCAACAGCCAGTCAAAAAATGAGGAAAACTATCCATATCCAGATTGGAAAACCAACCTGGTCAAAATGCTTTCGGACAACCAAACCTGTGCAAACACTGGAAAGGCACTGCCAAAAATCAGTGAACAGCTTCTCCAGAGTTTCCGCACCGCTGGCAAGGCATTTCATGTCATCGACCAGCAAACCAAACCCGTGCTGGTCCCCTATGGCAAAGGCGCCGAACTGATGCAAACGCTGGAAAGCAGCCACATCATGCAGGAAGAAATTGCCTGCCTGAAGCAGGCCCAGCAGTACAGCGTCAACCTGTTTGACCAGATTTATGACCGGCTGGCGCGGGAGGGGGCGCTGCGCCCTCTTGGGGAGACAGGCGTGGTGGCGCTGCGGGCGGAGTATTACGACGCCCTGGCTGGGGTCAGCACCGAACCGAAAGAATTGGAACTACTCGCGTACTAAACAAATAAAAGGAGGTATCTGCCGTTGAAAGTGAGAAATCAAATCGAATACACTGTCTGGGGCCGTTACGCGCTGTTCAGCGACCCCGTTACCCGCATGGGCGGCGAAAAATGCAGCTACATGGTCCCCACCTACCAGGCACTGAAAGGCATCACAGAGAGCATCTACTGGAAACCCTCCATCCTCTGGGTGGTGGATGAGGTGCGCATTATGAAACGCATCCGCACGGAATCCAAAAGCATCCGCCCCATCAGCTACAACGAGCCTGGGAACTCCCTGTCGGTTTACAATTACCTGGCTGATGTGTCCTATCAGGTGCGCGCCCACTTTATTTTCAACGAAAACCGCCGCGCAGACCTGGGACAGGATTTCAACGAGAACAAGCACCACAACATCGCCAAACGCATGGTGGAAAAAGGCGGCCGCCGGGACATTTTCCTGGGCACACGGGAGTGTCAGGGCTATGTGGAACCGTGCGTTTTCGGCAGCGGTGAAGGCTTTTATGACCATTATGGGGAACTGAGCTTTGGCGTCATGTTTCATGGCTTCGACTATGCGGACGAGACGGGGGAAGGCGTATTGGCTACCCGGTTCTGGAACGCGAAGATGTCGGACGGCGTCATCCGGTTCCCTGCGCCCTGGGACATCCCAGAGGAGATGAAACAGACTGTGCACCCGGTGCAGGCCAGGCAGTTCAGCAAAGAGCTGGGGAACTTCTCCGGGCTGGAGGAGGATTCCATTCGGCAGGAACTGGCCGAAATAGAGGGGGACGTGTAAATGGGATGGATGCAGAAGCTGTGCGAAGCGTATGACGTAGGGATCGTCAGCGACCAGAGCGGGGAAAAACCGCCTCTGGTTCCCGTTGGGTTCGTCCGCAAAAGCGTAAAATACCACATCGTTCTGACGATGGATGGGCAGTTTGTCTCCGCAGATGAACCAAAGGAGAAACGGGATGAAAACGACAAAAAGGGTCAGTCACCGGTACTCGAGATCCCCAGCACGCCCCAGGCGGAAAGTCGAACCGGCAGCAATGGTGCGCCTTATCCTCTGACAGAAGGGCTGAATTATCTGGTTTATGAAGACGAGAGCAATCGTGGGCGCTTCAATGCCTACATGGAACAGCTAAAAGCGTGGTGTGAGCAGTCGGATGCACCTGCCTGCCTCCATGCGGTTTATACCTATCTGGACCGGCATACCCTGCTCTCCGACCTGAATACGCAGCCGAATCTAAAGGTGAACTATTACAAAGACCCGGAAACGCGGCAAGGGGAAGGCGCAGACAGAAAGGCGATGGTCTGTTTTTCCGTCCAGTCCCAGGACATGACCTCAGATGACCTCTGGCGGCGTGAAGATGTCAAAGAAAGCTGGAGCCGGTATTATATGAAGCACCTGCCGGGAGAGGAAAAGCTCTGCTATGTAGAGGGCAAGGTTCTCCCTGCCACGACAAACTATCCCAAGGTGCAGGGGAACGCAAAACTGATTTCCGCAAAGGACGCTGCTTACCGCTTTCAATACAAAGGCCGATTTGTTGAAGACCACAGCGCGGCCTGTATCAGCACCAGCGCGATGATCCGCGCCCACAACGCACTTGCGTGGCTGACTGCCCGCCAGGGTATCAACAAATACGGCATGACCTGGGTGGTCTGGAACACCAACGGCGTGGTTATGAGACCCGCTACGGAGGGAAATGCTCTCTCGGTAGGAGAGGAAGCTGACGAGGAATATGAGGATGAAACCGACAAGCCGGCCATTAACACGCTGGACGGATACGCCAAAGCGGTGAACCAGGCGGCGCTTGGGTACCAGTCCGTCTTGGATGGCTTTGCAGATGGCTTTGACGCAGACCGGGTCAACTTCGTGGAGATTTTGGGACTGGAGGCGGCCACAGACGGCAGGATGTCCGTCACTTACTACCAGGAATGTCCCGGCAATGATTATGTTGAGCGCCTGGCGGACTGGTATCGGCACTGTTGCTGGTGGGGCTATAACCGAAAGAAAAAAGTCACGGAAATCACAACACCTACTTCGCTGGAAATTGCAGAAGCCGTCATGGGCGCTGATGCTGTGAACCTGGCGAGACAGGATTTGAGATGTGATAAGTCTCAGACAAAGCTCATGCGCCAGCTGATGTCTCAGTTGATGATGTGCATCGTAGACCGGCAGCCGCTTTCCCTGAGCATGGTGAACAGCGCCTTTTATCGGTGCTGCAACCCGCTGTCCTTTACCAGCGGGAGAGACGCAAAATGGGACCGGTACGCATGGACGCGCAGCGTCAACACCGCCTGTGCGATGATCTCCTGCTTCCAAAAGCGCGGGAGCGAAGAGGTGTTTCCGCCGGAACTGCAAACAACTTCCCGAAATCGGGACTACTTGTACGGCAGACTGCTGGCTGTGGCGGACAGAATGGAAGAAGAGGTTTTGAATCTGAAGTCAAGCCTCCCCACCAACGCTGTTCGCCTGACACAAAGATTTGCCCAACGCCCCTTTGAGACCTGGCAGATGATCCACGAAAAGCTGATTCCGGTCTTTTCAACAGCGGGAGAGGACGCCAAGCGGTATCAAATCGCTTTTGAGGAGATCGAAGGTCTGTTTTTGGAGAAGGAAAGGCTTGAGAAAGGCCCGCTCTCTATGGTATTTTTACAGGGGTACTCCAGCCAGCGACAGGCGTGGTTCACAAAACGGGACAAGGATGGAAACGAACCAGAAGAAACAAAGGAACCAGTTTTATATGAGGCGCCGACCAACCGCTCCCAGCTTTACGGCTGTCTGTTGGCCATTGCAGACCGGGTTGAGTTGGAGGCCAGCGACAGTGAGCGGCTTGGCAGGACCAACGCCATGCAGATGATGCCGATGTTTGCCGCAAGGCCCTATGAGGGCTGGGGCCGCTTGCACGACAAACTTCTCCCCTACCTGGAAAAGCTGGGGGACAAGGCCGGTTATTACCAGTCTTTGATTGGCAAAGTGGAAGCGCAGTTTTCCCAGCCAGACCGGGAATCACTCGCGCCGCTGGACAGCAACTACCTCCACGGCTATTACGGGATGCTCCGTACCTTCTATCAGAAAACCCGATACTGCTGGTGTCCGCAGACTTGGCCGGAGGACGCCGGAGACCTGCGGAGCCTCTGGTATGGCCGGATGCTCGGTGCATCGGAATGGCTGGAGCGGCGGATGCTGCTCATCCGGGCAGGCGGCGAGATGGACGCTGATGAAAAGAGCGCCACCAATGCCCTGCGCTATATGGCGGCCTTTGCCCGTCAACCGGCGACTACCTGGGCATATCTGAAAGTCAAGCTCCAGCCCTACCTGCGGTATGGAGCGGAGCGCACAGCGGCCAGCGCGCTGTTGGAGCAGCTCGAGGAGCAGATCTCACAGAACGGTTGGGACAACAACACCCCCCTGAAAAGCAGCTATCTGCATGGTTACTATGCGGAACGAAATAGAAAAGGAGAATGATGATCATGAGTGCTTTGACCAACAAAATCGACTTTGCACTGGTCTTTACCGTGCGCAACGCGAACCCCAATGGCGACCCCTTGGGCGGGAACCGGCCCCGTACCACCTTGGCAGGACTGGGCGAGGTCTCCGATGTCTGCCTGAAACGCAAGCTCCGCAACCGGCTGATGGACGAGGGAGAACGCATTTTTGTCCAGATGGATGAGCGCCGTACCGACGAGTTCCGCTCTCTGCGGGACCGGGCGGACGGGGAACCCGCCCTGGCAGACTGTCTGAAACAAATGCAGGCCCCCAAAGGGAAAAAGGGCAAGGAGCAAAAGCCGGGGAAAACCAAGGAGGACTACGCGAAACTGGCCTGCGCCACCTGGTACGACGTCCGGGCCTTTGGGCAGGTATTTGCCTTCAAGAAAGCGGGGAAAAAGGACGAGGGGAGCGAAACAGACGCTGTCTCCATCGGGGTCCGTGGCCCCGTCAGTATCCAGCCGGCGTTCAGCCTGAACCCGGTAGACATCACCAGCACCCAGATTACCAAGTCTGTGAACCTGGAGACGGGGGACGATCCCGACAAAAAGGGCAAGGACACCATGGGCACAAAGCACCGGGTAGACTTCGGCGTCTACGTGGCCTACGGTGGAATCAGCGTGCAGCTGGCGGAGAAAACCGGATTCAGTGATGCGGACGCGGAGCTGCTGAAAGAGGCCCTGCGTACCCTCTTCCGCAACGACGAATCCGCCGCCCGCCCCGCCGGGAGCATGGAGGTGGTCAAGCTGGTCTGGTGGCAGCACAACTGCGCCAACGGACAGTATTCCTCCGCCAAGGTACATCGCACTCTCCGCGTCTCTCCCCCCGATGAGGCGGGGAACGTATCTGTGCGCACTGAGGATTTGCCGGGCCTGACGCCGGAGGTCCTGGATGGCGAATGATGATTCGGATTTCCTGATGCTGTCCGGGCTGAAACATTTCCAATTTTGCCGCAGGCGGTGGGCGCTGGTCCACGTCGAGCAACAGTGGGAGGAAAACACACAGACCCTGGAGGGGCATTATATGCACGAACGGGTCCATGACAACAGCTTCACAGAGGCACGGGGAGCCGTGCTGCTGTCCCGGGGGATGCCTGTCCGCTCCCAGGCACTGAAACTCACTGGCGTGTGTGATATGGTGGAGCTGTACAAGGACGAGGCGGGCGTCCTCATCCAGGGGCGGAGCGGCCGCTGGCGGCTGTATCCGGTGGAGTACAAGCTGGGGCGGCCAGATGGCCAGGGCGCGGACGCCTTGCAGCTGTGCGCCCAGGCCATGTGCCTGGAGGAAATGTTTGTGACCGACATCCCCGAAGGGGCGCTGTACTACGGCAAAACGAAACGGCGGCAGCGGGTCCCCCTGACGGAGGAACTGCGGCAAAAGGTAACGGATTCCGCAGCGGAGATGCACCGACTGATGGCAAGGGGCTATACGCCGAAGGCAAAAATGGGGAAAGCCTGCAAAAGCTGCTCTCTTGTGGAGATCTGCCAGCCCCGGCTAGGCAAGCAGGTTTCGGCTTCGGAGTATATCCGCCGGGCGTTCCACGGGGAGGACGACACATGAAGAAGCTGCTGAACACGTTATATGTGACAACGCCGAAGGGGTATTTGTCGCTGGACGGAGAAACTGTCGTCCTCTTGCAGGAGCAGCATGAGCTGGGACGGGTCCCTCTGCACAATCTGGAGGGGATCGTCTGCTTTGGCTACAAGGGCGTCAGCCCTGCCCTGATGGGAGCCTGCGCGGAAAGGGGGGTCGGCCTTTGCTTTTTGACTCAGCATGGCCGTTTTCTGGCCCGAATCAACGGGCCGGTGCGCGGAAATGTGCTGCTGCGGGAGACGCAGTATTGCAGAGCAATGGACGAACGCCAGTCCCTGGACATTGCAAAATCTTTCCTGCTGGGTAAAATCTACAACGGCAGGTGGTGCCTGGAACGGGTCAAGCGCGACCACGCCATGCGGGTCGATCAGGCGGCGCTGGGCGAGGCCATTGAGCAGATGCTGCAATCCCTCGCCAGCCTGGAAGGAGCGGAGACCCGGAGCGAGCTGATGGGAATTGAAGGAATCGCCGCGAAAGCGTATTTCGGCGCATTCCCGCAAATGATCCTGCGGAACGAAGATGTGTTCACTTTTGATGGAAGAAACCGGCGGCCACCGCTGGACCCGGTCAACGCAATGCTCTCGCTCGCGTATACCCTGCTGGGGAATGAGATCACGGGCGCGCTGGAGGCTGTGGGATTGGACCCGGCGGTGGGATTCCTCCATACCGTGCGCCCTGGGCGGGACTCGCTTGCCCTGGACCTGCTGGAAGAGCTGCGGGCGCCTTTGGCGGACAGATTTGTTATAACGCAAATCAATCTTGGTGTTTTCACTGAAAAGGATTTTGCAAAAAAGGAAAATGGAGCCGTCTTTCTGACGGACGAGGCAAGAAAGCGCTTTCTTGCCGCCTGGCAAAAGCGCAAGCAGGAGACATTGATGCACCCTTATCTCAAGGAAAAAATTCAGTGGGGCATGGTGGCCTACGCGCAGGCCATGCTGCTGGCTCGCTATCTTCGGGGCGATTTAGACGCCTACCCGCCATTTTTGTGGAAATGAGGTGGTAAATTGCTTGTCCTGTTCACATACGACATCAACATCACGGACGCGGCAGGGGCGCGCCGCCTGAGACGGGTCGCCAGGCAATGCGTCAATTATGGCATACGGGTGCAAAATTCCGTCTTTGAGTGCCAGGTGGATGCCGCACAATACACAAAGCTAAAGCACCTGCTGCTGAAGGAAATAGATGAAGAAAAAGACAGTTTGCGTTTCTACTCTTTGGGTAACCACTACAAAGGCAAGGTAGAACACTTTGGGGTGCAACGCGGGCTGCAAGTAGATGAGCCATTGATTCTATAATTCTTTGCATGGCCATGAAGGAAAAACGGTTGTGCGAACCAAAAGCGTGCATCTATTTTGCGGGAGGTTCGCACCGAATTTCGTTTGGCTTAATGCTGTGCAGAATGGAACTCTGTAGGAACTTTTATTCTTCGATTTATGATTTTTGCTGTTTTTTACAAAAAAGCAGTGTGCAAGTGCTCCCGTATTGGGA
Organism: Clostridiales bacterium; assembly: GCA_020859945.1. Lineage (GTDB taxonomy): Bacteria > Bacillota > Clostridia > Oscillospirales > Oscillospiraceae > Onthomonas. Next base: position 4,966 of record JAJBVG010000093.1, on the reverse strand, counting down.
ATATTTGCTGTCGAGGCCCATGCGGGCCTCGTGGATTGAAATTTACGAGAAGTGGAGTGGCTCCCAGTTGCTGTGGTGTCGAGGCCCATGCGGGCCTCGTGGATTGAAATACATTCATGCTGTTCTTGCTGTTCCGTTGGAATGTCGAGGCCCATGCGGGCCTCGTGGATTGAAATTTTCGTCAACTATTGATTCTCTTTTGAAATCTTGGGTCGAGGCCCATGCGGGCCTCGTGGATTGAAATTTTGATGGTGTTCATCCCGGTTATGTTGACAGCGTGTCGAGGCCCATGCGGGCCTCGTGGATTGAAATTAGCATGCAGGACAGTCGGAATATACTTGGTTGGTCGAGGCCCATGCGGGCCTCGTGGATTGAAATTGACCTATGACCAGCTTCTGGCAAAGGCCAATGAGTCGAGGCCCATGCGGGCCTCGTGGATTGAAATGGTACTATTATGCAACAGGCTTTTGCAAGTATCGTCGAGGCCCATGCGGGCCTCGTGGATTGAAATCCTTTCCGCCTAACCCGCTGCTGACTGTTGCGCGTCGAGGCCCATGCGGGCCTCGTGGATTGAAATTCGTTTTCAGTCGCTGTATGGTTTGCACCAGTTGTCGAGGCCCATGCGGGCCTCGTGGATTGAAATTATTGCTCAATGAGAAGAGGGGTTTAGCCTAAAGTCGAGGCCCATGCGGGCCTCGTGGATTGAAATTGAAAATCATTCAACTTAATACAGACGGCATTATGGTGTCGAGGCCCATGCGGGCCTCGTGGATTGAAATTTGGTGGTGGCGTAGCTATACCAGTAGGCACCCGTCGAGGCCCATGCGGGCCTCGTGGATTGAAATGATTTTGGGAACAGCCGCCGCTGTAGCCGCAGCGTCGAGGCCCATGCGGGCCTCGTGGATTGAAATACGGGGCGATGGTTTTTGCTATCAGGAGAAGCATGTCGAGGCCCATGCGGGCCTCGTGGATTGAAATATGTCCGCAATCGTCACAGTAGGCCAGGGAAAGGGTCGAGGCCCATGCGGGCCTCGTGGATTGAAATCGCTTCCTTCGCGCCGCTTTTCACGCCGGAAGCGTCGAGGCCCATGCGGGCCTCGTGGATTGAAATTGTGGACATCTCCGAGTTTGATCGTTGTGTATTTGTCGAGGCCCATGCGGGCCTCGTGGATTGAAATCCACTACCACCCTCATCACCATCGCCGAAATCGGCGTCGAGGCCCATGCGGGCCCCGCGAGGGGGCGTCCCGACCAAGCAGGAGGTTATGACGGCCCCCGTGTCGAGGCCCATGCGGGCCCCGCGAGGGGGCGAGCAAAAATGCACAAGAAAGTCCTCGCTAAATCGTACATTTTTGCAACAAATGATTAGCCGAACAACAAACCTGCTGCCAGCACTGGGAAAAAGGTTCCTAAATTGGCACAATTTGACCGTTCAGACCGCGCGAATAGAGTGGGGTTTTATGCTCGCTTGCCGTTCGCGCCCAGGGATCAGAGAATCAGTGGCCCGGTGGCGTCATATCCGCTCTTGGTCCCAAAATTCTCGATCCGAGTGTGGTAGTTATTTCCAAGATTGTAAAACCGAAGGCTGTCCCGCTCCATATCAATTATATCACAGAGCTTTGCTTTCAGCAAGCGATATTGAGCGGCGTCCAACGAGCACTCAAAAACGGAGTTTTGTACCCGCTGGCCGTAGTTCACACACTGTTTGGCCAGCTTACGCAGGCGGCGCTGTCCGGCGGCATCCTCGGTGTTTACGTCGTAAGCGATAACAACAAGCATAACAGCCTCACTTCCCCAGGAACGGCGGGTAGCCGTCCAAATCGCACCGAAGGTATCGGGCCAGCAGAATCGCCTGCACATAGGGCACCAGCCCCCAGGGGATTTTTTCTTTCAGGAACGGGTGGGTGTGGAGAAGTTCCCCTTCGGTGGTGCGCAGGTTTTCCGCCCACTACCGTCAAGCGGTACTTCCGGGGCTGTTCCAGGTGAATCAGCGCCCATTGTCTCCGGCAAAAGACAAAGTGCTGAATGCCAGAGAGGGCAAGGTATTCGTCCTCCTGCATCGTATCAGGCCAGCTCTGTACAGGTCACCCCGGCAGGCAGAGCGGCGGCGTCCACCGTGACGGCGTAGTCCCCATAGGCTCTGGCAGGCGCGTCGGGGTTTTTGCGGGAGACCTGAACCGTGTCAAACAGTTTGTAAGCCGGGGCGCAGCCCAGTTCGGAATCATGCTTGAATACGATCAGCTTACGGACGGCCATTTTGCCACGGGCGGCGGAGTGGTCGGTCTCGAACATACTCAAGATGGCCTCCCACAGCAGAGACAGATCCTCTTCAGAGAAGCTGGTGGTCTTGCGGGCCAGATTCGCAGAGACATAGCCCTCCGCCCGGTAGAGGGCATAGGGGACGATGTATTTGCGGCCCATCTCGGTGCCCTTCCGCTCGGCGTCGGCCTCGGTGGTGATGGCCATGCGGGTGATGGTGACCTCCTGGGGGACGATGGGATCTACCGACCGGGCAAAGGACAGCTGCACCGGGCCGCGGACCTGGCCGCAGTTCAGGTTGCCCTTGACGAAGGTGGTCATGACGGCGCCGAAGATGCGGATGTCGTAGAAGTTTTGACACATGAAGTCCCGCACCTTGCCGTCTAGGGCGGGGTCGTTCTTTTTGGCGGCTTTCAGGCCCTTTTCGTCTACGCCCTTGTAGCCCAGCTTGTCCAGAGCCTCGGCGTCGCTGCGGTTCAGGGGGACGCTGTCCTTGATGTAGATGCAATAGCCGATGGCGTCCTCCTTGGCAGTCTCCACATAGTTGCGGATTTTCCGCTTGAGGCACACGTCAGTGACCAAACCGTATAATGTATATCAGGGAAGCAATTTGTCAAGTGGGTTTTCGAGATTTTTACTTGCAGTCAAATCCAGCATACGTTATACTAATCGCGTCAGCGAAGCTGTGGATTGAAATATTTGGTGGACGATATATTCCTCAAGCCCGGCGAAGGCGCTTCTTCTCCGGGCATTTTTCATCATCCTACAAACAGTCCCTGACCTCCCTGCGTGTTGGATTTTAGGCCGGTCTGGTCATACCAAGTGAGAGAAGTCAGAACAGCGGAACGCTCGTCAACGGGAACCAGCGCCCCCGCCTGGTAAAGAGCCTCATATTGCTCTTTGTAGATCTCCACACTATAAGGTTCCAATTTTCGGTAGAGCGTCCGGCTCTTTTGCCCGGACAGGAGCTGCTTACAGAGGGGTTCACCTTCGTCAATGGGCAGGTAAACCGTCCGGGTGGGGGATTCAATCAGTACAAATTCCTTGGCGACAGTGGCGAACGGCATCTGTACGCCATTCCGTCCCCGGTTATAATCAAAGGCGTCCATGATTTTTTTCTGAACCAGCGATTCTAAGCCTTTGACGTTGTACAGGGTTTTGAAATAGTAGGAGATGGCATCCGGCAGATCCAGCTCCCCCTGTTCCCGTTGAGCCGCTCGCAGGGCGGCGATTCGTGGTTCCAGCATTTTTGGAGGTGCCATGTCCTCCAGCGAGAACAGGTACATGGGACACCGGGCTGCATCCGGTTCTTTGCCCTCCCGGTTGCAGCGTCCGGCGGTTTGCAAAATGGAGTCCAGGCCAACCTCTTCCCGATACGCGACCGGGAAATCTACATCCACGCCAGCCTCGATCAGCGAGGTAGACACCACCGGGCTGGGGAGGCCGTCTTTGAGTCGCTGACGGGTTTCGGCCAATTTGGTCCGGCGGTCTGCGGCGCGCAGCAACGTCGTCAGGCAGAAGCTGCCCCCATCCTTGGGCAAAGCGGCGTAGAGCTGCTGAGCGGTCTTACGGCGATTTACAACACAGAGCGCCTGATGGTGTTCTCCCACGCAGCACCAGCGTTTCCTGGCTGAGGAGGCCCAGATCCTCAACATGATTTCGCCGCAGGGCAAGATACAGCTCAGTTCCGCCGGGACAAATCTCTCTCAAGTGCAGATTAGGAGCCAATTCCACGAACAGTGGTCCTAGGGCTGGCTGAGTGGCGGTACACAGCACAGCAGTCGCCCCATAATGCTCCACCAGCTGGGCAATGGCGACACAGCAAGGCCGGAGATAGGGCAGAGGGAGCGCCTGGGCCTCGTCGAAAATGATGCCGCTGCGGGCCAGATTGTGGAGCTTTTGGCAGCGGGGAGACCGGAGGCAGTGTCACTTCCTGCCGCCAAGCGCTGCAATCCGGCACCTGCCGTTTGGAACGGCCTACCAGAGTGGGAGCATCTGCTGTGTCTGTCAAATATTGCGGGGATATGGGCTTTCCACCTTGCAAAAGAGACTGTAAAGTCGGAAGATGATTGCTCGTAATAAGTCGATGACAAAAAATTTACGGTGCGGGCCCCCAGAGAATGGGTGCGGAGCCACTGGTTTTGTTGGAGGGGATTGGACATTTTAATCTCATTTTAGAGGCTATACCATGAAAATAATTTATGTGCATTTAACATCGACACCGCCAGCGTAGAGCTGCGGTTCGACGATGGAACTGAAATCAGCATCTGCACCCCAGGGGTGGACGACGAGATTCCCCTGTCCACTGACCATGAGAAAGATTGGTCATCCCAGACGAAAGCCCTTTTTGACGCCTGTGTACAGTTAGGCTTTCAGCCAACGCCCACGGGCAAGCTGGTGGACTTTGACCGCTGCGTCCGTTGCGGGCGCTGTGTGCTGGGGTGCCGTACAGAAACGGCTGAAAGCCGGTGTGTCTGACTGCAAGGCGATTCTGGGAAAGATGGGCGTTGCTGAGAATGATATGTTCCTTGGAACACTGAATGCGGGACATCCCGGCGGGCTGCTGCCGTTCCGTAGAGCTGGCGGAGGAGCTTGGCTATACCAAGCAAATATAACAAAAACCGCCTTCCGAAGAAGACGGTTTTTACAATGCGTTTTGGTGGAGATAAGCGGGATCGAACCGCTGACCTCTTGAATGCCATTCAAG
>JAJBVG010000019.1 GCA_020859945.1 Clostridiales bacterium | reverse complement strand
CATATTGCGGAATGAGGATAGTTTTTTGACAAGCTGAGTTTTTTGACAAGCTGAGCGCCCCCTGTGGCCTTACAGCCGCAGGGGGCGCGTTTTCGTCGCGGGGAGAACCGGGTTATTGGATAAACTGCTCCACATATGCCAGCGCGGTTTGCTCATGCTCCTTGGAGAAGCCGTGCTGTGCCATGGGGATGAGTTTCAATTCGGCGTTTGGGTAGGCGACCTGGGCCTGCTCGGAGTAGCGATAGTTCACGATCTGGTCGGCTGTGCCATGGACGATGAGGACCTTTCCGGCATATCGACTGATTTCACCCATCAAGTCAAAGTTCTGAACGGAGGCCGCGTAGTCACGCCCCAGCTTCATGGGGCCGCAGGAAAAGGTTTCGGGGATGTTGGCCGGGTCGAATTTGGCGTGAATCATGGTCCCGGCCCTGGCGTCGTCCGGGATGCAAAGCGCGGGATAGAACAAAATCAGCCGTTCCACCTGCTCCTGCAAGTCGGCGGCGACCAGACCGGAGACCACTCCGCCCTGGCTGCATCCCATCAGGGTCACGGCGGAGCCGTCAGTCTCGGGCAGGGAGCGTGCATAGGCCACGACTGCCTTCAGGTCTTTTTCTTCGGTAAAGATGGTCATCTTCTCGGTGTCCCCATCGCTTTTGCTCGGCAGACCGCCGCCGTTGAAGTCGAAGCAAAAGGCGGCATACCCATGCGCCGCAAACCATTTTGCATACCCCTTTGTGGTCTGGTAATTTGACGTAAACCCATGGCTGACGATGGCGATGGGGAGGTCCTGTCCCTGGGGGCGGTAATAAAGCCCGCGGATGGTCAGACCATCCCGTACACATTCAAAATTTTCTTTCTTGATGGAATCCATGTAAATCACTTCGCCTTTCTCTCTTGTTCCGTTCTTTCCTCTGCGTCCTCCTCCAGCGCTTCAATCAGGAAGCTGACGGGTCGGAACCCATCGTTGCAGGAGACCATCGCCGATTTCTTGTTCTTCATCCAGCCGCTGTAAATGTCCTCACCGCCGTATGCCAGCGTCATGACAAAGGGCGAGAGGGTCTCCCATGCGCTGTCGCAAAACCCTTCCGGCTTTTCCCAGCCGTTTGCGATGAAAACCTGTCCCTCCGCCATGTCGCAGGCATTGGAGAGGGGGTTTTCATATTTTTTCATCAAATCCTCGTATGCGGCCACCCGTATGACGGTAATTCTGCATTTTTTCATTCGATGTCTCCCCCGCTGTCTCTTTCTCATTCATTATAACAGCTTCGGCGATGGTAAACAAGTGGCAACTGCTTTGGAAACACGAAATACTGCAAGCGAATTGCTCTGACAAGGACAAAATAGGGATTGACAGCTCAACGTCTGTGGTGGTATTATAGAACAAAAGTTCTAAACACCTGCTTCGAGGGTACGACTATGCTTTCTGTGCTGCACATTGAGAATATCGCCGTGATCGAGTCGGCGGAAATTCAGTTCGACAAGGGCTTTAACGTCCTGACCGGCGAGACCGGCGCGGGTAAGTCCATCGTGGTGGACGCCATCGGCGCGGTGCTGGGGGGACGCACCTCCCGCGATTTGATTCGCACCGGGGCGAAATCCGCCCTGGTCAGCGCCACTTTTTCTGAGCTTTCAGCGCTGGACTGGTTCGCGGAAAACGGCATTGGGCCGGACGAGGAGGGCAATCTGCTGCTCCAGCGGGAGCTGCGCCTGGACGGGAAAAACCTCTGCCGTCTGAACGGTCGCCCGGTGCCGCTGGCCCAGCTGCGGGAGCTGGGGCGGCAGCTGCTGAACATCCACGGCCAGCACGACGGCCAACAGCTGTTAGACCCGGAGTGTCACCTCTCCTATCTGGACAGCTACGGGGAGACCGCTCCCCTTCTGGCTGAGTTCCAACAGGCATACCACCAGGTCGCCGCACTGAAAAAGCAGATCAGCGCTCTTCAAATGGGCGAGGCGGAGAAGGCCCGGCGCATTGACTCGCTGACCTATCAAATCGATGAGCTGGAGCGGGCCAACCTGAAACCCGGCGAGGACAAAGAACTGACCGAGCGGCGAAACCTGCTCCGCAACGCCGGAAAACTGATGGACGCCATCGACACAGCGTTTTTCGCCCTCTACGGCGGCGATGACCGGGACGGCGCCATCTCCCTGGTGGAGACCGCGGAGGAGGCGCTGCGGGCCGGAGGGCGGTACAGCCAGGAGCTGGCTGCCCTCAGCGACAGTCTTTCCGAGCTGCGGTACACGCTGACCGATGCGGCGGAGCGGGTGCAGGAGAAAAAAGAGGGGCTGGAGATCTCTCCCCACGAGCTGGACGAGCTGGAAAGTCGACTGGACCTGATTTACCGGCTGCGGAAAAAGTACGGGTCCACGGTGGAGGAGATGCTGGCCTATCTGGAGCGCTGCAAGCAGGAGCTGGAGGAGATTCAGTATTCCAGCGACCGCATTGAGCAGCTGACCCGGCAGCTGGTGGGGGCGCTGCGGGAGGCCGCCGCCCGTGGCAAAAAACTGACCGAGGCCCGGAAGGAGCAGGCGCGCTCTCTGGAGCAGCGGATTCAAAAGGAACTGGCCGACCTGGATATGCCAAAGGTGCGCTTTCAGGTGCAGTTTGCCCCCAAAGAAGGCTCCTTCCACATGGACGAGACGGGCATGGACCAGGTGCAGTTCCTGATGTCCGCCAACGTGGGGGAGGATTTGAAACCCATCCACAAAATCGCCTCCGGCGGCGAGCTGGCCCGCATTATGCTGGCGTTGAAAAACGTCCTGGCGGAAAACGAGTCCATCACCACTCTGGTCTTTGACGAGGTGGACACCGGCGTCTCCGGCCGGGCGGCAACCAAAGTGGCCCAGAAGATGGCGGACGTGGCCCGCCGCAAGCAGGTGCTGACCGTCACCCACTTGCCCCAGATTGCGGCCATGGCCGACGTGCATTTCTCCGTCGAGAAGGGGGAACGGGACGGGCGCACCTACACCGACGTGGAACGGCTGACCCCCCAGCGTCGGCGGGAGGAGCTGGCCCGGCTCACCGGCGGCAGCGTGGTCACCCCCGCCCTGCTGAAAAGCGCCGGGGAACTGCTGGAGCAGTCGGAGGCGTACCGAAAAGAGCTGCGTGGTGAAGGATAAAGGAGAAAAACTTTTCAAAAGCCTCTTGACATTCCCGGCGAAATCCGTTAGAATACCTGACAAGCCAAGTAACAATATGCGATGACAGGGAAGAGTAGCGTCCCCGCCGTTTTTTAGAGAGCTTCCGGGTGGTGCAAGGAAGCAAGCGGCCCTCGTGAATACCCCCTTGAGCAGCTGCCCCAACGGTTTTTCCCAAGTAGGCGCAGCCGGTTTGCGACCGTTATCTCGCCGGAGTCCTCGACTCCCTGAGGTTCGCCCCGCGAGGGGCCGACGCATCAGAGGTGGTACCGTGCATTTGCGCCCTCTGTCCCAGTGCGGATAGGGGGCTTTTTGGCGCAGTCTTCTGTCTGAAACAACATTTGAAGGAGACGAACAACCATGCAAATCTATGAAGAACTACAAGCCCGGGGCCTCATCGCCCAGGTCACCGACGAGGACCAGGTCCGGGAGCTCATCAACAACGGCAAGGCCACCTTCTACATCGGCTTTGACCCCACGGCGGACTCCCTCCACGTGGGCCACTTTATGGCTCTGAGCCTGATGCGCCGCCTGCAAAAGGCGGGCAACCGGCCCATCGCCCTGCTGGGCGGCGGCACCGGCATGATCGGCGACCCCTCCGGCAAGAGCGATATGCGCAAAATGTTGACCCGCGAGACCATCCAGCACAACATCGAGTGTTTCCAGAAGCAGATGAGCCGGTTCATCGACTTCGGCGAGGGCAAGGCCATGATGGTCAACAACGCCGACTGGCTGCTGAACCTGAACTATGTGGACCTGCTGCGAGAGGTGGGCGCCTGCTTCTCCGTGAACAATATGCTGCGGGCCGAGTGCTACAAGCAGCGGATGGAGAAGGGCCTTTCCTTCCTGGAGTTCAACTACATGATCATGCAGAGCTACGACTTCTACGTCCTGTACCAAAAGTACGGCTGCAACTTCCAGTTCGGCGGCAACGACCAGTGGTCCAACATGCTGGGCGGCCTGGAGCTGATCCGCCGGAAGCTGGGCAAGACCGATGCCGCCGCCATGACCATCACCCTGCTGCTGAACAGCGAGGGCAAGAAGATGGGCAAGACGGAAAAGGGCGCGGTGTGGCTGGACCCGAACAAAACCTCCCCCTACGAGTTCTACCAGTACTGGCGCAACGTCAGTGACAGCGACGTCATCAAGTGCCTGAAAATGCTCACTGAAGTACCCCTGGAGGAAATCGCCGTCATGGAAACCTGGCAGGACAGCAAGCTCAACCAGGCCAAGGAGGTGCTGGCCTTCGAGCTGACCAAGCTGGTTCACGGGGAGGAAGAAGCGACCAAGGCCCAGCAGACCGCCCGCAGTCTCTTCGGCGTCGGCACGCAGCAGGCGGATATGCCCACGACAGAGCTGTCCGAGGACGACCTGACCGACGGCAAGATCTCCATCGTCAAGCTGCTGGTTCAGGCGGGGCTGGCCGTCTCCAACGGCGAGGCCAAAAAGCTGGTGAAGGGCGGCGGCGTGTCCGTGGACGGCGAAAAGGTCGCCGCCATCGACGCGACCTATGCTGTTCCCGCTGATGGGCTGGTGCTCCGCAAGGGCAAGAAAGTGTACCGCAAGGTCGTGCTGCGCGGATAAGTCAAAAATAACGTTAAAACCGCCTGTCCGGGGAATCGGGCAGGCGGTTTCGTATGAAGGGAGCAGGCTTACAGGCAATACCCCCACAGGTTTCGCATTTGCGGTATCAGGGTATCAATGGCCCAGATTTTCTGGCTGTTCTTCCGGCTGTTGGGGTCGTTGACAGTGACGTTTCCATCATCGTCCACACCGGTCAGCACAATAAAATGCCCGGAGGAGGTAAAATCTCCCGGCCCCATGCTGCAAATGATGGGGGTCCCCTCCCCCAGCGCCGCTAAAATACTGTCCGCATTATAGCTGACATCCACCACGGTCAGGCCCAGGAACTGTGCGCCCTGGTCCATCAGTTCCCACGAGGAACCGACGCCGTCCACATAGTACCCTTGTTCCTCTGCCCAGTCCGCCACAGCATAAGGATTCCATCGGCCCTCCCCGGTCAGTCCGCAGACCACCATGGACAGACAGGTGGGGCCGCAGCCGGTGACGGCCAGAAAATCGTCGCCGTAGGTCTCATAGCCCCAACGTTCATCCCACTGCAAAAACAGCGGAATCTCCCCCTGGACCACCTCACCGGATAAATCTTCTGCGTGGGTGCCCTTGTGCTCCGGGTAGTCCAGGACAAAGTCCTGCGTCTCCGGGTTGCGCTCCAGCAGGGAAATCAGGCTATCGGGACAGCCATCTGTCGCCAGCCGCCACGAACGAAGGGCAGTATGGAGCGTGGTGACCGTAGTTACCGCAGCAAGCAGTAGCACCGCCAGCAGCAGGCCGTTTCTCAGTCTGTGGGAACGCTTTCGACGCTTTTGGGTTGTTTTCTGTGCCATAACAGCAGGGCCTCCTTCTTTTTCTCTGTTCACCAATAGATGGTATCACATTTTCTCGCGGAGGGAGACTTTTTCATCTGTTTTTTAGAATATCACTTCATTTTTTATGTAATTTTCATCTTTTAACCGCAAAAAAGCGCCCAGAACCTCAGTTCTGGGCACTTTTCAACATATAAAGCATTTCACCTTAACGGTAATGATCCTTCACCTGGAGCCGCCCCAGGGCTTTCGCCAGGGCCATTTCGGTCATACGATGCTCCTTTTGGCTTTGCTTCTGCCGCAGGGCCTCCTGTGCCTCCTCGTATTCCCGGCGGGCGCGGTTGGCGTCGATTTCCTCCGGGCGCTCGATGGTGTCCACCAACACCACCACGTCCCGGTTATTGACCAGGGCAAAGCCCGGCCCAGAGGCCACAACGGTGGTGGCCCCGTCGGGGGTGGTGTAGCGCAGCTCGCCGGGGACCAGCGCCGTCACCGTTTCAGCGTGGTGGGCCAGGATACCTACGGAACCATCGAAAGCGGGGATCACCAGGCTGACGCAGGGGCCGTTGTAGAACAGCCGCTCCGCGCTGATGAGCAGCAGCTTAAATTCCTCCATTCTGGGCCTCCATGCGCTTGGCCTTTTCCACCACCTCGTCGATGGTACCCACATTGAAGAACGCTGCCTCCGGGTAAGCGTCCATCCGGCCCTCGATGATGGCCTTGAAGCCGCGAATGGTCTCGCTGACGGGGACGTAGCAGCCGGGCACGTCGGTAAACGCCTCGGCCACGTGGAAGGGCTGGGACAGGAACCGCTCGATTTTTCTGGCCCGGTAGACGGTGAGCCGGTCGTCCTCGCCCAGCTCCTCCATGCCCAGAATGGCGATGATGTCCTGCAATTCCCGGTACTTTTGCAGCATTTCCTGGACCTTGCGGGCGGTGGTGTAGTGTTCCAGGCCCACGATCTCCGGCTCCAAGATACGGGAGGTGGACTCCAGCGGGTCCACAGCGGGGTAGATGCCCTTCTCCACGATTTTCCGGCTCAGCACAGTGGTGGCGTCCAAATGGGTGAAGGTGGTGGCCGGAGCCGGGTCGGTCAGGTCGTCCGCAGGGACGTAGACCGCCTGCACGGAGGTGACAGAGCCGTCCTTAGTGGAGGCGATGCGCTCCTGCAACTCGCCCATCTCGTTGGCCAGGGTGGGCTGGTAGCCCACGGCGGAGGGGATGCGCCCCAGCAGGGCGGAGACCTCGCTGCCGGCCTGGACGAACCGGAAGATGTTGTCGATAAACAGCAGAACGTCCTTGTGTTCCACGTCCCGGAAGTATTCGGCCATGGTCAGGCCGGTCTCCGCCACCCGCATACGCACACCGGGGGCCTCGTTCATCTGTCCAAAGACCAGGGAGGTCTTGTTCAGCACGCCGCTCTCGCTCATTTCGGTCCACAGGTCGTTGCCCTCACGGGACCGCTCGCCTACGCCGGTGAAGATGGAGTAGCCGCCGTGTTCCGTGGCTACGTTGTGGATCAGCTCCTGAATCAGCACCGTTTTGCCCACGCCGGCGCCGCCAAACAGACCTACCTTGCCGCCCTTGGCGTAGGGGGCCAGCAGGTCGATGACCTTGATGCCGGTCTCCAGCATTTCCACCACGGGGCTTTGCTGGTCAAAGGCTGGGGGTTTGCGGTGGATACCCCACTTCTGCTGGGCCTTGACCTCGCCCGCGCCGTCGATGGGGTCCCCCAGTACGTTGAACAGGCGGCCCAAAGTGGCCTCGCCCACAGGGACCTGAATGCTGTCGCCGGTAGCGGTGACGGTCATGCCCCGGTAGAGGCCCTCACTGGGGCTGAGCATGATGCAGCGTACCACGTTGCCGCCGATGTGCTGGGCGACCTCCATAACGCTGCGCCGCTCCAGGCCCTGGATCTCCAGGGCCTCGTTGATTCTCGGCAGAGAACCGTCTTGAAACTCCACGTCCACCACGGGACCAGAGATTTGAACAATGTTACCTGTGTTCAAGGGTACAGTTCTCCTTTCCTCAAACAGATTTGATCTTCCGCTGGGCCTTGGCTCCGGCGGCGACCTCGGTGATCTCCTGGGTGATCATGGCCTGCCTTGCCCGGTTGTACTGGATGTTCAGGTCGTGCAGCATTGCATCCGCGTTGCGGTTGGCCGCATCCATGGCCATCATCCGGGCGTTCTGCTCGGCGCAGAAGGAGTCCACCAGTGCGCTGTACACAAATCCCACCAGATAGTTGGGGATCAGGTGGTCCAACACCTCATCCAGGGAGGGGTTAAACTCGTAGCTGGTGCGGATGTCCTCCAGCTCCAGGCTGCGGTCTGTCGCCGGTTCGTCTGCGATCAGCGCTTCCCGGTCCAGGGGCAGCAGTCGGGTCATGATGGCATCATTTGCCACAGCGTTTTTCACGTTGGTGTAAATGATGTGGATGCCGTCCAGCTCGCCCCGGTCGTAGCGGTCCAGCAGCTCCAAGGCGATACGCCTGGCCCGGTCCAGCGTGGGGTTCTGGGCGGTGTAGAGAAAGCTCTGCTCGATGGGGATGTGCCGCTCTTTGAAGAACTGGTGGCCGTACTCCCCCACCACGAACAGGCTCGGTTTGGTCTGCCCCTCCATCTGCTGCATGGCTAACTTCAATACGTTGTGGTTGTAGGCCCCGGCCAGCCCCTTGTCGGCGGTGATGACCAGGAACCCCCGGTGCAATGACGTGGGCATCTCTCGCTCGTGGTTGATGAAATATCGGCTCTCCCCCTCCGGCGAATGCTGCGCCATGCGGACGATGGCCTTTTGCAGGGTGGAAAAATAGGGCCGGGTGGCGTCCAGCTCCTTTTTCACCTTCCGCAGCTTGGTGGAGGAGATCAGATACATGGCGTTGGTGATTTTTCGGGTGTCCTGGATGCTTTTGATGCGTCCCTTGATCTCTCTGGTGTTTGCCATATGCTCACCCGCTTAGACTAGGTCCGGGTACTGGGACCGTTTGAACTCCAGGGCTGCGGCGACGATGCGCTGCCGCAGGCTGTCGGTCAGCACCTGGCCGGTCTCCAGGTCGCGGATAATGTCACGCTGCTCCGCCGCGAAGTAGTCCAGCATGGAACTGCGGAAGGAGCGCAGCTTGCCCACGGGAATGTTCAGCATGACACGGGCCGTCATCGTCACCAGGGAGATGACCTGCTCCGGCATGGTCATGGGCTGGCACAGGCTCTGCTTGAGCAGCTCCATCACCCCCGCGCCGTAGGCCAGCTGTTCCTTGGTACTCTCATCCAAATCGGAGGAGAACTGAGTGAACACCTCCATCTCCCGGTACTGGGCCAGGTCGATACGGATGGAACCGGCGGCGGACTTCATGGCCTTGCTCTGGGCCGCGCCGCCCACACGGGAGACGGAGAGGCCCACGTTGACGGCAGGCCGCTGGCCGGAGAAGAACAGGTCGCTCTCCAGGAAAATCTGGCCGTCGGTGATGGAGATGACGTTGGTGGGGATATAGGCGGAGACATCCCCCGCCTGGGTCTCGATGATGGGCAGCGCGGTGATGGAACCGCCACCCAGCTTGTCGCTGAGCCGGGCAGACCGCTCCAGCAGACGGGAGTGAAGATAGAACACGTCGCCGGGGTACGCCTCCCGGCCGGGGCTGCGCTCCAGCAGCAGCGACAGGGCGCGGTAGGCCACCGCGTGCTTGGAGAGGTCGTCGTAGACGATGAGCACGTCCTGGCCCCGGTACATGAAATACTCGCCCAGGGCGGTGCCGGAGTAGGGTGCGATGTATTGCAGCGGGGCGGCGTCGCTGGCGGTGGCGTTGACCACGATGGTGTACTCCAGCGCGCCGTATTTTTTCAGGGTGTTGACGATTTTCGCCACGGCGCTGGCCTTTTGGCCCACGGCCACGTAGATGCACACCACATTCTTGCCCTTCTGGTTCAGAATGGCGTCGATGGCGATGGAGGTCTTGCCGGTCTGCCGGTCGCCGATAATCAGCTCCCGCTGGCCCCGGCCAATGGGGAACATGGAGTCGATGGCCAGGATACCCGTCTCCAGGGGAACGCCGACGCTGCGCCGGTCCACGATGCTGGGGGCAGGACTTTCAATGGGACGATAGCCCGCGGCGTCAATGGGGCCGCCGCCGTCGATGGGCGCGCCCAGCGCGTCCACCACCCGGCCCAGGAACGCATCCCCCACGGGGATACCCGCCATTCTGCCGGTGCGCATGACCCGACTGCCCTGGTGGATGTTCGCGCCGTTGCTGAACAGGATGCAGCCGATCTCGTCCCGGCGGATGTCCTGCACCATGCCCTTGTCGCCGGAGTCGAACTGGATGATTTCGCCGTACATGGCGTGATCGATGCCGTCGATGGTGGCGATGCCGTCGCCCACGTACCGGACGACGCCCACCTCCTGGTTTTTGGCCTCCAGGTCAAAGTCTGTGACCTCCGCCTTCAGCAACGGGATGATGTCCTCCAGACTGCCCACGGCGCGCACCGCCTTGAGCCGTTCCCGGAACTGCTCCACCCGGCCCTGGGCCGACCACAGTCGTACTCGTCCGCCCCGGCCTGGAGCGTGAAGCCGCTGACCAGGCTCTTATCCTCCCGGAGGGTCAGTTCTACATCCTGACAGGCATACTTTTTCTGCAAAAAGGCGCGGATGCCCTCCAGCTGTTGGGGACTGGGCGCTGTGACATAGGACAGAACCGCCTGGAGTGTTCCCTTGGTCTGCTCAGTCATCTTCTTCCGCCGCCTTCTTCAAAAACTGGTCGTAGAGGTCGCTGTCGTGCTCGGCGTTGGCATAGGCCACCTTCGCCGCGGCCGCCACGACGATCTCGGTGATTTCCCCCTGGGCCTTTTGCAGGATGTCCTTCTTCCGCGCCTCGGCCTGGGTCTCGGCGTTCTGGATGATGCCCTGGGCGGTGGTGTTGGCGTCGGCCACGATGCGGGCGTATTCCTGGTTGGCCTTCTGCTGGGCATCCTGGAGGATACGCTGTTTTTCCTCTTCCACCTTGGTCAGAGAAGTGCTGTGCTCCTGCTCCAACTTCAGCGCCTGAGCCTTAGCCGCCTCCGCGTCCGCCAGGCTCTGGTCCACCTGAGCCTGGCGCTGCTCTAAAATTTTATGAACGGGCTTGAACAGAAATCTCTGCATTAACACATAGAGGACGACCAGGTTGATCGCTGTCCAGAGCAGCCCAATATCTACTCGAAGCAATGTCGTTTCCTCCTTTTTCGCGTCACAGCAGCAGAATGATGAGCAGCGCGATGACAAAGCCATAGATGGCGGTGGCCTCGGCCAGGGCGCAGCCCAGGATCAGAGAGGACTGAATTTTACCGCTGGCCTCCGGCTGGCGGGCGATGGCGTCCATGGCGTGGGCGGTGGCGATGCCGATGCCGACGCCGGCGCCCAGACCGCAGAGGACGGCGATACCTGCGCCGATTGCTTGAAGAGTACCCATATTATTACGCTCCTTTGTTTTAGCTCTTAGCTCCTAGCTTTTAGCTATTGGCTTGGCAGTTGTAACTTGTTACTGACAGCGCCGTACAAGCGGCTGATTTTGCTCTTGGTCATATTCTTAGCTGTTTGCGTTTGACTGGAAGTACCTGCTAACAGCTAATGGCTAATAGCTAACAGCTCACTCCAACGCTTCCTTGATGTACATGCTGGTCAAAAATACAAACACATAGGCTTGCAAAATGCCGTCGAAGAAGTCAAAGTAGAGACTGAACACCATCGGCAACACCATCGGCACCACAGCCTCGATCAGCTCCATAATGACGAACGCGCCCAGCACGTTGCCGAACAGACGCATACACAGGGACAAAGGCCGTGTGACCAGATCCAAAATGTTAAACGGGGTGACGATGGCCACCGGCTGTGTGAACCCATGGAGCCATCCCTTGACGCCCTTTTCCCGGATACTGGCCACCTGCACCAAAACGATGCTGAAAATGGCAAGGCACAGGGGGACGTTCAGCTCCTTGGTGGGGGGCTTGAAGCCAAAAATGCCGAAGATGTTGGCCAGGCTGATATAGAGGAGGATGGTCACCAGATAGGGGACGTAGCGGCGGCCCTTTTCGCCCACCATGCCTTCCACCAGGTTCTCCAACCAGACCACGACGTATTCCACCGCCGCCTGGCGTTTGGAGATGTGGTCCACCTTCAGGTTCCGGGTCAGCAGCGCGGAGAGGATGACCAGCACCGCGATAACGATCCACGAGACCACAACGCCTTCGGAGAAGTCCAGCGGGCCGATGGAAAAGACCGTTTCGCACTGCATTTCCTCTATGATCGTTTCAGCCAGATTTCCCAATTTTTTCACTTCCTTTCTGCGTGTTTTCGCCGTTCGCGCAGTTATTTTCTGCACGCAAAACGGTTCCGCTGACGCTAAACTGTATTTTAGCATTTTGCCCTCTGAAATTCCAGTGCAAAACCCACAGTTTTCTTCCCTACAAAACCGGTGAAATGTGAATTACTGCACAATAACAGTGCAAAATGCGAAACAAAATTTGTCGCAACCGCCCCTGACAGCGAAAAAAGGACGGACCTCGTCAAAGCCCGTCCTTTGGTCTTGCATTTTTTGAAGTGCTTTTTTCGCGTCTCATCCTCAGCTCAGCCACCTGGCGTCGGAGAAGGGGAAAAAGACGCAGACTGCCTTGCCCAGCACATACCGGGTGTCCACCATGCCCAGGGCAGCATAGCGGCTGTCGGTGGAGCCGTTGCGGTTGTCGCCCATAACGAAGATGCACCCCTCCGGCACCTGGAAGCTGCTGTACACCATACCATCCCGCTCCACCATGTAGTCGTCCCCGTACTGCTCGGTGCCCTCGTTGGCAAAGTTCAGATAATCCTCCGCCAGGGCGACACCGTCCACATAGACGGTGTTGGCGTCGTAGTCGATCTCCACCGTCTGGCCCGCCACGGCGATGATCCGCTTGACAATGGCCTCGGAATCGTCCTCGTAGGGAAACCCATCCTTTTTCAGCACCACGATGTCCCCTTGCTGGGGGGAGTAACCGATGCGCTGGATGAGCATGGCGTCGCCATCGTGGAGGGTGGGGTACATGGAGGAGCCGGACACGCCGAACACCATGCCAAAAAACGTAAAGAAAATGGTGATGAACACCAGCACCAGGGCCAGGGTTTGCAGCCAGTCATAGACATCTCTGCGCCAGCCCCCGCTGGGGGCGTCCTGTTCGGTCTGGTTTTCAGAAATTTGCTGACTCATAGTTCTGTCTTTCCCCCATGCCGTCAGTCGGTAATGTCGATGCGCTCTGCGCGCAGGCAGGTGCGCTTGTCGCTGTCCACCGTGAAGAGGACAGCGTTGAGTTGGCAGGGGCCGGGGGCCGGTTCGTACCGGCGGGGCAGCCCGCCCAGGAATTTGTTGATGGAGATCTGCGGCTGGATGCCGATGACCGAGTTTCTGGGGCCGGTCATACCCAAATCGGTGACATAGCCGGCGCCTTTGGGCAGCACCCGGTTGTCAGCGGTTGGAACATGGGTGTGGGTCCCCCAGAGGGCGGAGACCCGCCCGTCCAGATACCAGCCCATAGCCAGCTTCTCGCTGGTGGCCTCGGCGTGGAAGTCCGCCAGGACGATGTCCGCGTCCATCTTTGCCAGGACGGAATCGGCCACTGTGAAGGGGTTATCCACGTTGGGGTCCATCTCCACCCGGCCAATCAGATTGACCACCCCGATGCGCAGACCCATCGGTCCCTCGTAGACCGCCCAGCCCCGCCCGGGGAGCCGCTGGGGGAAGTTGGCGGGCCGGAGGATATACCGGTTGTCCTCCAGAAATTGGGTGATTTTGATTTTGCCCCAGGTGTGGTTGCCCAGGGTGATGACATCCGCCCCGGCGGTGAAAATGTCCAGCGCGTTGTCCTCGGTCAGGCCCACACCGGCGGCGTTTTCGCCGTTGACCACGGTGAAATGGACCTGGTTGAGCCGTTTGAGCGTGGGCAGATGGCGGCGCAGGCAGGTGACGCCGGATTGGGACACCACATCCCCTACGGCGAGAATGTTCAGCAGCATTGTTTTGCCCCTTTCCAGGGTGATAGAGACAGTATACGCCTGATGAGGAAAAAGTGCAAACAAAAAATCAAATGATTGTTCCCTGATGATGGACGTTGCAGCGCTTCTGATGGATTAGGCTTCTGCTCACCGCCGCCGTAGCTCCCAAAAGGCCACCGCGCTGGCCGCCGCCACGTTCAGCGAGTCCACGCCGTGGGACATGGGAATTTGCACCGCGTAGTCGCACCCGGCGATGGTGTGGGGCGAAAGGCCGTCCCCTTCCGTCCCCAGGACGATGGCCAGCTTGTCCTCTTCCCGCAGCCGGAGATTTTCAATGGATAAGGCGTCGTCGGTCAGGGCCATGGCCGTGGTGCGGAACCCCAGCCCTTGCAGCCGCTCCATGCCGGGGTGGGGCCAGTCCGCCGCCGTGTCCCCGATGCGGGTCCAGGGCACCTGGAACACCGTCCCCATGCTGACCCGCGCCGCCCGGCGGTACAGCGGGTCGCAGCAGGTAGGCGTCACCAGCACCGCGTCGATGAACAGCGCCGCCGCTGAGCGGAAGATGGCCCCCACGTTGGTGGCGTCCACAATGCCCTCCAGCACCGCCACCCGATGGGCGTTTTCGCACAGCTCCTCCACCGTGGGCAGCTTCGGGCGGCGCATGGCGCAGAGGATGCCCCTGGTCAGTTGGTAGCCCGTCAACCCGGCCAGCACCTCCCGGTCCGCCGTGTACACCGGAATGTCGCCGCAGCCCTCCAGCAGTTCCCTGGCCTGCCCCTGGATGTGCCGCCGCTCCATCAAAAAGGCCACTGGCTGACACCCGGCCTCCAGCGCCCGGCGAATGACCTTGGGACTTTCCGCGATGAAAACTCCCTTCTCCGGCTCCAGCCGGTTGCGCAGCTGGGCCTCGGTCAGCCGGAGGAACAGGTCCAGCGCCGGGTCGGAAAGGTCTGTGATCTCAATGATGTTTGCCATAGCCAAAATCGCTCCTTCGGGTTTTTTCTCAGTATACCACATCGGGCGGCTCTTTGCCAGCGCCGAAGGATTTTTTCAAAAACGCCGGGAATCGTTTGCCTTTCCCATCAACCTGTGATACACTTGATTTAAGCGATAAGCTATTAGCCGTTGGCTGTTGGTTATGTGTCACCAACCGAAATCGAACAGCTAACACAAAGGAGGCGTTCTCTGTGAACAACAAATCCCCTAAGACACCCCTCGCAACGACCCTGAAAAGCCTGCTGGTGACGGTCGTGCTGGGCGCTGTGTACTACTATGTGGCACTGCCGCCGCTGAACCCCAAGTCCTACGACCTGTATGCGTTTATCATTGTGCTGTGCGTCATTTTCCTGATGGCGCGGGCCATCCTCTCCCCTGCCAAGGAGAGCCGCCGGGAGGAACGGGCCAGCTCGGAACCCCTCTTTGAGCAGGACGGCAACGGCGTCATTCACATCAACCGGGGCTTTTCCGTCCACAAACAGACAGCGGTGTTCACCCACGGTATCCGGGACATCATGAGCGCTCCCGTGGTCATCATCGCCCTGTGCATGGCGGTGGGGCTGGTGGGGTCCCTCATCTCCATGCCCATCTTCCACGCGAAAGCCTACTATAACCTGCTCCAGGTGGAGACCGGCGACTTCACCGAGGACGTGGCCCAAATCTCCTACAACGAGATCCCCATGCTGGACGAGGACTCCGCCATTCAATTGGGCAAACGCGCCCTGGGCAACATCAGCACCAACTCCAACCTGGTCTCTCAGTTTGAGGTCAGCGACAACTACTCCCAAATCAACTACAACCAGCAGCCCGTCCGGGTCTCCCCCCTGGAGTACGGCGACCTCATCAAGTGGTTCAACAACCGGAGCGAGGGTCTGCCGGGGTATATCGTGGTCAACATGGTCACCCAGGAGGCCGAGCTGGTGCAGCTGGAGGAGGGCATCAAATACTCCGACTGCGAGCACTTCAACCGGAACCTGTACCGGCACCTGCGGTTCAATTACCCCACCTTCATGTTTGGGGACATGAACTTTGAAATCGACGACGAGGGCAACCCCTGGTGGGTCTGCTCCCGGGAGGTGCGGACCATCGGGCTGTTCGGCGGCGTGGACGTGAAGGGCGCGGTGCTGGTCAACGCCGTCACCGGCGAATGTGAGTATTACGAAGAGGTCCCCAGTTGGGTGGACCGGGTGTACAGCGCCAGCACCATCATCACCCAGTACAACTACCGGGGCGCGCTGGTCAACGGCTGGCTGAACAGCTGGCTGGGACAGAAGGGCGTCACCACCACCACCGAGGGCTACAACTACATCGCCCTGAACGACGATGTGTATATGTACACCGGCGTCACCTCTGCCGGTTCCGACGAGTCAAACGTGGGCTTTATCCTGGTGAACCAGCGCACCAAGGAGGCCAAATACTACAACATCACCGGCGCGGAGGAGTACTCTGCCATGAGCAGCGCCGAGGGCGCGGTACAGCACCTGAACTACTCCGCCACCTTCCCCATTCTGCTGAACATCTCCGACCAGCCCACCTACTTTATGGCGCTGAAGGACAGCGCCGCCCTGGTGAAGATGTACGCCATGGTCAACGTGTCCGATTACCAGGTGACGGCCACCGGTTCCACTGTGGCCGAGTGTCAGGCCAACTATGAGACGCTGCTGATTCAAAACGGCATCAAGGTGGAGGACCCGGTGGATGAGGTCGTGGCGGACACCGCCACCGTCTCCGGCACTGTTGAGGAAATTCGCTCCGCGGTCATCAGCGGCGACACCTATTATTACCTCCGGCTGGAGGACGGCGACAGCTACTATGCCATCAGCGCCGCCCAAGCGGAGGAGGCGGTCATCCTCAACGAGGGCGACCGGGTGACCATCACCTACGAGGTGCCGGAGGACGGCGAAAGCACGTCTATCCTCTCCGCTACGGAATTGACCGTTGAATAGCACATTCCAATGACAAAAGGGCCGTACCACGACAGCGGTTGTGGTACGGCCCCATTTTGGTTTAGTTTTGTTGCTCCGGGTAGGTGTGGGTACACACCTCCCGGATTTTTTCCTGGATGGACATCAGGTCGTCGAAGGTCTCCGGGCGCTTGTTCAGGTCCCGCAGCAGTGCGGAGGGGTGGTAGATGGCGGTCATCCAGAAGGGACCGCTCTTCACCCACTGTCCGTGCTCTTTGGTGATGCGGTAATCCGAGCGAATCAGCCGCATGGCGGCAATGCGCCCCAGGCAGATGATGATTTTCGGTTTTATCATCCGCACCTGGCTGCGGAGATAGCCCATGCAGGCGTCCTGCTCAGCGCTCTCCGGGTCCCGGTTTCCGGGCGGGCGGCACTTGACGATGTTGGTGATGTAGTATTGGGAGCGGTCCAGGTCGATGATCTTCAGCATATCGGTCAGCAGCTGTCCCGCCCGCCCCACAAAGGGGACGCCGCTCAAGTCCTCCTGCTCGCCGGGGCCTTCCCCGATGAACATGACCTCGGCCCGGGGGTTGCCGTCCCCAAAGACCACGTTGTGCCGCCGCTCACACAGCTTGCAGTTGGTGCAGACTTTGCAGGTGGCCTCCAGCTCGTCCCACTTCATGGCGCTGTCTTAAAACGCGACCTCAACCGGGGTCAGGCCGAACGCCTCCGCCAGCACGTTCCGGGCGTCGGAGAGCATATGGGCTGGGACCAGCATGGAGATGTCATAGTCAGAGGTGGTCACCAGCATGACCTCCACACCCGCCTGGGACAGCAGGGAGAACACCTTCGCCGCCACGCCGGGGGTGGCGACCATGTTCTCGTCGTAGAAGGCCAGCTTGCAGTTGCCGGGCAAAATCTCCGGGGCAATGTCGGGGTGCTGTGCGCGGAGGGTCCCCAGTACAGTCAGCGCGTCGGCCAGAGAGTCGTCCGAAATGGAGAAGCTCAGGCTCAACCGCCCGCCCTTGGGGGCGGTCTGGGAAATCATATCCACGTTGATGCCCCTGTCCGCGCAGGCGGTCAGCACGTCGGCCACGGCCTTGCTGTCGCAGGGCAGCGCCGCCAGGGAAATCAGGGTCATGTCGTTGGTGTAGGTGATTTTACTGATGTTGCTCATAGGTCGCACTTCCTTTATTCCGATTCGGAAACCAGATTTTCCATGTTGTAAAGGCCGGGGGCCTGCTGCCGGGCCAGGAATTTGGCGGCGCGGACCGCGCCGTTGGCAAAAATCTCCCGGCTCATGGCGGCGTGTTTGATTTCGATGACCTCGTCCCGCCCGGCGAAAATGACCTCGTGGACTCCCACGATGGTGCCGCCTCGGACGGAGCTGATGCCGATTTCGTTCTTGGGCCGGGGAGCGCGGCGCTCGTGGCGGTCACATGTATATTCCACGTCGTAATTCAGGGCGGAGGCCGCAGCGTCGGCGATCATCAGCGCCGTGCCGGAGGGAGCGTCCACCTTGCGGTTGTGGTGCTGCTCCACCACTTCAATGTCCACGCTGTCGCCCAGAATGGAAGCGGCCTTTTTCACCAGCTCCAGCAGCACGTTGATGCCCAGGGACATATTGCCGCTGCGGAACACGGGGATGGATTTTGCGGCCTCGTCGATTTGGGCCAGCTGCTCCTCAGAGTAGCCGGTGGTGGCCAGCACCACGGGGACCTTCCGCTCCAGGCAGAAAGCCAGCAGACCGTCCAGTGCCTTGGGGCTGGAGAAATCGATGACCGCGTCGGCCTCGCCGGTGAAGTTGGCGGGAGAGACGTAGACGGGATAGGGGCGGGGGGCCTGGTTCACGTCGAACCCGGCCACCACCTCCACGTCCGCATCGGCAGCGCAGATGGATTCCACCACCTGCCCCATTTTGCCGTTGTAGCCGGAAATGATAATCTTTTGCATGGCGTTCCTCCTCAGCCCTGGGGCAGCAGGCCCTTCTTGGCCAGGACAGCGCGCAGCTTCTCCTTGTTGGCAGCGGAAATCTCACACAGGGGCATACGGGCCTCGGCATTGCACAGGCCCATCATCTCCATGGCCGCCTTGACGGGGATGGGGTTGACCTCGGTGAAAATGGCCTCACACAGGTCGTAGCACTCGGCCTGGATGCGGGCGCCCTCGGCGAAGTCGCCCTCCAGACAGGCGTGAGTCATATCCACCATCGTCTTGGGCTGGATGTTGGACAGCACGGAGATAACGCCCTTGCCGCCCATGGACATGATGGGCACCACCTGGTCGTCGTTGCCGGACCAAATGTTCATCTCGTCGCCGCACAGGGCGCGGGTGTGGACCACTAGGGAGAAGTTTCCAGAAGCCTCCTTGATGCCGTTGATCATGGGGTGCTTGGAGAGTTGGTAATAGGTATCCGCGGTGAAGGAGATGCCGGTGCGGGAAGGCACGTTGTAGAGGATCATGGGGGTGTTGACCCGATCCGCGATGTAGGTATAGTGTTTCACCAGACCGGCCTGGGTGGTCTTGTTGTAATACGGGGTGACCAGCAGCAGACCGTCCGCGCCGCACTTCTCGGCAAAGAGGCTCAGCTCCAGGGCGCTCCTGGTGCAGTTGCTGCCCGTCCCGGCCACCACCTTGCAGCGGTGGTTCACCTTTTCGATGCAGTACCGAATGGCGTCCTCATGCTCTTCCACCGTCATGGTGGAGGACTCGCCGGTGGTGCCGCAGATGCAGATGGCGTCGGTCCCGGCGGCGATCTGCATTTCGATCAGTTCGCCCAGTTTGTCGAAGTCGATGTTGCCATCCTGAAAGGGGGTCACGATTGCGACGCAGGCGCCGGTAAAGATAGGGGTTTTCATAGCGATTTCCTTTCTGACAATAATGTCCAGGCGGTGAATGGAACGGGGGCCGGGCGGCGGGGCCGCCCGGTGAAGATTACTTGTGGATGAGGTATCCTTCCGCGGCCAGCAGCTCCGCCAGCAGCACACCGCCGCCGGCAGCGCCCCGGAGGGTGTTGTGGCTCAGGCCCACAAATTTGTAGTCGTACTGGGTGTCCTCCCGCAGACGGCCCAGAGAGATGGCCATGCCGCCCTCCAGGTCCCGCTGGAGCTTGGTCTGGGGATAGTTGGGGTCCTCAAAGTAGTGCAGGAACTGCTTGGGGGCGGAGGGCAGTTCCAACTCCTGGGCGCGGCCCTTGTAGTTGGCCCAAGTCTCCTTGATCTCCTCGATGGAGGGCTTTTCGCCCGCGAAGCTCATGAACACCGCCGCCATATGGCCGTCGCTGACAGGGACCCGCAGGCACTGAGAGGTGATGTTGGGGGTGTCGGTGTTGACGATTTTCCCGTCCTGGATGGTGCCCCACAGCTTCATCGGCTCCTGCTCGGACTTCTCCTCCTCGCCGCCGATGTAGGGGATGACGTTGTCCACCATCTCCGGCCAAGTCTGGAAGGTCTTGCCCGCGCCGGAAATGGCCTGATAAGTGGTCACCAGAGCCTTGCTCAGGCCGTACTTCTCCCGCAGAGGGTGCAGGGCGGGGACATAGGACTGGAGAGAGCAGTTGGACTTGACCGCGATGAAGCCCAGCTTGGTGCCCAGGCGCTTGCGCTGGGACTCGATGATCTGGATGTGCTGGGGGTTGATCTCCGGCACCACCATGGGCACGTCGGGCGTGAAGCGGTGGGCGGAGTTGTTGGAGATGACGGGGCACTCCTTTTTAGCAATTTTCTCCTCCAGAGCCTTGATTGCGTCCTTCTTCATGTTGACGGCGCAGAAGGTGAAGTCGATTTGAGACACATAGGCGTCCAGGTCCTTTTCGATGTCGTAAATCACCATTTCCTTGACGGCTTCCGGCACCGGGGTGGACATCTTCCAGCGGCCCTCCACCGCCTGGGCGTAGGTCTGGCCCGCGCTGCGGGCAGAGGCGGCCAGAGCGGTCACTTGGAACCAGGGGTGATTTTCCAGCAGGGTCAGGAAGCGCTGGCCCACCATGCCGGTGCAGCCTACGACGCCAACTTTGTACTTTTCCATTGTAAACGACCTCCAAAGTGTGGATAGGATATTCTATGCAAATCCGTTTGTCCTGTGCATCCGGGCCAAAAACAGAAAAAAGGAATCAGCAGTTGAAAAACCGGCTGATCCTGTATATAATGTCCTGGCGGGGCAGTTATAAACAAAAGCAGACAGCTCTCCATCCGAACGTACCGGGAACCAGCGGTCCCCACAGGATGACAGTCGGCAGGCTGTTGGCCTGACGCCCAGGACCGCGCCCCGGCGTGAAGCGACCCTTCGGCGGCGTTCCCTTTCTCTGCGGAACCGACGGGCTGCCGAAGCCCTCTCCACAGATACTGATGAATGCCGCGCCTCTATTCTGCATAGCTTGGCCTTATCGTAGCATATTTCCGTTTTTTCGTCAAGACGGCAGTGGCAAAAGAAGCATAAAATAACGGCCTTTCGCCGCCGAAAAATTGTTCACGCCGTCAGAACGCCCCGCCAACCGGGAAAATCCATTGCAAAAGAGGAAGAACCACTCTATGAAAACAAGCGACTTTTACTATGACCTCCCCCAGGAGCTCATCGCCCAGACCCCCCTCCAGCGACGGGACGCCTCCCGGCTAATGGTGCTGGACAAAACCACCGGGGCCATCCGGCACCGGCACTTTTACGACCTGCCGGAGTACCTGCGCCCCGGCGACTGCCTGGTGCTGAACGATTCCCGCGTGCTGCCCGCCCGTCTCATCGGCCACCGGCCCACCGGCGGCGCGGCAGAAATTTTGCTGCTGGTGGACAAGGGGGACAATGTGTGGGAATGCCTGGTCCGTCCGGGGAAAAAGCTCCGCACCGGGGCCACCGTGACCTTCGGCGACGGCCAGCTCACCGCGGAGATTCAGGAGGTGCTGCCTGACGGCAACCGCCTGGTCAAATTCCACTACCAGGGCATTTTCCTGGAGGTGCTGGAGGAACTGGGCCGGATGCCGCTGCCTCCTTATATTAAGGAGGAGCTGCAAGACCAGGAACGCTACCAGACCGTCTACTCCAAGGTGGTGGGCAGCGCCGCCGCGCCCACGGCGGGTCTGCACTTCACCCCGGAGCTGCTGGAGCAGATCCAGGCCATGGGGGTGCGGCTGTGCTATGTGACCCTCCACGTGGGGCTGGGGACCTTCCGCCCGGTGAAGGCGGAGGAGATCGAGGATCACGATATGCACTCCGAATACTGCGTGATCTCCCCCGAAGCGGCGGAACTCATCACCGAGACCAAGCGCAGCGGAGGCCGGGTGGTCTGCGTGGGCACCACCTCCTGCCGGACGGTGGAGTCCTTCGCCAATGAGGACGGCACCATGGACCCCCACGCGGGCTGGACAAAAATTTTCATCTACCCCGGCTACCGGTTTAAATGTCTGGACGCTCTGGTGACCAACTTCCACCTGCCGGAGTCCACCCTGCTGATGCTGGTCTCCGCTCTGGCGGGGCGGGAGCATATTTTGCACGCCTATGAGGAGGCGGTGCGGGAACGGTATCGTTTTTTCAGCTTCGGGGATGCGATGCTGATAACAACCATGATGCCGGAACCAGAGGGAGAAGCCGACAAGACCAGGTTGTCAAAAAAGCCATTTCCAACAGAATAAAGTGTACCAAAAAGTTATAGAAGCCCTCCGCAGGAGTTTTGTTGCGTAAGCAACAAAATAAAATGAAATCCGTGCTTTTAGCCGGGCGTGTACCGGCAAAAGCACACAGGCAGGGAGGGGCAAAGCCCCGGAAGTGCCGCTTGACGGCGGAGGCCCCAAACGTGCGCATAGGGAACCCGGCCAAAGCCCAGCGAAGCGGGTTTGGACGGGAGAGGAGGAGCAACGGAATGGATGAGCTTTCGGCTTTAGCCGGAAGCGAAGAATATGAAGTCTGCTCCGACGATGTGCGCTGCCGGG
This sequence comes from Clostridiales bacterium, assembly GCA_020859945.1. GTDB lineage: Bacteria > Bacillota > Clostridia > Oscillospirales > Oscillospiraceae > Onthomonas. The sequence goes on along the minus strand of JAJBVG010000019.1, from coordinate 62,208 downwards.
GCCGCATTTTCGACCAAAATCCGCGATTTTGGTCGAGAGCCTGTCGTTTTTCGACAGGCTCAAGACGTAACATGATTTCCGCCTGGGTTCATCAAACTCAACCCGCTAAGGGGTAAATTCAGGGGTCAGAAAAATCTGGCCCTTGCTTTTTTACCCCCAAAAGCCCGATAAACGATAAAAAAATCCGCTGAACTCTTAACAAGTTCAACGGATTTTTGGCGCAGAAGGAGGGATTTGAACCCTCGCGACGGTCTCCCGCCCTACACCCTTAGCAGGGGCGCCTCTTCGGCCACTTGAGTACTTCTGCAAAGTGGTAGAATGATAAAACCAGATGAAGTTTTACGGTGGAGAAAAATCTGGCGGAGAGAGTGGGATTCGAACCCACGGCCCCTTCCGGGGTCACCAGTTTTCAAGACTGGCTCCTTAAACCGCTCGGACATCTCTCCAAATGGTCTTTTCAACGCAGGCATTATTATAGCGGACAAGTTCGGGTTTGTCAATGAAAATTTAAAATTTTCCGAAAGAGTTTTCTGTCCCGCCCCCGGCCGCGAGAAAATGAGTTGCTTTTTTTGATATTTCGGGCTATACTCTTTTTGTGGTTTTCGTTGCAAAACGCCGCCTCGGGCCAACTGCGGGAGGGAAAATTCCTTTACGGTTTCTAAAAATGTCTGTTCCTCTTCCCTTTTTCCTGATTCCCCGGAAAAAGAAGTCGAAAAGTCTCCCGCCCTCCCGGACGTTCTGTGCAAAACCCTGTGGAAGCTGTTCAATTCGCCTGTCGTTTCTCCGTTCAAAAAAAAGAAAGGTGGTTCTCATGTCCTACATCTGCCTGATCGCCAACCAAAACGGCGTCGCCGCCGCAGGCGACAGCCGCCTGACCATTCAGCCCGAAGCGCTCCATCTGCACCTGGACCGGGGGCGGAAGGTTTTCTCGGACCAGGACCAGGGCCTGGTCTGGGCCTGCTGCGGCCTGACCATTTTCGGCGGCGTCAACTATTACCGGCTGGCGTCCCACATTTTGCGGCAAAAAAACCGCAGCCTGTCCAGCCGCCTGAATCAAATCGCCGGTGTGCTGAGCAAGGCCACCGCCGCCCAGCACCTTCTCAGCCGCAAGCCCTCGGTGTTCACCCTGCTGCTAGGGCAGGTGAAGGACGGCGAGGTGACGGTCCACGTGCTGGACGTGGTCAGCGGCGAGGTCCGCCGTAAAGTCCTCGCTGGGCCGGCATTCGTTCAGGCCGGGTGGGACCCCAGTCTGCGCCAGCGCAAACCCTCCGCCTCCGAATTTGAAAAAGACACCCTTGGGCAACTCATCGACCGGGCCAAAAAGCGCTGCCTGTGGGCCATCCGCAAGGACAGCGAGCTGGCCCAGCAGGACAAAAAGCACAGCCAGACCGTCGGCGGCAGCGTGCGGGTGGCCTATGTCGCCATCCCACGGTCATGATCTACACGCCGCTGACGAAAAAGGCGCTGCTCCTGGCCTGGGACGCCCACCTGGGCCAGTGGGACAAGAGCGGTCTGCCCTACATCTTCCACCCCTATCACCTGGCGGAGCAGATGGAGGACGAGCAGAACTGCACCGCCGCTCTGCTCCATGACGTGGTGGAGGACACCGGCTGGACGTTGGAGACGCTGGCGATGGAGGGCTTTCCCGCCCCGGTGCTGGAGGCGCTGGCCCTGCTGACCCATGACCCGGCGGTCCCTTATCTGGATTATGTCCGCGCCCTCTCCGAAAATCCTATCGCCCGGGCGGTCAAAATGGCCGACCTGCGGCACAACAGCGATCTGTCCCGTCTGGAGACCGTCACCGAAAAAGACCGAAAGCGGCTGGAAAAGTACCAAAAAGCGCTGGCACTGCTGGAAGAAGCGGCTTCTGGTAAACCAACAACGAAATAGGCAACAATGGGGCTGCGTCCGGTTTGGGTGCAGCCCTTTTTTTGGACACATCCTCTCCCCCCTCCCGAAAAATGTTTCATCCTGTCCCCTTCGGTCACAGAAAGTTCAAAAAGTCTTTCGTCTGTTGTCCTTGCGCCCGGGCAGGCAGGGGTGTATACTCCTTAGAAATCGAAAGGAAGGCATTCCGAACATTCTCCCATTCTGTCGCCTTTGACCATCCCGTTTTGTGGTTCTTTTCTTGTAAAAAGCGGCCTCCTGTTGTATACTATACTTTAATCATCTCTTATTTCCGGGAGGGCGTCGTCATGGCCTTTGTTCACCTCCATGTGCATACCGAATTTTCCCTGCTGGACGGGGCCTGCCGCATCACCGAGCTGGTGAAGCGGGTCAAGGAACTGGGCCAGACCGCCGTTGCCATCACCGACCACGGCAATATGTACGGCTGCGTGGACTTCTACAAGGCGTGCAAGGCCGAGGGCGTCAAGCCCATCATCGGCTGTGAGGTGTATGTGGCTCCCCGCACCCGCTTCGACCGGGTGAAGGAGCTGGACGGCGAAGCCCGCCACCTGGTCCTCCTGTGCAAAAACGAGGAGGGCTACCGAAACCTGTCCTACATGGTCAGCCAGGCCAACATCGAGGGCTTTTACAACCGCCCCCGCATCGACCTGGACCTACTGCGGCAGCACCACGAGGGCCTCATCGCCCTGTCCGCTTGTCTGGCGGGGGAAATTCCCCGGCTGCTGGACCAGGGCCTCTATGACGCGGCCAAAGAGCACGCTCTGCTCATGCGGGACATCATGGGCGAAGATAATTATTACCTGGAGATCCAGGACCACGGTATCCCCAAGCAGGCGGCGGTCAACGAGGGGATTCTGCGCCTCCACCGAGAGACCGGCATCCCCCTGGTGGCCTCCAACGACGCCCACTATCTGACCCAGGAGGACAGCCAGGCCCAGGATGTGCTGATGTGCATCCAGATGGGCAAGACTGTGGAGGACCCCAACCGTCTCCGGTTCGAGACAGACCAGTTCTATATCAAAAGCGAGGCGGAGATGGCCTCCCTCTTCCCGGACTACCCGGAAGCCCTGGAGAACACCGCCAAAATCGCCGAGCGGTGCAACATGGAGTTCGAATTCGGCCACTACCACCTGCCCGCCTTCCACTACCCGGAGGGCTACGATGGGGGGAGCCTGTTCGCCAAGCTGTGCAACGAGGGCTATGCCCGCCGCTACCCCAATGACCCGCCCGGCTACCGGGAGCGGCTGGACTACGAGATGCAGATGATCTCCCAGCTGGGGTTCGTGGACTACTTCCTCATCGTGGCGGACTTTGTGGGCTACGCCAAAAGCCAGGGCATCCCCGTGGGGCCGGGACGGGGCAGCGCCGCCGGTTCCATCGTCTCCTACTGCATGGACATCACCGACGTGGACCCCATGAAGTACGGCCTGTACTTCGAGCGGTTTCTGAACCCGGAGCGGGTCACCATGCCGGACATCGACATGGACTTCTGCTACCGCCGCCGGGGAGAGGTCATCGACTACGTCAACCGGACTTATGGCAGCGACCACGTGGCCCAGATCGTCACCTTCGGCACCATGGCCGCCCGCGGCGTCCTGCGGGACGTGGGCCGGGTGCTGAACTTCCCCTACAACGAGGTGGACCAGCTGGCCAAGCTGGTGCCCTCCACTCTCCACATCACCCTGGACGACGCCATGAAGCTGTCCAAGGAACTGCGGGACAAATACGAAAACGATGAGCGGGTGCGGGAGCTAATTGACACCAGCCGGAAAATCGAGGGAATGCCCCGCCACGCCTCCAAACACGCCGCTGGAGTGGTCATCACCCGCCGCCCGGTGTACGACTACGTCCCCCTGGCGCGGAACGACGAGAGCATCGTCACCCAGTATATCATGACCACGCTGGAGGAGCTGGGCCTGCTGAAGATGGACTTCCTGGGCCTGCGGAACCTGACCATCCTGGACGACGCAGAGAAGCTCATCCGAAAAAAAGTGCCGGACTTCTCCCTGAAAACCATCCCGGAGGACGACCTGGAGACCTTCCAAATGCTCCAAGAGGGCCACACGGCCGGCGTGTTCCAGATGGAGTCGGCGGGCATGACCAACGTCTGCGTCCAGATGAAAGCCTCCAGTATCGAGGACCTGACCGCTATCGTGGCCCTGTACCGCCCCGGCCCCATGGAGTCCATCCCCCGGTTCATCGCCAGCAAGCTGGACCCCTCCAAAATCACCTACCGGCACCCCATGCTGGAGCCGATTTTGTCCGTCACCTACGGCTGCATTGTCTACCAGGAGCAGGTGATGATGATTTTCCAGCAGCTGGCCGGGTACTCCCTGGGCGGCGCGGACATGGTGCGCCGGGCCATCTCCAAAAAGAAGGCCAAACAAATTCAGCAAGAGGAACACGCCTTCATCTATGGCGACCCGGCCCGGCACATCAAGGGCTGTGTGGCCAATGGAATCCCGGAGGACACCGCCAAGGCCATCTACGGGGAAATTTACGACTTCGCCAACTACGCCTTCAACAAGGCCCACGCGGTCTGCTACGCCATTGTCGCCTATCAGACGGCCTACTTCAAGTGCCATTACCCCCACGAGTACATGGCCGCCCTGCTGACCAGCGTACTGGACTCCAGCACCAAAATTGCCGAGTATATCAGCGCCTGTAAGGACATGGGCATCCAGCTGCTGCCCCCGGACATCAACGAGTCCGGTGCGGACTTCACCGTCTCCGGCGACAACATTCGCTTCGGCCTGGCGGCGGTGAAGGGCGTGGGCCGGGGCTTCATCGAAAAGCTGGTGGAAAACCGGCAGGAGAGGGGCCCTTTCCGGGGGATTCAGGACTTCTGCCAGCGGCTGTACGACTACGACCTGAACCGCCGGGCGCTGGAGAACCTCATCCGCTGCGGGGCCTTTGACCGGCTGGGTGTCCGCCGCAGCCAACTCATCCAGGTGATGAACCCGGTGATGGATGCGGTTGCCAGCGCCAGGAAGCGCAACCTGGAAGGGCAGTTTGACCTGTTCAGCGGCCTGGGGGAGGACGACGCTCCCCAGGAGGTGCCGCTGCCCAACGTGCCGGAGTTCAGCCCCTCCGAGCTGATGGCGATGGAGAAGGAGACCACCGGCCTCTACCTCTCCGGCCACCCCATGGACGAGTACCGGGACGCCGCCAAGCAGAGCGGCGCGGTGCGCATCGGAGCGGTGATGAACGACTTCGCCCAGGAGGACGGCCCTCAGACCTACCACGACGACCAGCGCCTACGGCTGGCGGGGGTCATCACCACCGTTCGCCGCAAGACCACCCGCAACGACACCCTGATGGCCTATGTCACCCTGGAGGACGACACCAGCTCCATCGAGCTGCTGTGCTTCGCCCGGGTGCTGGAGGAATCCGGCCCCCTCATCCGGGAGGGCGTGGCAGTGGTGACAGAGGGAAGAATTTCCGTCCGGGACGAAAAAGCCCCCCAGATGCTGGTGGACCGGGTCTGGTCCCTGCGGGACGGGGCGGTTCCACCCTCTCAGGGCCAAGAGCGCCGGGCAAATTCTCCACGGCAGCAGTCCCGGCGGGGGCGGCTGTTCGTCCAGGTGCCCTCCATCGACCACCCCAGCGTGGAAAAAATCAAGCAGTACCTCATCATGTTCCCCGGCACAGACCAGCTGGTCCTCTGCTGCGCCGACACCAAAAAGCGTTTCGGCATCGCCTGCCAGACCCACGCCTCCCTGGTGCGGGCGCTGGAAAAGCTGGTGGGACAGGAAAATGTCGTGCTGAGACAATGAGCAATGTGCAATGAGAACGGGCGGATACCATAGGCCGACATCAAACGCCAGAGCGTAACAATTCAAAAACAAGCAAATCCCTACGACCCAGGCGGCCCGCGGAGATTCCGGTAAGGAGTTCCATATGAAATCAGAGACAAAGAAACGGGCAAGACAACAGTTGGACGCGGCGCGAGAGCATCTGCGTTCCCCCAAAGAGAGCATTTTCAAGCGCATTGCACGGCTGCTGACCCATCGTCTGCTGCTGACCATCGTTTTAATTTTGCTGCAAATCGCAGTAATGCTGGTGATGATCCTCGTCTGCGGACGGTACTTCGTGCATTTCTATGTGATCTGCGTCCTCATCAGTATGCTGGTGGTGCTGTATATCCTCAACAAGCGAGGGCACCCTGACTATAAGATCGCCTGGATGCTCATCATCCTCCCCTTCCCCATCTTCGGCGGACTGCTCTATCTGCTGCTGGGCGGCAGCTGGACCTCCAACCGGAGCCTGAAACGCATGGAGCGTCTGGAAATTCTGCGCCACAGCATCCTCAGCGGGGACGACGACACCATCCAGGACTTTGTCTCCCAACACCCGGACGCGGCCAATCAAATGCGCTATATCTACGCCACCAGCAGCTGCCCGCCCTATGTGAACACCGAGACGGAGTACCTGCCCATCGGCGAAGTTTACTATGCGCATATGGTGGAGGAGCTGAAACAGGCCAAACACTATATCTTTTTGCAGTATTTCATCATCAAAGAGGGGGAGATGTGGAACACCGTCCTCTCCATCCTGGAGGAAAAGGCCGCTCAGGGGGTGGACGTGCGGGTGATTTACGACGACATTGGCTGTCTATTCACCCTGCCCAAGCGCTACAGCCAGGAGCTGGAGAAGCGGGGCATCGCCTGCGCCGTGTTCAACCCCTTCCGCCCGGTGGCGTCCCTGCGGCTGAACAACCGGGACCACCGGAAGCTGTGCATCGTGGACGGCGTGGTGGGCTTCACCGGCGGCATCAACCTCTCTGACGAGTATATCAATCAGTGGGAGCGCTTCGGCCACTGGAAGGACACCGGCATCCTGCTTCGTGGGCAGGCAGTGTGGAGCCTGACGGCCATCTTCCTCTCCTGCTGGGACTACACCAAAAACATCGAGGAAAAGCTGGACAACTACCGGCCCGCCCCCTCGGTATTTGGGTCCTTCCAAACGGACGGCATTGTCCAGCCCTACAACTCCAACCCCGGCAACGAATCTGTAGGCGCGGCGGTGTATATGAACCTCATCAACCGGGCCAAGCGGTATCTCTATATCACCACGCCTTATCTGGTCATCGACGACGCCATGACCAACTCCCTCTGTGCCGCCGCCCTCTCCGGGGTGGACGTGCGCATCATCACCCCCCACATCCCCGACAAGCGCTATGTGTTCATGCTGACCCAGGCCCACTATATCCCGCTGCTGGAAGCGGGGGTCAAAATTTACGAGTACACCCCCGGCTTCGTCCATTCCAAAACCTTCGCCGTGGACGACGAGTTCGGCGTAGTGGGGACGGTGAACCTGGACTACCGCAGCTTCTACCTCCACTACGAGGACGGCGTGTGGATGTACAAATCCAGCGCCGTGGCCGCAATCCGCGACGACTTTCTGTCCACCCAGGCACTGAGCCAACAGGTGCAGCTGGAGGAAGTCACCCGCATGAGCTGGCTCAAGCGGTTCGGGCTGTCCGTGCTGCGAATCATCGCGCCGCTGATGTGATTCCCCCCCAAAATCACATTTTTCGTGCAGCGGCAGAGGAAATCTGTGTTATACTGTTCCCTAACAACACAACGAGGTAAACTTTCATGAAGCTCATGGTTTTAGACGGCAACTCTCTGGCCAACCGCGCCTTTTACGGCATCAAGCTGCTCTCCACCCGTGATGGGCAGTACACCAACGCCATTTACGGCTTTTTGACCATCCTGGGCAAGCTGACCGACGAGGACGCCCCCGACGCCCTCTGCGTCACCTTTGACCGGAAGGCCCCCACCTTCCGCCACAAGGCTTACGCCCAGTACAAGGCCAACCGCCACGGGATGCCCGATGAACTGGCGGCCCAAATGCCGGTGCTGAAAGAGGTGCTGGCGGCCATGAACATCCCCTGTTACGAGCTGGACGGCTGGGAGGCCGACGACCTGATCGGCACCATCTCCCGCGCCTGCGAGAGCCAGGGCTGGGACTGCGCCATCGTCACCGGCGACAAGGACGCCCTCCAGCTGGTAACAGACCACACCACCGTCAAGCTGGTCACCACCCGCATGGGGCGGACGGAGACGCGGGACATCACCCCGGAGGTTTTTTCTGCGGAATACGGGTTTCCCCCCAAGCAGCTCATCGACCTGAAAGCCCTGATGGGGGATTCTTCGGACAACTATCCCGGCGTTAAAGGCATTGGGGAAAAGACCGCCAAGAGCCTGATTCAGAATTACGGCGGTATCGAGGACATTTACGCGAAATTTGACGAGATTCCCCTGAAACCCGCCCAGCGGAAGCACCTGGACGAGGGCCGGGAGGACGCGAAGCTGTCTTACGATTTGGCTACCATCCGCTGTGACGCGCCCATCGACTTCGCGCCGGAGGACGCCAAACGCCGCCCCTGCAACAACGACAAGCTCTATAACCTGTTTATGGAGCTGGAATTTTCCAAGCTGACCCGCCGCTTTGGGCTGACGCCGCCAGAGGCCCCCACCGAGGCGGAGGAAGAAAAACCGGAGGCCCAGGTGGAGACGGTCAGTGTGCTGACCGAGGCGCAGTTTGCCGAGATGCTCCCCAAATGGCAGGCGGCGGACTATGTGGTGGTGCTGCCCAGAGCGGATTTGGACGAAATGACCGTCAGCTGGGATGAGAGCGCGACCCGCTCCTGGCTCTGCGACATCCGAAAGAGCCGCTATCAGGGGGATTACTCCGCCCTGCTCCGGGCGCTGTTCTCCGGCGAGGTGAAAAAGGTCGCCCACCGTGTCAAGGAGCTGTGCGGCCAACTGCTGGCCCACGGCCTCCCCACCGAGGGCTTTGTGTTCGACACGGCGCTGGGGGCCTACCTGCTGGAACCCACCGCCAACAGCTACGACCTGCCCCGGCTGGCTATGACCTACTTCAAGCGGGACATGGAGGCGGGGGCCGCTGGCAAGGAATCCGAGGAATTTCAGGCGCTGTCCGATGAGCTGAAAGCCCAGACCGCCTGGTACGAGGACAACGCCCTCATTGGCGCGCTCTATGAAGCGGAGCGGACGCAGCTGGAGGACTATGGCCTGATGGTCGTTCTGACGGACATCGAGCTGCCCCTGTGTCCGGTGCTGGCGGAGATGGAACAGGCCGGGTTCCTGGTGGACCGGGAGGCCCTGGAGGAGTTCGGCGTCATGCTGGCAAAGGGCATTGAGGAAAGTCAGCGGCAGGTCTACCGCTACGCCGGGGTGGAGTTCAACATCAACTCCACCAAGCAGCTGGGGGAGGTCCTCTTCGAGAAGCTGGAGCTGCCCGCCTCCAAAAAGACCAAACGGGGCTATTCCACCAGCGCCGAGGTGCTGGAAAAGCTGCGGGGGTCCCACCCCATCATCGACCAGATTTTGGAGTATCGTCAGCTGGCGAAGCTGAAATCCACCTATGTGGACGGGCTGACCAAGGTGATCGCCGACGATGGGCGCATCCACACCAGTTTTCAAAACACCGTCACCGCCACCGGGCGGCTGTCCTCCGCGGAGCCAAATTTGCAGAACATCCCCGTCCGCACCGAGCTGGGAGCGGAAATGCGTAAGATGTTCATCGCCGGGCCGGGAAACGTGCTGGTGGACGCGGACTACTCCCAAATCGAGCTGCGGCTGCTGGCCCACATCGCCGGAGACGAGACCATGATCGAGGGGTTCCGCTCCGGCGTGGACATCCACACCGCCACCGCCGCCCAGGTGTTCGGCGTGCCGGTAGAGATGGTGACAAAGCAGATGCGTTCCTCCGCCAAGGCGGTGAACTTCGGCATCGTTTACGGCATGTCCGCCTTCTCCCTGGCAGAGGATCTGCACGTTACCCGCGCCGAGGCCAAAGCGTATATGGACAAGTATTTCGCCACCTATTCCGGCGTCCACGCCTACCAGAAGCAGGTGGTGGAGCAGGCCAAGGCGGACGGCTACGCCTCTACCCTGCTGGGCCGCCGCCGCTGGCTGCCGGAGCTGAAATCCACCAACTTCAACCTGCGCAGCTTTGGGGAGCGGGTGGCCATGAATATGCCCATTCAGGGCACCGCCGCCGACATCATTAAGCTGGCTATGATCCGGGTGCAGGACCGGCTGAAGGCTGAGGGACTGACGGGCCGCCTGGTACTCCAAGTCCACGACGAGCTGATCGTGGAATGTCCCGAAGCCGAAGCCGAGCAGGTGGCCCGGCTGGTGGAGGAGGAGATGGAGCAGGTGGTCTCCCTCCGGGTGCCGCTGGTGGCCGAGGCCCATGTGGGCCGCAGTTGGATGGACGCACATTGATGAGATTGGAGCAGTTTTTATGAACTTTGTACCCTATAACGCGGAAATCGCCAAGCGGGAGCCGGTGCGCTATCGGCTGGTCCCCATGACGGCGGAACTGGTGGACCAGGTGGCGGAAATCGAGAAGATGAACTTCTCCCGCCCCTGGACCCGTGACATGCTGCTGGAGGAGTTGGACAACATGCTCTCCTCCTACATCTGCGCCCTGGGGGAAAACGGCGTGGTGCTGGGCTACGCTGGGCTGACCGTCGTCGCCGGAGAGGGATACATCAACAACATCGCCGTCCGGCAGGAGTACCGCAAGCAGGGGGTGGCCTCCGCGCTGCTGGAGGTGTTCACCCGCTTCGCCGAGGCCCAGGGGCTGGAATTTCTCACCCTGGAGCTGCGGGTCTCCAACGAGGCCGCCAAGCGGCTCTACCTGAAACACGGCTTCGCCCAGGTGGGTCGCCGGAAGGGGTACTATGACGACCCCAAGGAGGACGCCATTCTGATGACCCGCACCTTCGGGGACGAGGGGAGGGAGCAGCATTGAACATTCTGGCCGTGGAATCCTCCTGCGACGAGACCGCCGTGGCGGTGGTGCGGGACGGGCGCACCGTCCTCTCGGACGCCATCGCCTCCCAGGTGGATATGCACACCATTTACGGCGGCGTGGTGCCGGAGATCGCCTCCCGGAAGCACCTGGAGGCCATTTATGGCCTGGCAGACCAGGCGCTGGTACAGGCGGGTGTCACCCGGCAGGACATCGACGCGGTGGCCTGCACCTACGCGCCGGGGCTGATTGGCGCGGTGCTGGTGGGGGTCAACTTCGCCAAGAGCGTGGCCTACGGGCTGAACGTGCCGCTGATTCCCGTCCACCACATCCGGGGCCACATTGCCGCTAACTACCTGACCCACCCCGATTTGGAGCCGCCTTTTCTCTGCCTGTGCGTCTCCGGCGGCAACACCCTCATCGTGGACGTGCAGGATTACACCCACATGGAACTGCTGGGCGCCACCCGGGACGATGCTGCGGGCGAGTGCTTCGACAAGGTGGCCCGGGTGCTGGGCATCGGCTACCCCGGCGGCGGCCCCATGGACCGGCTGAGCCAGGGCGGTGATCCGAAAAAGTATCACCTGCCCCGCTCCAAGGTGGACGGCGCGCCGCTGGATATGTCCTTTTCCGGCCTGAAAACCGCCGCCCTGAACCTGATTCACAACGCCCAGCAAAAGGGCGAAGAGCTGGACCTCCCCTCCTTCGCCGCCAGCTTCGCCCAAGCGGTGGCAGACGAGCTGGTGCCCCGTACCATGTCCGCTGCCCAAACGCTTGGCTACGGAAAAATCGCCGCCGCAGGCGGCGTGGCCGCCAACTCCACCATCCGCGCCCAGCTGGAGTGGGCCTGCCGGAAGAGCGGCGACACCCTGTACCTGCCCAGGCTGTCCCTCTGCGGGGACAACGGGGCCATGATCGGCTGCCAGGGGTACTACGAGTACCTGGCGGGCCACACCGCCGGGATGGAGCTGAACGGCTACGCCAACAAAAACGTGGGCGTGGGGTGAGCAGTCCCGCGGCGGTTCAATAAAACGAAACCACTTCACTCCGCGAAAAGGAGGCGTTTCCTGTGATCTATCTGACTGGCGACATCCACGGCGGAATGGACATCGCAAAGCTGTCCAACCGGCAGTTCCCGAAGGGAAAAACCCTGACCCGCTCCGACTGCGTCATTATCTGCGGGGACTTTGGCCTGCCCTTCGCCCTCACCGATACCGCCCCGGAATCAGAGTTTCTCACCGATAAATGCAAACGGGCGGACCGCAAGAATTACCTTCACTGGATCAAATGGCTGTCCGAGCGTTCCTACACCGTCCTCTGGCTGGACGGCAACCACGACAACCACCCCTTCTGGCAGGACCAGCCGGTGGAGGAATGGAACGGCGGACTGGTCAACGTCCACCCGCTGGCGGAAAACGTCCTCCACCTGAAACGGGGGGAGTATTACACCATCGACGGCCACACCTTCTGGGTCATGGGCGGCGCGGCCTCTCACGACAGGGAGTACCGGACGGAGGGGTTGGACTGGTGGCCGGAGGAGCTCCCCAGCGAGGCGGAGATGGCCCACGGGCTGGCCACCCTCGCCCATCACGGCAACCGGGTAGATTACGTTTTGACCCACACTCTGCCCCAGTCCCTGCTGGTCCCAGTCTGCAACAAAATCTACTCGCCGGACCCGACCTGCGCCTATCTGGATAAGGTTTACGCCGCCACAGCGTTCCGCTATTGGTACTGCGGACACCTGCACATGGACGTCAACCACCCGGGTTATCGCGTTCGCGTCCTCTATGACGACGTGGTCCCCCTGGGGGCGGACGCCGCCGAAACCGGCGGCTGATGCGGTTTGCAGCCGCGAAAGATGAAAAAATGATGAAATTCCTTGCAATTCCCCCCTGTTCCGATATAATAATCACTGTAATAACAAATTTACCCGCAAGGAGGGTTTGTAATGAATTCGCTTCGCGTCTGGTTTCCCCTTTCCAACACCGTCCACTATAAGGACACGGTCAGTTTGGTCATCAGCATCGTTCTTTATCTGATCGTCTGGGTGGTCGCCCGGTTCCTGCTGGGGGCCGCCGCCTCGCTGCTGAGCTTTTTGCCCCTGATTTGGACGCTGTACCGCCTGCTGCTGCTGGTGGTTCGGCTGTACTGCATCGTGGGCATCGTCTTTGCCGTCCTCAACTACCTGGGGAAATCCTACTGAGGCGGCGTTCTCCCGTTTTTGCGTTGAAGGAGGTTTATCCCCATGTTATCTCTCATTTGGATGCTGATTTGCGGCGCGGCCATTGGCTGGATCGCCGGAATAATCATGAACCAGCCCGGTTCCATGCTGCGCAACATCGTGGTTGGCGTTCTCGGCTCCGCCCTGGGAAATTTTCTCTTTTCCCTCATCGGCTTTTACGCCACCGGCTGGATCGCCAGCCTCATTGTCTCCATTATCGGGTCGTGCGTGCTGCTGATGCTGGTGAACTGGCTGGCCCGCCGGTAAAAAAAGCAATCTGGCACTCGCAGGTTTACTTATCATTCGCCTTTTTTACCATAATCTGTTGCAGGAACCTCCTATGCTGGGTGTAGTTTCCATACTGCTTCCGCTCAAACGCATAGGAGGTCCTTTTTTGCCATCAGATGTTTTGACGCAGCGCAAAAGACTGCCCCCTGCTTCCGGGGAAGCAGGGGGACGTTTTCGGTTTGAATCCTTTATTTGCTGGCGATCAGTTCCATCTCCATCTTTGCCCCGGCGGGGAGCTTTGCCACCTGCACACAGGAGCGGGCGGGCGGGTTCTCCGGGAACTTGGTGGCGTAAATGGCGTTCATGGCGGCGAAATCGGCCAGGTCGGTGAGGAAAACGGTGGTCTTGACCACATTGGCGAAGGTCATATCGGCGGCGGCCAGCACTGCCTCCAGGTTGGCGAGGACCTGGGTGGCCTGGGCCTCGATGGTATCCCCTGCCAGCTTGCCGGTCTCCGGGACCAGCGGCACCTGGCCGGAGGTGAACAGAGTGTCTCCCACCAGAATGGCGTGGGAATAAGGCCCCAGAGCGGCGGGGGCGTTGGGCGCGGAAATCACTTTGGACATATTGCAGACTCCTTTACGTGGGGGACCGGGCCGGTCCCCCGATGATGTCTCTACTATACCACACTTTTTTCATTCCGTAAACTTTTCTTTGCTATCTCCGGGGATGTGTGTTATACTAGCTATACTAGAACATAGATTTGATAAGGGAGGCGCGGTATGGTCATTCTTGGCATCGACCCCGGCGTGGCCACCGTGGGCTTCGGCGTCATCGACGCGGAACGGGGCCGCAACCGGCTCATTCAATACGGCACCATCACCACCCCGGCGGGTCAGCCCCTTTCGGTACGGCTGACCCAAATTTATGCGGATATGAACGAGCTGATTTCCACCTTCCGCCCGGCGGAGATGGCGGTGGAGGAGCTGTTCTTCAACACCAACCTGACCACCGGCATCTCCGTGGCCCACGGGCGGGGGGTCATCCTGCTGGCGGGGGAACAGGCGGGCATCCCCATCTACGAGTACACCCCCATGCAGGTGAAGCAGTCCGTGGTGGGCTACGGCAAGGCGGAGAAAAAGCAAGTCATGCTGATGACCCAGCGGCTGCTCCACATGGACAAGATCCCCCGCCCCGACGACGCGGCGGACGCCTTGGCCCTGGCCATCTGCCACAGCCGGGCGGCCACCAGCCTCATCAACGCAGACCGCGCCTTTGACGCGAAAAAGTACGACACCCGATAACCTTCGCACCCACACTGAGGGAGGCAGCGTTATGTTTTACTATCTTTCCGGCACTGTGGCCCACATCGCCCCCTTTTTGGCGGTCATCGACTGCGGCGGGGTGGGCTACGCCTGCAAAACCACCAACTACACCCTGGGAACCATCCAAAAGGGGGAGAAGGCCAAGCTGTTCACCTATTTATCGGTGAAGGAGGACGCGGTGGACCTGTACGGGTTCTCCACCCAGGAGGAACTGAACCTGTTCCAGCTGCTGATTTCCGTCTCCGGCGTGGGACCGAAGGCGGCGCTCTCCATCCTCTCCTCCTCCACCCCCTCCAATCTGGCGCTGAGCATCATCACCGGCGACGTGAAAACCCTGACCGCCGCCCAAGGGGTGGGCAAGAAAATCGCCCAGCGCATCGTGCTGGAGCTGAAAGACAAGCTGGCAAAGGAGCAGGGCGTTTCCTTTGAGAGCACCTCTCCCCTGCCCAGCGCCGCCGGGACGGTCATCCCGGAGGACAAGGCGGGCGAGGCTGGCGCGGCTCTGGCCGTGCTGGGCTACAGCCAGAGCGAGATCAGCAAGGCGCTGAAGGGCATCGACATGGCCTCCCTGACCCTGGAGGAGGTCATCAAACAGGCGCTGGCGCGCATGATGCAGTAAAGGCGGTGACAGCATGGCCATCAACAACGAGATGGAACGCAATTTCGACGAAACCGAGGGGTACGGCCAGCCGCTGGTGACTTCTTCCTTTACCAGCGGGGACGAGAGCGAGTACTCCCTGCGGCCCAAGACCCTTTCGGAGTACATCGGGCAGCAGAAGGCCAAGGAAAACCTGGACGTGTTTATTCAGGCGGCGAAGCTGCGGGGGGAGCCGCTGGATCATGTGCTGCTCTACGGCCCGCCGGGTCTGGGCAAAACCACTCTGGCTGGCATCATCGCCAACGAAATGGGGGTCAACATCCGCATTACCTCCGGCCCCGCTATGGAAAAGCCGGGGGACCTGGTGGCGCTGCTGACCAATTTGGCGGAGAACGACATCCTCTTTGTGGACGAAATTCACCGGATGAACCGTACCATCGAGGAAATTCTCTACCCCGCCATGGAGGACTACGCCGTAGACATCATCATCGGCAAAGGCCCCAGCGCCAACTCCATCCGGCTGACCCTGCCCCGGTTCACCCTCATCGGGGCCACCACCCGGGCCGGTTCCCTGTCCGCCCCCCTGCGGGACCGCTTTGGCGTCAACCTGCGGCTGGAGCTGTACTCCCCGGAGGAGCTGTGTTTCATCGTCAAGCGCTCCGCCGGTATCCTGGACGTTCCCATCGAGGAGAGCGGCGCTATGGAGATCGCCCGGCGCAGCCGGGGCACTCCCCGCATCGCCAACCGGATGCTCCGGCGGGTGCGGGACTTCGCCCAGGTGCGGGCAGGCGGCGTCATCACCCAGAAGGTGGCCAGCGAAGCGCTGACCGCCTTGGAGGTGGACGACCTGGGCCTGGACAACATCGACCGGCGGATGCTGCGGGCCATCATCGAGTTCTACAACGGCGGCCCCGTGGGGCTGGACACCCTCGCCGCCACCATCAACGAGGACACCGTCACTCTGGAGGATATGTACGAGCCGTATCTGTTGCAGCAGGGGTTCCTGACCCGCACCCCAAGGGGCCGCTGCGTGACCCAGCGGGCTTATGACCACCTGCACATCCCCTTTGAGGGGCAACCCCAGCAGACGTTGTTTTAATCGTTTCCTGCCATGTTTTGTCCGTTTTCGGCGAAATTCTGTACATCACTTGTAATTTTTCCGTATTATTTCGAGAAAACGCTTGACAGGCGCAGAAAAAATGTTATACTTACTAACGAATGGATCGAAACATGAATGATTCTACTTTGACAGATGAAGCTCTCTGCCGCCGTGCCGCTCAGGGCGACCAGTCAGCGGAAGAGACACTGGCCCTGCGCTATACCCGTCTGGTGCGCGCCTGCGCCCGTCCCCTGTTCCTGATGGGGGGCGACGGCGAAGACTTGACCCAGGAGGGGATGGTGGGTCTGCTCTCTGCCATTCGGAGCTATGCCCCGGAGCGGGGCGTCAGCTTTCGCACCTATGCGGAAACCTGTGTCAAAAACAGAATGATTTCTGCCGTTCGGTCCGCTTCAGGAAAACATCATACCCCGTTGAACGATTCTATTCCGATCGAGACTCCCCTTTTTGACGAAAATTGCCACTGCACAGCCGCGCTCTCCGAAACCGACCCGGAGGAGATCCTCATTACCAAGGAAAGCGTTCAGGAGCGGCTGGGGTCTTTGTTCAGCAAACTGTCGGATTTTGAGGCGGAGATACTCAAGCTGTACCTTTCCGGCCTTTCTTATTCGGAGATCGCAGACCAGGCCAATCGTCCTGTCAAGTCCGTAGACAACGCCATACAGCGCATCCGGCGCAAGCTGGACGCTTAAAACGGCGGTCAGGCGGAGGTGTTTCCTTTCCCAGCGGCGCTCCCAGCACAAGCTGAACGCAAAATATACGCCCACAGTGGCAACTAATCAAAAGAGAGGGTAAAAAAATGTTCGAAGATAAGACCTTGGTTTGCAAAGAGTGTGGCAACGAGTTCGTGTTCACCGCCGGTGAGCAGGAGTTCTACGCCGAGCACGGCTTCCAGAACGAGCCGCAGCGCTGCAAGAGTTGCCGCGACGCCCGTAAAGCCAACCTGAACGGCGGCGCTCCCCGCGCCCAGCGCCAGTTCTTCACCGCTGTTTGCGCTCGCTGCGGCGGCGAGGCCCGTGTGCCGTTTGAGCCCCAGAGCGACCGTCCCGTCTATTGCAGCAGCTGCTTCGCCGAGATCCGTGCGGGCCGCTAATTGAATCATTTGTATCCGGTAGGGAGCGCTGTGTTTGCGGCGCTCCCTGCCTGTTTTCCCTGCGAAAGGAGCGGTACATGAGCAACAAGCCTCTCATGGAGCGGTACAAGCCCTCCAAAAAGTTTTTTCAACGGCATATCGAGCAAATCATATTGGTTTTAGCGGTGTTGCTCGCAACGCTTCCCCACCTGCTCATCGTCTGGGACTGCCAGGCCAGGCTGACAACCATCAGCGCCGACTCCCTTTATTCCCTCTTTTCTACCAGCGCCTCTGTCGTGGCCGGTCTGTATGGCATTACGCTGACCGGCTACATCTTTTTCCTGGAACACATTCAGCGCGACAACCGGGAAGACGAGACCCTTTCCGACCCCATCGAGCTGTTGAAACGGGATTACAACCGGCTGGCCATTTTCATCACGGTGCTGGCCTTTCTCTCCCTGATGGCCAACGGCTTTCAGCTGCTTTACGGCGCGGAAAACACCCTGCTCCCGGAGGGGGTCCACCGGTTCCTCATGGATGAGACCCTTTGGCTGACATCGGCGACTATTTTCTGCATTATGTGTTTCATCCTGCTGGTGGTAGCGCCGGACAAGATTCAGCGCATCAGCGAACGGTACAAGAAACGCATCGACGGCTCCGGCGGAGCAGACGGCGACCTGGAGCAGTTTTTGCAGGATTACGGGGAAATCGATGAGATTCTGCGGAAGCTGGCCGGGAAAATCGGCGGCAGCATCCGGCTGAAAGACGCGGTCAACCCCACCGCCCTGCTCAAGGGCATGGACCTGATGGAGGACGCTATCTGGGAGGAACTGAACCTGGTGCGCAGCTACCACAGCTACGTCCTCCATTCCTCCGACCAACGGGTTTCCCAGGAAATGTGCGACTTCACCGCCTCGTTGAAAGCGTCCCTGCAAAAAATGCTGGGCGACAACGTGAAACAGCAGAAATAACCTTACAAATGCACAGAAATCAATTTTGAAAAGCCCACGGGAAAAATTGCACTTTTTGTGTAGGGGCGGCCCGTGGCCGCCCGCAGGGACAACCTGCCAACCCCGGGCGGCCACGGGCCGCCCCTACAGGCAAACGAATAAAAAAGATAGTTTTTTCGCTTGTGCGCAGTTCAAACGGCTTTGAATATCTGGAAACACGGTGTCTGATTCGCAAACTTGATTTCCGTGTTACAAATGAGCCTGAACAGAGATGACCTCCGTTCAGGCTCATTCGTTTTGGACATTTATCTGCATCCCTTTCGGAGCTGATAACCAATTTACCCGGTGTAGCGCAGAGCGTCGATGGGCTTCTTTTTCGCGGCTTTGTTGGCGGGGTACAGGCCGAACACCAGCCCCACCAACAGCGAGAACACCACCGCGACGGCCACCACGTTGCCCGCCAGCCCGTAGCTGGTGCCGCCCACCTGGTTAACGATTTGGATAGCCACCCAGGAAAGCGCAATGCCGATGCAGCAGCCCATCAAACTGACCACAAGGGCCTCGATGAGGAACTGCGTCATAATGCTGCCCCGGCTGGCTCCGATGGCCTTGCGGATACCGATCTCACGGGTGCGCTCGGTGACGGAGACCAACATGATGTTCATAATGCCGATGCCGCCCACCAGCAGGGAGATAGCGGCGATACCGCCCAGCAGCAGCGAAAGCATACTCGTGACGGAACTCATCACGTCCATAATGGTGGACTGGTTGTAGATGGTGTAGGCGTCCTCATCGTCGTCGAACCGCTCCAGCAGCAGGGTCTCCAGCGCGGCCTCCGCGTCGTCCAGCGTCTCGTCACTGGTGGCGGAGACATAGAAGGTGGTGATGCTGGTGGAGACGCTGTTGGACAGCCGCACCAGAGTGGTGTATGGGATGTAAATGTCGTAGCTGGACCCCAGCAGCGCGGAACTGTCGTCCTCGTCGTCGTCCGCCAGCACGCCGATGACCTCAAAGGACATCCCGTCCAGCTTGATGCTCTCCCCTACCACGTCGGTGCTGCCCAAAATGTCCTCCGCGGTGGAGGCACTAATAACCGCCACATAGGTGTGGTTGTTGACATCCACACTTTTCAGCCAGCGGCCATGCTCCAGCTCCAGCCCCTGGATGGACTGATAGGCGGAGGTGGTGCCATAAACCGCGGCGGTCTCCTCGGTGGAACTGCTGGAGGCGGTCATGCTGGACTGCCCAATGGCGGCCACCTGGTCAATTTCCGGGTCCTCCGCGATTTCGTTCAGGTCGTCCAGCTTGTAGGGCTTGCCCTTGTCGTCGGAGATGGTCACAGAGAGCATATTGGTACCCAAACTGGAGATGGTGTCGGTGACGGAGGTGGTGGTCCCGCTGACCAGCGACACCAGCACCACCAGCGAAAACACGCCGATGATAATACCCAGCATGGTTAAAAAGGAGCGCATTTTGTTGGACGAAATGGCCTTCCACGCCATTTTGAACGACTGAAAAATCATAGCATCACCTCCGTCACATGGCCGTCCAGGATGTGGACACTGCGGGAGGCTTGCCGGGCGACGGATTCGCTGTGGGTGATGAGGACGATGGTGCTGCCTTGCCGGTGCAGCTCGTGAAACAGCTCCATAATTTCCTGGCCGGTTTTGGAGTCCAGGTTGCCGGTGGGTTCATCCGCCAGGAACAGAGAGGGCCGGGCGGCGATGGCCCGGGCGATGGCCACCCGCTGCTGCTGACCGCCGGACAGTTCGTTGGGCTTGTGGTTGGCCCGCTGGCCCAGCTGCACCATGTCCAGTGCTCGCTCCACCAGCTCCGCCCGCTGCTTTTTGGGCATCCGCTGGTAGATGAGCGGCAACTCCACGTTTTCCCGTGCCGTCAGGTTGCCGATGAGGTTGAAGTTCTGGAACACAAAGCCGATTTTCTGGTTACGAATTTTTGCCAGCTGGTTTTCCGAATACTGCTCGATGGGCTGGCCGTCCAGCAGGTAGCGGCCCTCATCCGCCACGTCCAGACAGCCGATGATGTTCATCATGGTGGACTTGCCGCTGCCGGAGGGGCCAACGATGCTGACGAACTCCCCCTGGCGGATGTGGAGGTTGGCGTGGTCCAGCGCGAGGACCTCGGTGTCACCCATGATATACCGCTTGGTCACGTCTTCTAACACGATCATGGCGCACTCACCCCTCACTGGCCGCCGCCGCGACCGCCGCTGGGCATATTGCCGACGTCGAAGTTGCCGGCGTCGAAGTCGCCCGCATCGAAGTCGCC
This sequence comes from Clostridiales bacterium, assembly GCA_020859945.1. Lineage (GTDB taxonomy): Bacteria > Bacillota > Clostridia > Oscillospirales > Oscillospiraceae > Onthomonas. The sequence continues at coordinate 41,707 of JAJBVG010000019.1, read as the reverse complement.
AGCGTCAAAGTTGCCGCCGCCACCCATGCCGCCGAACATATCCGACATGGAGGCTTCGTCAGAGGTTGCGTCGCTCTCGGTCACGTTGTAATAGACCGTGTCGCCTTCGCTGAGACCGCTGGTGATCTCCACCTGGCTGCTGGTGGAGAGGCCGGTCTCCACCTCCACCTCACCGGAGAGGTTTCCGTCCTCGTCCGCTTCGGTGTAGACGAAGGTGCTGCCGTCCTCCTCCTGGAGGGCAGCCACGGGGATAAGTACCGCGTTCTCCGTGCTGCCCGTCTGGATGACCACCGACGCGCTCATGCCGCTGAGCATGTTGTCCGTCTTGTCGATGGTGATCTCCACAGTGTATTTGGCGTTTCCGCTGGTGGAGGTGGCCTCAGTCCCCACAGAGGTGATGGTGCCGGTGAACTCCTCGTCCTCCAGCGCGTCCAGGGTGACGGTGGCAGTCTGGCCTTCAGACACGCTGAGGATGTCCAGCTCGTCAATGCTGACGGAGATGGTGACCTCGTCCTGCTTGAGGATGGTAAAGGCTGTCGTGTCGGAGGAACTGTACAGGCTGGAACTGGAACTGGAACCGGAGCTACCGCTGTCGCTGCTGCCGCTGGAGGCGGTGCCGGAGGAAACGCTGCCGGAGACAGAGCCGCTGCTGCCACTGGAGATGCTGCCGGAGGACATTCCGGCAGTACCGGAAGTGGCGCCCGCGCTGTCCGCGCTGTCGGAGTAGCTGCCTGTATCCTCTGTCTCGTCCGCATCTGTGGCCCCGAAGGTGGCGGCAATGCGCAGCTTGGCCCCGCTGTCCCCCTCGTTGATGATTTGCCAAGTGTAGGCTGCGCCGGAGATAGTGGGCAGCTCGGCGGAGGAGAAGGTGTAGCCGTCGTTGGCCGTCAGGACGATGGTGGCGGTGTAGCTGGTCTCCGCCTTAAAGACGCCGGAGGTGCAGTTCCAGGAGATGGTACCTGTGTAGGTTTCGGTCTCGGCGATTTCGCTCTGGGGAACGTCACCTGTGACGGGAATGGTGATCTCCAGCTCGGAGAAGTCGGTGATGGTTTCCACGCTGGTCGAACTGCTGTCCTCTGTGCCGCTGGAATCCCCGCTGGAATCGGACGCCGAAGAATCTTCGGAAGCGGCGGAAACCACAGCGTTGGCCTCTTCTGAACTGCCGGTGGTAGCGGTCAGCAGGGACAGCACCGGCGCAGCGCTGGCGGCGCTGGTGGAATAGACAGACCCGCCGCTAGAGCTGGAAGAGGAACTGCTGGCTGCCGACCCATCGGAGACATAGACGGCGCTGATGGTACCGTCGCAGGTGGCGGTGATGACCGGATTGTCGTACAGGGCCTCCAGCGCGGAAATGGTCTCCTCCAACTCCGCCTGCTGGCCCTCCAGCTCCTCGATCTCCAGGTCAGAGAGGTCGTCGTCATCGTCCAGCTGGTCCTCGATGTCCTCCAGGCTCTCCTCCGCATCCAGCAGGGCGCTGACAATAGAGGTGGTGTTCAGCGTGGCCAGGGTCTCTCCCTCGGTGACGCTGTCGCCGGATTCCACATAGACCTCGTCCACCGTCAGGTCGGAGGGGATGGTCACGTCCTCGGTGTCGGTCATGGCCAGATTGCCGGTGGCGGAAATGGTGCTGCTGAGGGTGCCGGTCTCCGCCGTAGCGGACTGGACCGTGGACACCGTTATATCAGCGGACGAGAAGGCGTTTCGGCCCAGCAACATCATCATCGGCCCCCGCAGGAAAATCATCGCCGCCGCCACCAGCACCACCAGGACAATGGCGACCACCAGCACGATTTTCCACTTTTTCCGCTTCGGCTTGGCCTTGACCGCCACAGCCCCCTGATAAACCGTTTCGTCTGCTTTCTTCTTGCCCAGCTTGGGCTTGGAAGGTTTGATTTTCGCCATAGTACCATCCTCCTGGAGTTACTTTCATTTCTAAAGATACAAAAGGCACCTTAAAGCTACCTTAAAACTCCCGGAAAAAGCCGCTGTGTTCACAGTTTGTTCAGGCTTTTGTTGAGAAGCTGCGAATTTAAGCCAGTTCTTTTACAAAAACTTCACAGTTTGAAAGGCCGGGCTGCACCCTCCCGCCGCTGCCGCATAGGATGGAGTACCACAAATAAGGAAGGTGCTGCGATTTTGCGACAGGAACTGAATATCTGGGTGGTGGGCGGCGACCTGCGCCAGGTAAAGCTGGCCCAGTTGCTGACCGACGACGGCCACTGGGTCCAGACCTATGCCATGGAGCGGCGGCCCGACCCCAACACGCTGCCCGGCTCGGACACCCTGCGGGGCATTGAGCGCGCCCAGTGCGTCATTCTGCCCCTGCCGGTGACGGTGGACGACGGCGTTCTGAACGCTCCCCTCTCCGACCAGAAGATACCCGTCAAAACGGTGCTGGACGCCCTGCGCCCGGAGCAGATCGTCTGCGCGGGTCGGGTCTCCCCGGAACTGACCGCTTACGCCCGGAGCCGGGGGCTGAACCTCCAGGATTACTTTGCCAGAGAAGAGCTGGAGATCAAGAACGCCGTCCCCACGGTGGAGGGCGCCATTCAAATTGCCATGGAGGAGCTGCCCACCACCCTGTTTGGGGCGCGGGTGCTGGTCATTGGGTTCGGGCGGCTGGGCAAGCTGCTGGCCCACCGGCTGAAGGGCTTGGGGGCCAGGGTGACGGTCTCCGCCCGGAACTACGCGGATTTAGCCTGGATTGAATCCTACGGCTACTGGTCGGAACATACAGACCAGCTGGACGGTTGGCTGGGGGGCTATCAGCTGGTCATTAACACCGTCCCCGCACGGGTTCTGGACGGGGCCAGGCTCCACGACCTGGACGCGGGGACGCTGGTCATCGACCTGGCCTCCAAGCCCGGCGGCGTGGACCTGGAGGCCGCAGCAAACCTGGGGGTCAAGGTCATCTGGGCGCTGTCCCTGCCGGGGAAGGTGGCCCCGGTGACCTCCGGAAAAATCATCCGGGACACCGTCTACCACATTTTGCAGGAGGTGGCTCTGTGAGTGGAGAACAAATTCGGGTGGGCTTTGGACTGACCGGGTCCTACTGCACCCTCCACAAGGTCCTCCCGGCACTGGAGGCAGTGAAGGCGCGCTTCGGCGCGGTGACGCCGTTGCTGTCGGAGAACTGCGCCGCCACCGACACCCGCTTCGGCAGCGCGGCGGACCTCCGCCGGGAGGTGGAGCGCATCTGCGGCTGCCCGCCCCTTCTGACCATCGCCCAGGCAGAACCCATCGGCCCCAAAAAGCTGCTGGACGCGCTGGTCATTGCCCCCTGCACGGGGAACACCCTGGCTAAATTGGCCTGGGGCATCACCGACACCACCATCACCATGGCGGCCAAGGCCCATCTCCGCAACGGGCGACCCCTGATTTTGGCCGTGTCCACCAACGACGGGCTGACCGTCTCCCTGCGGAATCTGGGGGAGCTGAGCTGCCGGAAGAACGTCTATCTGGTGCCCTTCCGCCAGGACGACCCAGAGGGGAAGCCCGCCTCGCTGGTGGCGGAGATGGACCTCATTCCCCAGACCGTGGGGGCCGCGCTGGAGGGACGGCAGCTCCAGCCGGTGCTGCTGGGCAGCGTGTGAATGGGCGGCAGCGCATGACAGAAAAAGGCGGCGGCAGGTGTTGCCGTCGCCTTGCTTTTTGTCATTCAAATTACAGGAAAATGCTCTTCATATATCACTCTTGCGTCGGTTGCAGTCCGCACACAGCATCTGACAATTCTCTGCAATCGTTTTGCCGCCTTTACTCCACGGCGTAATATGGTCAGCGTGCATATCATCAATTTCGTAGTGCTTTCCACACTTTGGGCAGATTCCCTTTTGTCGTTCGTACGCAGCCCGTCTCATTTTCGGCGTAAATGCCCGAATGTTCAAAGGTCGCTCGTCACCGCTCAACAGATATTCATAAATACCGCTATTTTTTACATCATCATCTTCCATCAGGTCCACAACACGCGCTTCAAGTTGTTTAGGGTCATACGTTTGGCCGCTGTATTTATTATAGAAAATACCCCAGGCAAGTCCCTTCATTTCCCTGCGATAGTTTGGGAATAGGACCTTTACCCAGTTTATCACATTCTGAAAATAAAGCCACAACTCACTGCAATTCGTGTCATGTTGATGCCGCGCCATATAGTCTTCTATTTCAACCCCGTCACGGTCAGCAATCCATTTGATGGCCGTTTCCAGGTGCTTTTGCCGAATGGCAGAACCAGAGAGGTATTCACTTGCGACTTTATAGGCCGGACAACCTGGTTTGCTGAAGTATTTTTTCGCCTCGGTCAGCCATTCACCCGTATAGATAGCGTTCCGCAGTTCCTGGTCCTCCAACTCCTCGCTGCCGATGTTGATAATTTTAAACCAATCCAGCTTTTCTCTGTCAGTTCCCTCACAAATATAAACCATCAGTTTATAGTCAAGAATCTGCTCTTTCTCCTCTGGGGTTAAATTATCGTACACCATATGGTTAATTGAAAAATCACCGTTGACATATTGGCAAATGCTGATGGTACGCTGCTGTCCATCCAGCAGTTCATAACCGCCATCGTCGCTCAGCACCCAGTACATTACGTTCAACGGAAAATTCTTCCGAATCGTGTTGATTACTTCATCCCGCTGTTTGTCCTTGTAGATAAATTCGCGCTGAAAGGCGGGGCGGATATTCAGCCTGCCACCGTACCCGACAACGCCGTTCTCCTCGCTGTCCACATACCCGTTTACGACATCCCGGACGGAAATTTCATGTAATTCAATTTTCATTAGTTATCCCTCCGTTTTCTGCGGATTAACAATCTACGAAATTTTGTCTTTCCATCTATGATGTTAATATCATTTGAAAAGTCCTGTCCGTCATGGAAACGTGAATCCCCTAATATTTCAAATTGGTCGGGATTGAACTGCGCCATAAACGTTATGGGAACACCCATAATACCGTAATAATCGCATGGAATATCTGCTGTTCTATTGACGTCGATAGCGTCATAGTTATCATATTTCGGATATGCTTCTGGTGTATAATTCCTAAACAACGTCATATTTTCATGACGCTTCTGGATATCAAGATTTGTAAACCAGCAGATATTTCCCATACGACGCCATTTCTGCCCAGTTTTATCAATCTTAAAGTCTGTTTTCTTTTCCTCATAATTATCAGGCACTCTGAACCAAAAATGTCCGCTGTTATAGCCTAACCAAACCATGTTATTCATGATAAGTGGCAAAATCTCTTTATACGTAATGGCATTCATGTTACCGATAATTAAAAATGATTTTTCATACTCCATCAACTGTGCCATATACTCACGGAAAAGAGAAAACGGAGGATTTGTTACAACAATATCCGCCTCTTTTAGCAACTCCACACATTCTGGGCTGCGAAAATCGCCGTCTCCCCCCCCCAGAAGAGTCAACACATTTTTCCGATTTCGCATGAGGTATTCCACGTCTGCCAATCCAGTGCGCCCATCGCCGGTCTCGTCCCGCACCTCTGTAATTTCCACTTTATAGGGCTTTGCGGTTCGGAAGCCATTTTCCTGCGCAAAAAACTCCTCATCGCCAGACAGTGTGAACTGGGTATATACAAAAGGTGAAGTCGCATAACAAGTGGCAATCAGTTTTTTCAGGCCCAAAGAATTGAAATTCATGGCGAAATACTTGAAAAAGTTGCTTTCATAGGGGTCATCACAGTTGCAAAGCACCGTCTTTCCCTTAAAATGCTCTTTATAATGCTTTAATTCACTTTCTATCAGAGAGAGCTGTGTATAAAATTCATCCTGCTTCTTTCGTGCTGAATCATGCAAATTGCTGTTCCCTGCCACAAGCGTTCCCACCTTTTTCTATCTTCAAAGCGCCGTTTCAGTTATGAAAAGCCCTCTTGCACTAACTGTAATCAGTATAGCACAAGAGGGTAAAGAAAACAATCATTTAACGAAAAATGTCAAAAAATCAGCAGTTACAAACTTTCCACTTTCTTCATGTGCTGAGAGGCAGCCTTGAGCATCAGCTTCTTATTGCCCACGCCGTCGAAAGCGACCTCCACCAGGGCGTCGCCGCCCATGGGCAGAATGCTGACGATCATCCCCTTGCCGAAGGCGGAGTGGTCCACCATGTCGCCCTTCTTGAACTGACTCAGCAGATTAAACGTGGCCTGCACCGCCCGCTGGCCGGTGGGTGTCACCGCATGGCTGACGCTGATGCCGCCGCCCAGGGGCTTGCCGTCATCCCGGCGGGGACGGCGGGGACGAGCGCCGTAGCTCCCCCGTCCTCCAGCGCGTCCGGCGTAGCGGGGACGTTCGCCGTTTTCACTCTGGCTGCTGTCCTTCCAGCGTCCGCCGTACTCCCGGTTCTCTTCGGTGAGACTGCGGCCCGATTTCTCGATGTACTCCTCCGGAATTTCCTCCAGGAAACGGGAGGGCTTGTTGCTGGTGGTGTGGCCGAAGAGCATCCGCTGCCGGGCGCAGGACAGGCACAGGGTCTCTCTGGCCCTTGTCAGCGCCACATAGCACAGGCGGCGCTCCTCCTCCATCTCCTCGGTGTCGCCGATGGAGCGCATACCGGGAAACAGCCCGTCCTCCATGCCCACCACGAACACCACCGGGAACTCCAGCCCCTTGGCGGCGTGCATGGTCATGATGACCACGGCGTTTTCCTTTTCGTCCACGCTGTCCAGGTCGGTATAGAGGGCGACCTCGTCCAAGAAGCCCTCCAGCGTGCCGTCAACGGCGTTTTCCAGATAGCCCTGGATAGAGGATTTAAGCTCGTGGACGTTCTCCACCCGCGTGCGGTTTTCCACGGTCTTTTTGGCCTCCAGCGCAGTCACATAGCCGGTGGCGGCGATGACTTCGTCATAGAAGTCGGTCAGCTCCATCGTCTCCGCCTTTTCCCGCAGGCCCTCCATGATGTCCACAAACGCCTGGAGCTTGGGCAGGCTCTTTTGCAGCATGGGGTAGTCTGCGGCGTGGCTGACCACCTCGTACAGGGGGAGGCCCAACTGCTGAGCGATGCCTGTGGCGATCTCGATGGTGCGGTTGCCGATTCCCCGGGCGGGGGTGTTAATGATGCGGCGCAGTCGCAGGTCGTCCGCCGGGTTGTTGATAACGCAGAGATAGGCCAGCATATCTTTGATTTCCGCCCGGTCAAAGAACTTGGTGCCGCCCACCACCTTGTAAGGGATGGCGTTGCGCTTGAAGGCGTACTCCAGCTGGTTGGACTGGACGTTCATCCGGTAGAGGACGGCGAAGTCCTTCCAGTCCCGGCCCTTGCTGATGCCCGCCAGCACCTGGGCGGCCACGTACTGGGCCTCATCGTTTTCGTTCATGGCGGTGTAGACCTTGACCTTGTCGCCGCCCTCGTGCTGGGTCCACAGGTTCTTGCCCTTCCGCCCGGTGTTGTTGCGGATGACGGCGTTAGCAGCCTCCAGGATGTTCTGGGTGGAGCGGTAGTTCTGCTCCAGCCGGATGACCCGCGCCCCCTTGTACTGGCTCTCAAAGTCCAGAATGTTCTCAATGGTAGCTCCCCGGAACCGGTAGATGGATTGGTCGTCGTCGCCCACCACGCAGATGTTTTTGCGCTCTCCTGCCAGCAGTGCCGCCAGCAGATATTGCAGGTGGTTGGTGTCCTGGTACTCATCCACCAGCACATAGCGGAACTTCCGCTGCCAGTAGTCCCGCGCCTCCTGGCTGGACTGGAGCAGCCGGACGGTCTGGAGGATCAGGTCGTCGAAGTCCAGCGCATCGGCCTCCCGGAGCCGCTTTTCGTAGTCCACATAAATCTTGCCGATTTGAATCTGCCGGATGTCGCCGGATTTCTGGCTCTCCGCCAGGTAATCCGCCGCCAACTGCATATTGTCCTTGGCTCTGGAGATATTGCTGAGCACCATTCGGGGCGGGAACATCTTGTCGTCCACGTTCTGGGCCTTCAAAATCTCCTTGATAACGCGAAGGGAGTCGTCGGTGTCGTAAATGGTGAAGGCGGTGCGGTAGCCAAGCTTGTCGATGTCCCGCCGCAGGATGCGAACGCAGGCAGAGTGGAAGGTGAACGCCCACACGTCCTGGCCCTCCGGCCCCAGCATGGCCTCCAGCCGGGATTTCAGCTCCCCCGCCGCCTTGTTGGTGAAGGTGATGGCGATGATGGACCAGGGAGCCGCCGGGTGCAGCTTGCAGAGCATTTCCGCACGGGAACGGTCGGCCTCGTTGGGAGATTGCAGATAGTCCTCCAGAAAGGCTACGTCCTCCTCCGTCACCCAGTCGGGGACCTCGGAGGAGTCGCTGCCCTGGCCGTATTTGATGAGGTTAGCGATGCGGTTAATGAGGACCGTGGTCTTGCCGCTGCCGGCCCCCGCCAGCAGCAGCAGCGGGCCCTGGGTGGTCAGAACGCCCTCCCGCTGTTCCGGGTTCAGCTTTTGGTAGTCCAGCGCGATGACGCTTCGCCGCAGGGCGCAGAATCGGTTGGAATTGTGTTCGTTCAACATTTCTCTTCCCTCTTTTTCCGCCTTTTTTATTTGTATTTTATCACTTTTTTTCTTTTCGGTCAATTCACAAAGTCCACAGATAACGCACAAAAAAGGCGGGTTGTTTCTGACGGGAAGGGAACTTTACACGCCGCAGATGAGCAAAAAGGGGGCAGGACCTGCGCCCTGCCCCTCTTGAAAGGTCTGTTTTATTTGTTCTGAATATACTTATCCATCGCCGCGGCAGCCTTCTTGCCCGCGCCCATGGCCAGAATGACCGTGGCCGCGCCGGTAACGGCGTCGCCGCCGGCGAACACGCCGGTGCGGGTGGTGGAGACGTCGTCCTCACCAACTACCAGGCAGCCCCGCCGGTTGGCCTCCAGGCCGGGGGTGGTGGAGCGGATGAGGGGGTTGGGAGAGGTACCCAGCGCCATAATAACGGTGTCCACGTCCAGCACGAACTCGCTGCCGGGAACCTCGATGGGGCGGCGTCGGCCGGAGGCGTCCGGCTCACCCAGCTCCATGCGGATGCACTTGCAGCCCGCCACGCGGCCGGAGGGCTTGCCGTCCTCCCGCACGCCGCCGATGATCTCCACCGGGTTGCACAGGGTCAGGAACTCAATGCCCTCTTCCTTGGCGTGCTCGATCTCCTCGTTCCGGGCGGGCATTTCCACCTCGCTGCGTCGGTAGACGATGTAGACGTGCTCCGCGCCCATGCGCTTGGCGCAGCGGCAGGCGTCCATCGCCACGTTGCCGCCGCCCACCACGGCCACAGCCTTGGATTTAATGACCGGGGTGTCGTATTCGGGCAGGTAGCCCTTCATCAGGTTGATGCGGGTCAGGTACTCGTTGGCGGAGCAGACGCCAGCCAGCCCCTCGCCGGGGATGTTCATAAACCGGGGCAGGCCCGCGCCGGTGCCGATGAACACGGCCTCGTAGCCCATGTCGTCCATCAGCTCATCAATGGAGAGCACCTTGCCCATGACCATGTCGGTCATGATTTCCACGCCCAGCGCCTTGAGCTTGTCCACCTCACCGGCGACGATGGCCTTGGGCAGACGGAACTCCGGGATACCGTAGACCAACACGCCGCCTGCGGTGTGGAACGCCTCAAACACCGTCACCTGATAGCCCTGCTTGGCCAGGTCCGCCGCACAGGTCAGACCGGAGGGGCCGGAGCCCACCACAGCCACCTTGTGGCCGTTGGAGTCGGGTTTTTCCACGTGTTCTTCCACATTCTCCCGATGCCAGTCGGCCACGAACCGCTCCAGGCGGCCAATGCCCACCGGCTCGGTCTTAATGCCCCGGACGCACTTGCTCTCGCACTGGCTCTCCTGGGGGCAGACGCGCCCGGAGATGGCGGGCAGGGCGTTGGTGGAGGAAATGACCTGGTAGGCCCCCTCCAGGTCGCCGTCTACAATTTTCTTAATAAAATCAGGAATTTGCACGTTCACCGGGCAGCCGGAGACGCAGGGCATATTCTTGCAGTGTAGGCACCGGGCGGCCTCGCCCTGGGCCATCTCCAGCGTGTAGCCGGTGGCTACCTCTTCAAAGTTCTTATTGCGGACATCAGGCTCCTGGGTGGGCATGGGAGTCTTGGTGGGACACATATTAGCCATTGTTCTCTTCCTCCTTACTGAATCAGGTCCTTGCCCAGCTTTTCAAAGCGGCACATATGGTCACGGGCCATTTCAGCCTCCTGCTCCCGGTAGGTGCCGTTGCGGTTCATCAGTTCGTCGAAGTCCACGGCGTAGCCGTCGAACTCCGGGCCGTCCACGCAGGCGAACTTCATCTTGCCGCCCACGCTGACCCGGCAGCCGCCGCACATACCGGTGCCGTCGATCATGATGGGGTTCAGGGAGACCCGGCAGGGGACGCCGAAGGGTTCCGCCGTCTTGACCACGAACTTCATCATGGGGACGGGGCCGATGGCGATGATAACATCATACTTCTTGCCACTCTCCAGCAGCTGCTGCTCCTTGGTGGTGGTGAAGCCGTGCTCGCCATAGGAGCCGTCGTCGGTCATAATGTAGAAGTTATCGCAGGCGTTGTTGAAGTCGTCCTCCAGGATGACCAAATCCTTGTTGCGGAAACCGACAATGACATCGGTCTCCACCCCGGCGTCGTGGAAGCCCTTGGCCACCGGGTAGGCGATGGCGGTACCCAGGCCGCCGCCGATGACGCAGGCGGACTTGACGCCCTCCATCTCCGTGGGCTTGCCCAGAGGACCGACGAAGTCCAGCAGGTAGTCGCCTTCATTCAGCTGGGCCAGGGCGCGGGTAGTCAGGCCCACCAGCTGGAAGATAATAGTAACAGTTCCCTTCTCCCGGTCAAACCCGCCGATGGTCAGGGGCAGCCGCTCGCCCTTTTCGTCGATGCGCAGGATGATAAACTGACCGGGCTGCGCTTTCCGGGCCACGAAAGGCGCCTCCACCTCCAGAAGCGCGATGGTAGGATTCAGCACTTCTTTTCGCACGATTTTATACATGTCCAAGTTCCTCCTCATTGGTACGATGGTACGATATATCCCCTCTGCAATTTTGGGAGCCTCCGTTGCAGACTGAATAACAATTTTTTCAAACGGCGCTCCGCAGAGCCACCGCCGGGCACACCGTCAAAAAAACAGCGTGCGTACTCTTTATTATATCGAACGGCGGCGGATTATGCAAGAGGCAATTCTCAATCCGTCAAACTTAGGAACCCCTGATTAAATAACTCCTGGCGTCTGGACGGCACCTTTTGCGCAACTCTTTGTTGCAGAATCTTGAAATACACAAAGTATTCCTGCGATTCTGCGCCTCGATTTGCACAAAATTTGCTCGCCCAGCCATCCAAGGCTATTTAATCAGTGATTCCTTAGCATCTCCAGCAGCTCCTCCTCGGTCAGGATGGGAACGCCCAAACTCTGGGCTTTGGTCAGCTTGCTGCCAGCGGCCTCTCCCGCCACCACATAGCTGGTCTTTTTGGAGACGGAGCCGGAGACCTTGCCGCCGTTTTGCTCGATGAGCTTCTTGGCCTCGTTTCGTTTCATCTGGGCGAGGGTGCCTGTCAGCACGAAGGTCAGCCCCTTGAGCTTTTCTCCTGGCTTTTCCTCGGTGCTCTGGAAGTTGACGCCAGCCTCCCGCAGCGCTTGAATCAGGTGCTGAGACTGGGGATTTTCAAACCATTTGACGATAGACTGGGCGGTGATGGCCCCAATGTCGTCCACGGCGGTCAGTTCCTCCTCGGTGGCCTCCATAAGCCTGTCCAGCGAGCCGAACTGCCGTGCCAGCACTTGGGCGGCCTTGCTGCCCACCTGCCGGATGCCGAAGGCGCAGAGCAGCTTGGAGAGGTCGTTCTGCTTGGACTTTTCCAGGGCGTTCAGCAGGTTTTCCGCCGACTTCTCCCCCATTCGGTCCAGTTCGGCAACTTCTTTCCCATCCAGCCGGTACAGGTCCGCCGGAGTTTTCACCAGCCCGGCGTTCACCAGCGCCTCCACCACCGCCGGACCCAGGCCCTCGATGTCCATGGCGTCCCGGCTGGCGAAGTGGGTCAGGTTGCGCATGAGCTGGGCGGGACACTCCGCCCCGGTGCAGCGGACCGCCGCCCCGTCCGGGTCCCGCTCCACGGGAGCGCCGCAAACCGGGCAAACGGCGGGCAGAAAATAGGGCTTGCTCCCCTCCTGCCGCTTGGACAGGTCCACACTGACCACCTGGGGGATGATCTCCCCGGCCTTTTGGACGATGACGGTGTCGCCAATGCGGATGTCCTTCTCGGTGATGAAGTCCTGGTTGTGGAGGGTGGCGTTGGTCACAGTGGTCCCCGCCAGACGCACCGGTTCCACCACCGCCTTGGGGGTCAGTACCCCAGTACGCCCCACCTGTACCACGATGTCCAGCACCTTTGTGGGCTTTTGCTCCGGCGGGTACTTCCACGCCACCGCCCACCGGGGGAACTTGGCGGTGCTGCCCAGCAGCTCCCGCTCCGGCAGGCTGTCCAGCTTGACCACCGCCCCGTCAATGTCGAAGGGGTAGCGTTCCCGCTCTTCTCCCAGCGCAGAAATCCACTGGGAGACCTCCTCCACCGTGTCGAAAACCGGGTGAGGGATGACCCGGAATTGCAGCGTCTCCAGATAGTCCAAAGCCTGGGAATCCGTCTCGAAAGCGGGGCCGTCGGAGAGCTGGATGTTGAAAATGATGCAGTCCAGCATCCGCTTGGCAGCGATTTTCGGGTCCAACTGCCGCAGGGAACCGGCGGCGGCATTGCGGGGGTTGGCAAAGAGGGGTTCCCCCTCCAGCTCCCGCTGGTCGTTGAGCCGGGCGAACCGCTCCCGGGAAATATAACACTCTCCCCGGACGATGAGCCGGTGGGGTGCGCCGGTCAGCTTCATGGGGATGGAGCGGACGGTGCGGAGATTTTCGGTCACGTCCTCCCCCACCATGCCGTCGCCCCGGGTGGCGCCCCGGACGAACACGCCGTCCACATACTCCAGCGCAACGGAAAGGCCGTCCACCTTCGGCTCCGCCACATAGCGGACGGTTTCGGCGCTCTGGCGGACCCGCTGGTCGAAAGCCGTCAGCTCTCCCCTGTCGAACACGTCCTGGAGGGACAGCAGCGGGACCTCGTGAGTCACCTCCGCAAAGGCGGAGATGGCCTCGCCGCCCACCCGCTGGGTGGGGGAATCCGGCGTCACAAGCTCCGGGTGCGCCGCCTCCAGCTGCTCCAGTTCCCGCAGTTTGCGGTCGTATTCGTAATCGGAGGCCACCGGCGCGTCCAGCACGTAATACTGGTAGTTCCACCGATTCAGTTCCTCTTTCAGGGCGTCGATTTGCGCCTTTGCTTCCTTCATTACTCTCACTGCTCCTCTGCGGCGTTGGAATCTGCCGCCTGGTCGTATGGGTTCCAGCTGGCATAGCTCTCCGGCACGTCCCCCATCAGGATGGACTGGGCTAGCGGAATGGTACTGGTCAGCTGCTGCTTGTGGACCCCGCCGGGGATCATCAGCAGCACATCCACTGAAATCACCATATTGATTTGGTGGAGGGTCTGGTTGATGCCCGCCGATTGAAATTCACTCTCGAAGGAGATGCCCACCTGACCGGCGTGTAAAATTTCCACGCTGACCTCCGGCCCCAGGCTGGAAAACACCGTCAGGTTCAGCACCGCCCCGATGGGAATTTGGACGCGCTGCCGCTCCATGCCGTCCAGCACCGTGGAGACCTCCCGGCCCATGCTGACCCGCAGGGCGTTGAGCATATCCATGTCGGTGGTCATGCCCACCACTTCCCCGTTGTCGTCGTAAAACACCTGCACAAGGTCGTTGTAGCTCAGCTCCCCGGCCTCGGTCATGCTGGAACAGACCTCATTGACCTCGGCGGTCACCAGATTGTCCAGCTCCGCCCGGGCCAGCTCCAGCACGATGGGCCGAATGCGTCCGTCCACCACCCACAGCAGCAGCGCCGCCGTCAGCAGCGCTGCCCCTAACAGAATCAATCCCCGCCCTTTCCCACGTCCCCGGCGGGGCGGGCGGGGCCTTGGCCGTCTCATGCTCACCACCCCCTCGCTTAGTTTATGCGGGAGGGCGTGTTCGTGTGCATTGTTGCCACACACCTGTAGGGGCGGCCCGTGGCCGCCCGCGTTCAGAGTGCGGTTCTACGGGCGGCCAAGGGCCGCCCCTACACATATGATGGTAAGAAATAGAACTATGTGCGTATTTGCTTGCAGATAGCCGAAAAAACTTACTGCTCCGCTTTCAACAATTCCTCCGCCGCCAGCATGATGCCGGTCTTGCCGGAGGGGTAGGTCAGCCCCCCTTGCAGATAGACCGTGTAGGGCGGACGCATGGGCGCGTCTGCGGAAAGCTCGATGGAGGCCCCCTGGATGAACGCCCCTGCCGCCATGATGACAGGGCAGTCGTAGCCAGGCATATCCCAGGGGATGGGAGTCACGAAGCTGTCCACCGGAGAGCCGGACTGGATGCCCCGGCAGAACCGTTCCACCGCCTCCGGCGTATGCAGGGACACCATCTGAATGATGTCGTGGCGGGTCTGCTGGGAGGTGGGTTCCGTGTCGTAGCCCATCAACTCCATCATCCTGGCCCCAAAGACGGCGGTTTTCACCGCCTGAGCAACCGTGTGGGGGGCCAGGAACAGCCCCTGATACAGGGCGCGGTTGTTGCCCAACGTGCTGCCGCATTCCCGGCCAATGCCGGGGACGGTCAGCCGCATGGCCGCCGCCTCCACCAGGTCGTGCCGCCCGGCGATATAGCCGCCGGTGGGAGCCAGACCGCCGCCGGGGTTTTTGATGAGGCTGCCCACGATGAGGTCCGCCCCTACCTGGCTGGGTTCCGTGGTCTCTACAAACTCGCCATAGCAGTTGTCCACGATGACCGCGGCGTCCGGGTTGTTCTGGCGTACAATGTCAATCAATTCCCCAATTTCCGCCACGGACAAGGTGGCGCGGGTGGAATAGCCTTTGCTGCGCTGAATGAGCACCGCCTTCACACCCGGCTCCCGCACGGCCTGAGCCAGACCCGCCCGGTCCGGCTGGTCGTCGGGGGTGATGTCCACCTGTCGGTAGCCGATGCCGTAGCTTTTCAGGCTGCCCGGCTCCTCACCGGTGACGCCGATGACCCCCAAAAGGGTGTCGTAGGGCGCGCCCACCGCACTGACGAGAATATCGCCGGGTTTCAAGGCCCCATAGAGGGCGGAGGCGATGGCGTGGGTGCCGTTGACGAACTGGATGCGCACCAGTGCGTCCTCGGTGCCGAAAATATCCGCGTAAATTTTATCCAACTCATCCCGGCCCTGGTCGTCGTAGCCGTAGCCGGTGGTCCCGGCAAAGTAGCTCTCCGCCACCCGGTGGGTCTGGAACGCGGAGAGTACCTTTTGGGTGTTATACTCTGCGATTTCGTCAATGCGCGCAAATTGAGCGATGATGTCCTGCTGGGCTTGCCGGGCCAGGTCACGCACCCGGTCCGAGATGCCCAGTGGGTTTTCGTTGTTCATGGTTTACAGCTCACTTTCACAAAAAGCGGTAATCAGGTCCACGCAGGCGGAAAAATCATCCAAATCCATCAGTTCCGTGGGGGCGTGGGTATAGCGGCAGGGGATGGACACGCCGCCCGTTTTGACTCCGGTGCGACTGCGGCTGATGGGGCCGCCGTCGGTCCCGCCGCAGGTCAGCACGTCCCGCTGGGCGGGGATATTCTTTTCTTTGGCCAAACGGCACAGCCGCTCCACCATCTCCGGGTGGCAGATGACGCTGTGGTCCATCACCTTCACTGCCGCGCCCTTACCCAGGGCGGTTGTCCCCTCGTGGAGTGCGCCGGGGATGTCGTCGGGGCAGGTCACGTCCACCACGATGACGTAATCGGGCCGGACGGCGAACCCGGCAGGCCCTGCGCCCCGGGTGCCAACCTCCTCCTGGGTGGTGAAGGCAAAGTACAGGTCGTTTTTCCGCTCGCCCAGAGCGCGGAGAACGGCCAGCAGCGTGCCGCACCCCGCCCGGTCGTCCAGGTAGGGGGAGACAATGCGGTTCCCCGCCTGGAAGAAGGGCGCGTCGTATGCGGCGGTGTCCCCCGGGGACACCAGCGTTTCCGCCTCGGCCTTGTCCTTCGCGCCGATATCCAGGAACAGGTCGGCGCATTTCAACTCCTTGCCCAGCTTGTTGTCGTCACAGGAAATAAGGCCCCGCAGACCGTTTTTGAAGCGCACCGGCGCTTGCAGCAGCGTGGCCGGGTCCAGCCCGCCCACCGGGGCAAAGCGCAGTACCCCCTCCTTTTCGCAGTGGGTGACCATGACCCCCACGCTGTCCATGTGGGCAACCAGCAGCACCTTCGGCCCCGGCCCCGCCCGGTGGACGAGCAGGTTGCCCATGGGGTCAACGGTGATATCGTCGGCATACCCCTCCGCCTCCCGGCGGATGAGGTCACGGATTTCCCCTTCGTCCCCGGAGACGCCAAAGGCGCGGGTCAGCCGCTCCAGCAGGTTCAAATCTGTCATTGCTCTTCCTCCTCCAGTGACTGTAAAAAGGAACGGGTCAGCCGCAGCATTCCCTCCGCGTCCTCCAGGCTGGCCACCTCAGTGGGGCAGTGTAGATACCGCACCGGGAGGGCCAGTCCCGCCACCTGCGCTCCACACCGGCTGCGCTGGTAGCTGCGGGCGTCCGACTGTCCGCCGTCCGCCGCCTTCAACTGCCAGGGGATGTTTTCGCGCTCCGCCAGTTCCCGCAACCGCAGGAACAGCACCCGGTCGTAAATCGTGAACCGGTCCGCCACCGGCAACACCACGCCCTGACCAAGAATGACACCCACCTTGTCCTCAGTCCGCTCCGGGCCATCCTCCGCCGCCACGCCGTCCAAACAGAGGACGATGTCCGGCTTCTCCGCAAAGGCCGCGCCAAAGGCCCCCCGCGTCCCCACCAGCTCCTGGGCGGCAAAGACGAAGGTGCAGTCCGCCGGCAGTTCCTCCCGGAGCAATTTCAGCAATACGGCGCAGGAAATCCTGCTGTTAAGTGCTTTTCCTTTACATAACTTTTTCGTTCCAAATGAGGTGAACTCGGAGGCAAATACGCCTACCTCTCCCAATGAGAGCTGCGCCTTCGCCGCCGCCTTGTCCTTCGCGCCGATGTCGATATAGAGTTCTTTCAGCCTTGGAACGACGTTTCGTTCCGATTTTGTGGTCAAATGAATGGGTTTCATGCCGATAACGCCGGGGATGCGGCTTTCGCCCAGGTAGACCCGCTTGCCGATGAGCGTTCGGCGGTCCACCGGCCCCACGGTCTGGAACCGGATGGCTCCATCATCTGTAAAGCCAGAAGCCATTACACCTGTTTCGTCCATGTGCGCGTCCAGCAACACCCGTTTTCCCGTGGACTTCCGACCATGCTTGAACACGATTAGGTTGCCCAGATTATCCACCCGTAGGCTGTCTGCATAAGGTTCCGCCTGGGCTTGGATAAGCGCACGCACCTCGTCCTCTCGGCTGGACACGCCGGAACAGGCGCACAGCGCCTTGCTCAGTTCCCGCATGACAGCGCCTCCTCTCCGATGCGCTCTACGAAGGCCGCCAGCAGCCGGGCGCACTGTTCCACGTCACCCAGGTCGATGACCTCCAGCGGCGTGTGCATATACCGCAGAGGGAGGCTGAGGATGGCGGTGGGGATGCCCTCCCGCAGGATTTGGATGTCCCACCCGTTGGTGCCGGTGGAACCGGCCATGACCTCCACGGAGTAGGGAATCTTCTCCGCTTCGGCTTTTGCTTTCATCCGCCGGAACATCCACTGAGCGATGTTCGGCCCCACGCCGATGACCGGGCCGCTCCCCAGCGAGAAGCACTCATCCCCGGAGCAGTCGGCGCTGCTGCCAAAGGTCACGTCTACCGCCACGGCGCAGTCCGGCGCGACGCCATAGGTCGCGGTCACAGCGCCCCGGCTGTCCACTTCTTCGCCGACGGAGCCGAGGACGTAGACATCCACGTCCATCTCCCGCTCTTGAAGCAGCTCCAACGTCCGCAGCAAGAGATAAAAACAGGAGCGGTCGTCCAGAGATTTTCCGGCCACGCGGGTTTCGCCCATACGAAAGGTGTCCTCCCGATAGGCCACCGGCGTCCCCACCGGGATGCGGGCCTGGGCCTCCTGCTGGGTCAGTCCCACGTCGATGCGCAGGTCGGACAGAACCGCCGCCTTGTCGCCGTCCTCCGGCAGCGCTCCCGCGACGATGCCGGTCAGGGGCGGCACGGTCAGCACCGTGACCTCCCGGTTGGGCAAAATGCGGGGGTCGATGCCCCCCAAGGTGGAAAAGCGCAGATAGCCCCGCTCGTAGCCGGTGATGATCAGCCCCACCTCGTCCAGATGGGCGTCCAGCAGGATTTTTTTCGCTCCGGCTTTGCCGCAGCGCTTCACGCCCAGGACGCTGCCCATGGTGTCTGTCCAGACCTCATCCGCCAGCGGGCGAAGCAGCTCTGCGGCGGTCTTTGCCGCCGTCCCCTCGAACCCGGTGGGGCCGGGGGATTGGGTCAGGCGGGCCAGTTGTTCAAACGCGGTCAAAAAGGTCCCTCCTTACGGCAGCTCATTCACCAGCTGCTTAAACACGTTGCCCCGCTCCATAAAGTTCTTAAACTGGTCAAAGGAGGCGCTGGCCGGGGACAAAATCACGATGTCCCCCGGCTGGGCCAGTTCTGCCGCCTTTTGGACAGCGGCGGCCAGATTCTCTGTCTCGCAGATGGGCAACTGCGCCGGGTCGTAGCCGGGGGCGTTTTCCGCCGCCGCTCGGATTTTCCCGGCGGTGGCGCCGGTGAGCACCAACTGCTTGACGTGGGCCACCAAGTCGGGGCCGAGCACGTCGTAGGGGATGTGTTTGTCGTAGCCTCCGGCAATCAGAATCACCTTCTGGTGGAAGGAGCGCAGCCCGGCGATGGTGCGGCTGGGGCTGGAGGCGATGGAGTCGTTGTAATACTTCACGCCGTTCCGCACCCGCACCAGCTCGATGCGGTGCTCCACCCCGCCGAAGCTGGCGGCGAACCGGCGGAACACCTCGTCCTCCACCAGACCGTCCAGCGCGGCCACAGCCGCCATGTAGTTCTCTACATTGTGGACGCCGGGGATGAGGATGTCTTTCACGGGAAGCACCTGCCGGGTCTCCCCTGCCTTTTTGACGCAAATCACGCCGTCCTCCAGCACCACGCCCTCATCCAGAGGGTTCTGACGGGAAAACAGCGTCACCTGGCCGGGGGCCTCGGCCGCAAAGCCGTTGGTGATGGCGTTGTCACGGTTCAGCACCACCTTTTGTTGGGCGGTCTGGTAACGGAAGATGTTTTTCTTGGCCGCCACATACTCCTCCATGCCCTTGTGGATGTCCAGGTGGTTGGGGGCCAGGTTGGTGACCACGGCGATGTCCGGGCTGGCGTCCATGGTCAACAGCTGGAAGGAGGACAGCTCCAACACGGCGATGTCATCCGGCTGCATCTGCTCTGTATCCGGCAGCAGCGGGCGGCCAATGTTGCCTCCCAGGTGGACGGTATACCCAGCCGCCTCCAGCACCTTGGCGATGATGGTGGTGGTGGTGGTTTTGCCGTCGGAGCCGGTGACGGCGATCTTCTTGCAGGGGCAGACGTGGAAAAATACCTCCATCTCGGAGGTCACCAAGCTGCCGCGAGCCTTCGCCGCTTCAAAGGCGGGGATGTCCGGGCGGATGCCGGGGGACCGAAAGATGATGTCCTGGTCCAGCCCGTCCAGATAGTCCGGCCCCAGCTTCAACGTCGCGCCCATGGCCTCCAGCTCGTCCAGCAGGGCGTCGTTGCCAAATTTCTCTCTCGTGGCCCGGTCGCAGGCGGTCACAGAAATGCCCCGGCGCAGCAGCAGCTTGATCCAGGGGGTATTGCTGACGCCGATGCCGATGATGGCGACGGTTTTATTCTGTAAGGAAGTCAAATACTCCGCAAAGGTCATTTCAGGTTCCTCCCCAAACGTGGTAAGCACAGTTCATTTGCGAGAACGCAACAGAAATAGTATAGCCGATTCCGAATGGAATTGCAACGAGGAATTGACATTTGCCCGAAAAACTGCAACAATAGGGGTATCCCAAACTCGTGCTTGACAGGCGGGTTGCGTTGTGTTAGCGTATTAGCGAGTTAAAGCAAAGGAGCGTCTTTTATGGATATCCATGTCAACGATGTACTGTTGATGAAAAAACCGCACCCCTGCGGCAGCCGGGAGTGGCTGGTGCTGCGCATCGGCATGGACTTCCGCCTGCGCTGCCAGGGCTGCGGCCGGGAGATGATGATTCCCCGCAGCAAGGCGGAAAAAAGCGTGAAAAAGATCCTGCCCGCCGGTCAACCGGCGGAAAAACCGTGAGAGAGAGGCAAAATCCTATGAAAGAATTTTGGAGCAGTCGTATCCAGAATCTGGTCCCCTACACCCCGGGGGAGCAGCCCAGGGACCGGAAGTTTATCAAGCTGAACACCAACGAAAACCCCTATCCCCCCTCGCCCAGGGCGCTGGAGGCCATTCGGGAGAACACCAACGAGAGCCTGCGGCTTTACTCCGACCCGGAGGGGACCGCCCTGCGCGCTGCGCTGGCGGAGGCCTACGGCCTGAAAGAGAGCCAAATTTTTGTGGGCAACGGCTCTGACGAAGTGCTGGCGTTTGCGTTTCAGGCGTTTTTCGGCGTGGGCGACACCGTCGCCTTCCCGGACATCACCTATAGCTTTTACCCGGTCTACGCGGAGATGTTTGGTATCAACTGCAAAATCGTCCCCCTGAACGACGACTTCACCATGCCGGTGGAGGGGCTCATCGGCGGCAACAACGGCGTTGTCATCACCAACCCCAACGCCCCCACCGGCATCGAGCTGCCCCAGAGCGAGCTGCGCCGGGTGCTGGAGGGCAGCCCGGACGTGGTGGTCATCGTGGACGAAGCCTATGTGGATTTCGGCGGCGCCTCCGCCCTGCCGCTGCTGGAGGAGTACCCCAACCTGCTGGTGGTGCAGACTATGTCCAAGTCCCGCTCTCTGGCGGGTCTGCGGGTGGGCTTCGCCTTTGGCAGTGAGAATCTGATTCAGGCAGTCAACTGCGTCAAGAACTCCATCAACTCCTACACCCTGGACCGGCTGGCCATCGCGGGCGGCACGGCGGCGGTGCAGGACCGGGCCTGGTTCCGGGAGAACTGCGCGAAGGTGGCCGCCACGCGGGAGGTCACGGTGCGCAGACTGCAAGCGCTTGGCTTCACCGTTCTGCCCAGCAAGGCCAATTTCATCTTCATCAGCCACGAAAAAGTGCCCGCCAAAACGCTTTTCGCTCAGCTGCGGCAGGAGGGAATTTTGGTGCGCTACTTTGACAAGCCCCGCATTGACAATTTCCTCCGGGTGACCATCGGCACCGGGGAGGATATGGACACCTTCTGCGCCGTGATGGAAAAACTGGTGAAGTGAGCTGTCCTTTCGCCGGAACCGGTGCAAAAAGTCTCCGCGGCGCAAAAATTTTGGTGGGCTTTTCCCCGATTCTATGGTATACTGTGGGGAGATTGAATCCTGAAAGGAGGCCGACCATCCCTATGAAACGGCTGCTCGCCGCGCTGTGCGCGCTGTCCATGCTGGTTCTGTCCGGTTGCAGCTTCAATGTGCTGGAATCCACCGACGAACTGTACGCTTTGCCCAAGGCTTCCGAGGAATATACCTCTCTTGAGGAGAATCTGCAAAGTCTGCTGGACTCCGGGCTGGAATACGCCCCGCCCCTGTCCGGCTCCAACACCCAGCCGGTCCAACTACAGGACCTGGACGGCGACGGGGAGCAGGAGGCCCTGGCCTTTTTCCGGGAAAGCTCCGCCACGGAGACTCCGCTCAAAATTTACATCTTCACCAAAGACGATGAAGGGCTATATGAGGTGGCCTGTGTCATCGCCGGGGACGGCACCGACATCAACTCCGTCCTCATCTGCCAGCTGGTGGGGGACGAGAGCACCGTTTACGAGCTGGTGGTGGCCTGGCAGGTTTCCAGCGCCCTTTACACCCTCTCGGCCTATTCCATCGAGGATTACACCCCCATCACCCTGATGACCCAGACCTCCTACACCCGCTACAGCGCGGTGGATCTGGATGACGATGATGAGCAGGAGCTGGTGCTGATGACGGTTCGCAACTCCGACAGCGACCTGAGCACTGCCACCTACTATGACAACGTGGACGGCGTGCTGGAGCCGGTCAGCACCGCCAACCTGTCCACCCGCCTGTCCTCCATCGACAAGACCAGCGACGGGCTGCTGGCGGACGGCACCCCCGCCCTCTATGTCACCGGGGCGGTGCAGGATGTCAATTCCAGCGCCTCCTATCAGCTGACGGACATTCTTCTGCTCCGGGACGGGGCGCTGTGCAACATCACTCTGGACGAGGACGGCCAGAACAGCACCGACACCATCCGCTACAGCCTGACCTCCAATCAGGACATCAACGGGGACGGTGTGGCGGAGATTCCCATCCCCTACCTCCTCACCAACTACGACAGCAGCTCCTCCGATTTATTTTATGCGGTGGACTGGCGACAATACGCCGCCGATGGCTCCTATACGGTGGTCTCCATCACCTATTACAACAGCACCGACGGCTGGTATCTGGAGCTGCCGGAGGAGTGGCTGGACTGCCTGGAGCTGGCCCGCCAGGACACCTCCCAAAGCGGCAGCAACGAACGGGGCATCCTGTTTTACTACAACGACGGCAGCGACGACGCGGACACCCCCTTCCTGGGCATCTACAAGAACACCGGCACCTACCGGGAGCGGAACGCCACCTCCGGGGACCGGATGATTTTGCTCCGCAGCAGCGACGCCATCTATTCCCTGGAGCTGTTTGGCTCCGCCTACGACCAGGTGGAGTCCGCCGGAGACCTGCTGGACCGTTTTCACCTGATCACCGCCGACTGGTCCACTGACTGAGCCATTCGGCGGTACGACCATCCATTATTTTAGCTCTTAGCGCAGCAGCTGCGAACTTTTTGCTGACATCGCCGTATGAACGGCTTGTTTTCGGTTTACAGTGCGTGACTAACAGCTAATGGCTAACAGCTAATCGCTTACATGAGGTAATTTCATGAGAAAAGTGCTTGTACTGGAAGACGAGGACAGCATCCGCTCCTTTGTGGTGCTGAACTTGAACCGCGCCGGATACGAAACGGTGGAAGCCTCCAGCGGCGAAGAGGCTCTGGAGAAGCTGAAACAGAACCCGGACATCCGGCTGGCGCTGCTGGACGTGATGCTGCCCGGCATCGACGGCTTCGAGGTCTGCCGTCAAATCCGCGCCGGGGACAGCAAGGTGGGCATTATCATGCTCACTGCCCGCACCCAGGAGATGGACAAGGTCACCGGCCTGATGACCGGCGCGGACGACTATGTGACCAAACCCTTCTCCCCCGCCGAGCTGACCGCCCGGGTGGACGCCCTTTACCGCCGCCTGGGTGGGGAAAGCGCCCCCATCTCCAACAGCGACGAGATCTCCCAGCCCCCCTTCCTGCTGAACTGCCACAACCGGGTCCTCTTTAAAAACGGCAAGCGCATCAAGCTGACCCAGGTGGAATACTCCGTCATGCACCTGTTCATGACCAATCCCCGCCAGGCCATTAGCCGGGAGGAGATTTTGGACCGCATCTGGGGCCGGGAGTACTACGGCGAGGTAAAAATCGTCGATGTGAACGTTCGCCGCCTGCGTTTGAAGGTGGAGGACGACCCCACCAACCCCAGTTACATCACCACCGTCTGGGGATTTGGGTACAAGTGGAACGTGGGATAAGGAGCGTGAGCATATGACGACCGTACAGGCGGTGTATGAGCTGATGGACCGGCGCGCACCGTTCCAGATGCAGGAGCCGTGGGACAACTCCGGCCTGCTGGTGGGCCACCGGGAGGCTCCGGTGGAGCGCATTTTGACCTGTCTGGACATCACCCCGGAGACCATCGGGGAGGCGGCGGAGTTGGGCTGCCAGCTCATCGTCTCCCACCATCCGGTGATTTTCGACCCGGTGAAGCAGGCCGAGGACGGCAATTACACGGGCAAGCGCCTGCTGCTGCTGGCGGAACACCACATCGCGGCCATCTGCTGCCACACCTGCCTGGACGCCTGCCCCGGCGGGGTCAACGACGTATTGGCGGCGCTTTGCGGCCTGA
Source organism: Clostridiales bacterium (assembly GCA_020859945.1). GTDB lineage: Bacteria > Bacillota > Clostridia > Oscillospirales > Oscillospiraceae > Onthomonas. The sequence goes on along the minus strand of JAJBVG010000019.1, from coordinate 17,622 downwards.
CCAACGTGGGCCAGCTGGAGCAGATGGGCACAGACGGCCAGGGTCGGCCCTACGGCATTGGCCGGGTGGGGCGGCTCCCCACCCCGGTGCCGCTGGAGGACTACTTGCAGCGCCTGAAAGAGGCGCTCCGTCCCAACGGGCTGCGGTATTATGACGCCGGGCGGCCCGTGGAACGGGTGGCCGTGGGCGGCGGCTCCTGCGGCAGCATGCTGGACCTGGCGGTACAGGCCGGGTGCGATACCTTCGTCACCGCCGACCTGAAATACGACCACTTCCTGGCTGCCAAGGACTACGGCGTCAACCTCATCGACGCCGGACACTACCCCACCGAGAACCCGGTGATGGAGCAGGTGACGGAATGGCTGCGAGAGGCTTTCCCCGACGTGGAGGTGTTGCCCTCCCGCCGCCACCGGGAGGCGCTGTCGTATACCATATAATAGAAATATAAGCAAACCCCTGGTCGGTCAACCGGGGGTTTGTTGGTAAATCGTACGCTGGTCTCCTTCGCCACGGATAAATTCTAGAAATTCTTTAGTTAAGGTAGTTGACAATTTTTCTCCAATGCGCTATTATCAGACTATAATTAATTTGACGTTTTAATCAATTATGGAAGGTTTCTTCTCCCAAGCGTCAAATAAGGATGGTGCGCAAGATGGAGACATCCAAGAACTCCCTGACTTCCCTGCTGATTTTGCCGGTGATTTGGGGCAGCTACTATGTGGCCAGCCAGCAGTGGGTGGGTTACACCTCGGTTTTCACCTCCGGGGTGGGCATCCGACTGGTGACGCTGGTGCTGCTGACCATCATCATGCTGAAAAAGAAAGAATTTCCGCTTCTGACGCAGGTCCACGGCGTTCTCCCCCGTCTGCTGCTCATCGGCACGCTGGGCTTTCTGCTGGACTTCACGGCGTTCATCGGCCTGTCCCTGTCCTCGGCGGCCAGCGGCACAGCCCTGCTGAAATGCGACGTGCTGATGGTCAATGTGATGTCCGTCTTTATCTACAAGCAGCGGTTCACCCTGCGGGCGTGGCTGTATACCTTCGTCATGCTGGTGGGCGTGTTCGTGGTGATGGGATTTGACTTCGCCTCCTTCCGCATCGCCGACCCGGGCAACATCTTCTTCCTGCTCAGCGCCTTCTTTGTCTCCTGCAACGCCTTTGTCATCAAAAGCGTGGAGCTGGACAAGGTCAACCCCGTCTGTGACGACGTGGTGGCCTACTACAACAACTTTGTCACGCTGATCCTCTTCCTCATCACCTCGCTGGTGATGGGAACACTGGGGCAGTTCAGCGTGGTGCTGACCAACCCCTACGCAGCCCTGGCCCTGGCTCTGGCGGGCCTGGGGCAGACGCTCATTTACGTGGTGTACTATTATAACCTGCGGAACTATCCCGTTTGGCTGGTCAAGACCTTCCTGCTGCTGATGCCGGTGGTGGCAACGCTTATTACCTTCGTCCTGTTTGGCGAGGTGATGGTGCCCTCCCAGTACCTGGGCATGGCGGTGGTCCTGGCCGGAGCAGTTGGTATTTTACTGGAAAACCGGCGCCAAGCCGCTCCAGTGGAAGAATAAGAATTTTTAAGCAGAAAAGGAGAATGTGTTATGAAAGTGATCATCGGCTCGGACAAGTCCGGCTTTACCCTGAAAGAGACGGTCAAGGCCCACCTGATCGCCCAAGGGTACGAAGTGGAGGATGGCGGCACCCAGGACCTGGATCATGTGAAGCCCTTCTTCGTGACGGCGCCTGCCGTGGCTTCCCGCGTCTCCAGCGGTGAATTTGAGCGGGGCATCCTGATCTGCGGCACAGGCGCAGGCATGGAGATCCTGGCCAACAAGTATAAGGGCGTCTACGCTGTCCTCTGCAGCGACACCTACGACGCCAAGATGTGCCGCGCCATCAACGACGCCAACATCATGACCATGGGCGGCTGCAAGCTCACCTGTGACGACAGCGCCCTGTCCATGCCGCTCCAGATGGTGGACACCTTCCTGACCACCGAGTTTGGACAGGACCTGGAGCCTTGGCGTCAGGAGTTCCTGAAAGGCGCGAAGGAGAAGGTTCAGGCTGTGGAGCAGGAGATTTACGGCTGAGGCCGCAACATCGGAAAGGACGCATTGCTATGAATGTGAACGAAGTCAAAAAATTTGCGATTGACATTCGCAAGGAAACCATCAAGTGCATCGGCAACCTGGGCGTGGGCCACATCGGTGGCGCGCTGTCCATCGTGGATGTGCTGGCCGTGCTGTACAGCGGCGAGATGAACATCGACCCCAGCGACCCCAAGAAGGACGACCGGGACATGTTGGTGGTCTCCAAGGGCCACGCCGGACCCGCTGTCTACTCCACCCTGGCGTTGAAGGGCTATTTCCCCATGGAAATGCTCAGCACCCTGAACAAGCCCGGCACCAACCTGCCCAGCCACTGCGACATGAACCGCACCCCCGGCATCGACATGACCACCGGTTCCCTGGGCCAGGGCGCCAGCTCCGCCATGGGCATCGCCTGCGCCAACCGCCTCAAGGGGTATGACAACTATACTTACCTGATTATGGGCGACGGCGAGATCGAAGAGGGCCAGGTCTGGGAGGCCGCGCTCTTTGCTGCCGCGAAAAAGCTCACCAAGGTCATCGCCTTCGTGGACTACAACAAGTGCCAGATTGACGACTACGTGCAGAATCTGTGCGCCCTGGGCGACATCGCCCAGAAGTTCGACAGCTTCGGCTGGTACGCCCAGACCGTGGAGGACGGCAACGACGTGGAGCAGATCGCCGCGGCCATTGCCAACGCCAAGGCCCAGAGCGGCAAGCCCTCCGTCATCGTGCTGAGCACCGTCAAGGGCAAGGGCTACAGCAAAATCGAGGGCGCGTTGGGTTCCCACAATATGCCTGTTACCGCCGAGATGGTGGACGAGGCCCTGGCCGAGCTGGACGCCCAGCTCCAGGCCCTTTGAGCGAAGGAGGACGACTGTCATGAGCGTAAAAGTTGCTGCCACCCATGAGATGGGCAAGGTCGAGCTGCGCAAGGTGTTCTGCGACACCCTGCTGGAGATGGCCGGAGAAGATAACCGCGTCGTAGTGCTGGACGCCGACCTGATGAACGCGGCGGGCACCAAGCCCTTCCGCGCGGCGTATCCTGAGCGGACCTTTGACTGCGGCGTGCAGGAGGCCAATATGATCGGCGTGGCCGCCGGTCTGTCCTCCCGCGGCTTCATCCCCTTCACCCATACCTTCGGCCCCTTCGCCTCCCGTCGTGCCTGTGACCAGATTTTTATGTCCTGCGCCTATGCCAAGCAGAATGTGAAAGTGGTGGGTTCCGACCCCGGCATCACCGCCGCCCTGAACGGCGGCACCCATATGCCCTTTGAGGACCTGGGCATCATGTCCACCATCCCCGAAATGACCGTGGTGGAAGCCTGCGACGCCGTCTCCCTGGGCAAAATCGTTCGTCTGGCCAAGGAGACCTACGGCACCTGGTACATCCGTCTGCACCGGAAGCCCGCCCCCGTCATCTACGAGGCGGAGAGCGAGTTCGCCGTGGGTAAGTCCTGCCTGCTGCGGGAGGGCACCGACGTGACCATCTTCGCCATCGGCTACCTGGTGGCCGAGGCGCTGAAAGCTGCCGACCTGCTGGCCGCCGAGGGCATTTCCGCCCGGGTGGTGGATATGTGGTGCCTGAAGCCCCTGGATGAGGCCGCTGTGGTGGCCGCCGCCAAGGAAACCGGCGCTATCGTCACCGCCGAGAACCACAACATCCGCAACGGCCTCGGCTCCGCCGTGGCCTCCGCCCTGGCGCTGAACTGCCCCGCTCCCCTGGAGATGGTGGGCGTTCAGGACGAGTTCGGTGAAGTGGGACAGGTGGATTACCTGGCCAAGCGCTTCAACCTGACCGCCGACGAGATCGTTGCCAAGACCAAGAAGGTCCTCGCCCGGAAATAAGCATTGCAAATCCGGTCCGCAGTTCCCCTGCGGGCCGGATTCTATAAATCTGATTCATTAGGAGGATAGCACTCATGGAATGGGAATATTTACAGCCTGTCACCATCCGCTTTGGCGCGGGCATCGTGAAGGACCTGAAAAGCGTTGCCGAGAGCTTGCACTGTAACCGCGGCCTGCTGGTCAGCGACCCCTTCTTTATGAAGAGCGGCCTGGCGGAGCAGATCGTCGCCGCCAGCGACGGAGCACTGGTGGGCATTTACAGCCAGGTCTCCCCCAACCCGGAGGTCACCGAGGTGGACGCCTGCGCCCAGCAGATTCGGGACAACAACATCGACTTCCTGGTGGCCCTGGGCGGCGGCAGCGCGCTGGATTGCGCCAAAGCCTCCGGCTCTGTCTGCTTCACTGAGGACTCCATCCGCAAGTACCACGGCACCGGCATCCCCATGCCCCAGGAGCATCTGCCCCTGGTGGCCATCCCCACCACTGCCGGTACCGGCAGCGAGGTCACCTGCGTCTCCGTCCTCAGCGACAAGGCGCTGGGCAAGAAAGGCCCCATCAACTCCAACGCCTTTTACCCCGCCATCGCCCTCATCGACCCGGAGTTGACCTACACCCTGCCCCCTTACATGACCGCCAGCACCGGCATCGACGTGCTGTGCCATGCGGTGGAGGGCTTCTGGAGCAAGGGACATCAGCCCATCTGCGATGCGCTGGCACTGCACGCGGCGAAAATCGTCTTTGAGACCCTGCGCACCGCCGTCAAGGAGCCGGAGAATCAGGAGGCCCGGTCCAAGATGGCCGAGGCGTCCGTCATCGCTGGTCTGGCCTTCACCCTGCCCAAGACCACCAGCTCCCACGCCTGCTCCTTCCCGCTGACCAACCTGCTGCACATCCCCCACGGCGAAGCCTGCGGCCTGACCCTGGACTACTTTGCCCGCATCAACGCCGACGCTCAGGACGGGCGCATCCACGCCTTCGCCCGCGACTTGGGCTTCAAGGATATGTACGACATGGCCGACGCCATTCACCAGCTGAAAGTGGACGTGGGCCTGCGCACCGACTTGAAGGAGTACAATCTGACTGACGAGCAGGTTGCCGACTTGGTCCGCATCAGCCGCCATCCCAACCTGTACAACAACCCGGTAGAGATCACCGATGCCATGCTGGACGAGATGTACCAGTCCATGCGGTAAAATTCCCCAAAACTAATAACCCCCTCCCGAATCCGGCGTTGCCAGGTCCGAGAGGGGGTTTGTTCTGTGTCAACAGGATGTGGAAATCGAACTTTATCCCGCGTAGGGCAGCATATCAAAATAATCGTACTCGGAAATTCCGTCGATGTACAGCGTGTAGGTGTCCTCCGCGCCGTCTCCCCGCACATAGGTGATGCTGCCTTCCTCCCCGGTGTCCTCCACGCGGAAATAAGCCGTTGACTGGTTGTCTGTGCCTATGATACGAATTTGAGTTCCCGCAGAAAGCGTAGTTTCCTGCCCGTCCATCGTCACGGGGACCTCTTTTGTCACCGTGATCAGGTGCCAGTCGCTGTCGTCCGTGGGAATTTCGTAGAAATTACCCGTGGCTTGCAGCGTCCCAGCGTCGTCGATGACGTAGTCCATAAAGGAATCGTAGCTGCCCAGCACGTCCACATGGACCCGGAGGTGGAACTGCTCCGCGCTCACGGTGGCGGATTGCAGGCTCACGTCCTCCAACCGGCTCTGCTCCACCAGCTCTCCGTCCGTCAGTTCAAACAGGAAGGTGACGTAGTCGTCCGAGGCGTAATCCGCATCCAGCAGCACAAAGCTGCGGCCATCCGCGAGACCCAGCAGCCAGGCGCTCCCCAGGCGGCCAAACTCACCAATTTCCACCACCATATCGTCCAGGCACAGGGAAATGGAGACGTTCCCGTTCACCTCCGCTGTGTTGACCAGCACCTGGGCCGTCCCGGTGGACAGTTCCAACTCCATCGCCTCGTCCGGCGTCAACTCCGTGGCCGTGGCTACTGTCGCCGGTTCCTCCAGCACCTGGACGGTGGTGGACTCCTCCGCCGTCTCCAGTTCCGCAGAGGATTCGTCCCCCTCTGCTCCCTCCTGCAAGATCTCATAACTGACCGCGTTGACCTGGGGTGGCTCGCTGGTCATCATTTCCCCGTCATACCAAATCTGGACCACGTCCCCTTCGGACACCTCCAGCTCTATGGCGTCCGGGAAAATAGCGATCACCGAACCGGAGGCGAGGACCTCCCCCTCTGTGATGTCGATGGTCAGCTCGTGTTCCGAGACGCTGCTCACCGTTCCCGAAAGCGCGATGTAATCCGCGTCAGTCTCGCCGCTGCCCCCGCAGCCGCACAGCAGGAACAGCAGCGCTGCCGCTAGGAAAAGAGTGATTTTTTTCATAGTATCCACCTTCACTGTTTTGATTGCACTCCTACAGTGTTAACATGATACCATCTATCCTCTGGCCTGTCAAGGGGAAACCTGGCGGCTGCGGGTTGCATTTTGCCGCAAGGCAGCGTAAAATAGATGTCAACCTGACAGACCATCCCACCCTATTAGAAAGGTTGGTACAGAACATGAACTATCTCATCCTTGTGGACGTACAGAACGATTTCGTGGACGGCGCGCTGGGCACCGCCGAAGCCCAGGAGATGCTGCCCCGCCTGGTCGAAAAGGTGCGGCAGTTTGACGGAACGCTCTTGGTAACCAAGGACACCCACGGCGCGGATTACATGGACACCCAGGAGGGCAGAAATCTGCCCGTCCCCCACTGCATCAAGGGCACAGAGGGCTGGCAACTGGCCCCTTCCCTGCTGGCTCTCCCCGCCGTCCGCGAGGCGAAGGTCTACGAAAAGCCCTGCTTCGGCAGCACCGCGCTGGCCGCGGACCTGGCGGCGCTGAACGCGAAGGGCGGCGTGGATTCCGTGGAGCTGGTGGGGCTTTGCACGGACATCTGCGTGGTGTCCAACGCGCTGTTGCTCAAAGCCGCCATGCCGGAAGTCCCGGTGTCGGTGGACGCCGCCTGCTGCGCAGGCGTCACCCCGGAAAAGCATGAGGCGGCGCTGAACGTGCTGGAAAGCTGCCAGGTGGCCGTGAAACGGTAAAAAAATCCGTGAAAACCGCGTTTTACGTGATTTATGGTTGCGATTTTGCAGACAGGATGGTAAAATAACAGTAATATCGACAAAAGGCGGCGGCGACAATGGACGAAAACAATCAGGCGGGTTATCAGGCCGACCAGCTTCTGGTCAGTCTGCGGCAGGCGTACAGCAAATACGAAGCGGACTATTTGGCTCTCAAGCAGGAAAGCGGGCTGTTCGGTGCGCTGCGGAGCTACTTTTCGGGGGACAGCGTGGCCAACGACCCGATGCACCAGAAATTTATCGAACACGTGGGCCAGCTGACCCAGGAGTTGGCTGAAACGCTGGCGGAGCTGGAGGCCCCCGACCAATGGGCGGACCAGGCCGCAGACATTCTGCTGGTGCTGCGCTCCGGCAAAAGCGGTGATGCAGCGGAGTGGACCAGGATGGCGGCGGAGCTGATGCTGGAGCCGCTGCTGCCCTACCTCTCCCGGTCCCGGCTGGAGCAGGCTTTGAAGGACTACCGGGCGACCTACCGGCGGATGCTCCCCACCCAGGAAAAAATGGTAAAAAATATGGCGGCGGAGCTGGAACGCCGCTGAACCTCCCAAATCGCGTAAAAAGACCGTGCCGGGCCATAGTGTTCCGGTGCGGTCTCTTTACATCTGGTAAGGAAAGGGCGGCTGACCTTTGGCTGTTGCCCTTTGGATAAGCATAGGTAAAATAAGGCGTTAAAACTATAATTACAACAAGGTGAGTAACTGTACCCAATAGACACAAATAAAAAGCACTGGAATACCAAACAAACATAAGATAAATAAAGTATATAAAGTGAGATAGGAATACCAGCAAAATTTGTTGAACCTTCCTTTTCTACCGTCCTGATTGCAGCCATATTTGTACTCATCGACTGGATAATGCTGTTCGCTGTCAGCTAACTGCTCAATAAACTTGGCATATTCTTCATTAACGATTTCTTTTTCACCATTTTGAAGCGCTTCCTTGAATCTTCTTAACGTCATTCTCATATCGTTGCAATTCACAGCTAAATCATTTGCCCTAGAACCATACTTTTGCGCATTTGCAAAAATCACTAGCATGGCAACTGTAACTGTAAAAATCGCAGCGGGAACATTCAAAAAAGAAGATCCTTCTCGGAGAGAGAGCAGTGCAAGAATAGCGGTAAAACAAGAATAATATATGCTAATCCATTGCAACCACATTTCATTCCGTCGAAGCCGAACGGCGGCATAAGTCCTGCATGTGAATATTTTGTCCATTTCCTTATATTCATTGGTATCTTCTGGCTTTATCGACTGATTTGGATATAATTTTTCTCCTGAATTAGTATTAGTGTCACAGTGTTGGAACCGAACAGTAGCATAAGCCCTGCACGAGATTATTCTATCCGTTTCCTTATATTCATTGGTATCTTCTGACTTTATCGACTGGTTTTGATGTAATTTTTCTCCTGAATTAGTATCAGCGTCACAGGCGCTCTTCTCATCCTTCGTCATAGCTTCACACTTTCTACAATTATCGAAAAAGGGGCAACTGCCAAACGACAGCCACCCCTTTTGTTTTGAAATAGAAATCTTACTTCAGCTCGACCTTGCCGCCGACGGCCTCGACCTTCTCCTTCATCGCATCGGCGTCTTCCTTGGAAGCAGCCTCTTTCAGAGTGGTGGGAGCGTTCTCGACAGCAGCCTTGGCGTCGGCCAAGCCCAGACCGGTGATCTCGCGGACAGCCTTGATGACCTTGATCTTGCCCTTGGGGTCAGCCAGGCCAACCAGGACGACGTCGAACTCGGTCTTTTCTTCCACAGGCTCAGCAGCGGCAGCGCCAGCAGCGGGAGCAGCCATAGCAGCGGCGGAAACGCCGAAGGTCTCCTCCAGAGCCTTGACCAGCTCGGACAGCTCCAGGACGGACAGAGCCTTTACTTCTTCAACGATAGCATTGATCTTCTCAGACATGGTAATTACCTCCTAAATAGAGTAAATTGTAAAGTAGGTGGCCGGGATGTTCTCTCCCCGGCAAAAGTGGGCCGAATTATTCGGCAGCGGGGGCCTCCTCTGCGGAACCGCCCTTGCTCTCGGCGATGGCGGCGATGACAGCGGCCAGGCTGGAGATGGGAGCCAGCAGGGTACCCATAACCTGGGCTTGCAGATCCTTCTTGGAGGACAGCGTGGACATCTGCGCGATCTCGGCGTCAGACAGCACCTTGCCTTCCATGAAAGCAGCCTTGATGTGGAACTTGTCGTCACCCATCTTTTGGGCATAGTCAGCAATGACCTTGATGGGAGCGATGGGGTCCTCCGTGCCGGTGGCCAAGGACGTGTTGCCGTGCAGCACATCGTCCAGGGCGGACAGACCAGCGTCGTCCAGGGCGCGGCGCACCATGGTGTTCTTCACCACAGCGTAGGAAACACCGGCCTGACGAGCGATATTACGCAACTCGGTGTCCTGCTCCACGGTGATACCGGAGTAATCCACCAGCACGCCGGACTGGGCGCTCTTGAGCTGTTCCTCCAGGGCGGCGACGACGGCCTTCTTGGACTCCAGAACCTTTGCGTTAGGCATGATTGATTTCACCTCACAAAAAGAAAATCCTCCGCGTCAAAAGACAGGAGGACAGTAAGCAGCAAAACAGGGATGTCTTGATGCACTCTCGGCAGGCGGACAAGCCATTGATCTCACGAACCTGCTGTCTTTGAACGCAAAATGTATTGTAGCATGGCGGAACGGGTTTTGTCAACCCATTCCGCCATGATTTTTGCTAAGGAAGCTCTGATTAAATGGCCTTGGATGGCTGGGCGAGCAGATTTTGCGCAAATCGAGGCGCAAAATCGCAGGAATCCTTTGTGGATTTCAAGATTTTGCAACGAAGAGTTGCACAAAATAAGCCGTCCAGACGCCGGGAGTTATTTAATCAGAGGTTCCCAAACAGTTGGACAAAATCAGCCCAACTTGGCGGGGTTCACCTTGACGCCGGGGCCCATGGTGGAGGCCACGGTGCAAGTGCGGATATACTGGCCGCGGGCGGCGGCGGGCTTGGCCTTGATGACCGCGCCCACCAGGGCGTCGAAGTTCTCCTGGAGCTTCTCGGTGCCGAAGGAGACCTTACCGATGGGGCAGTGGATGATGTTGGTCTTGTCCAGACGGTACTCGACCTTACCGGCCTTGGCATCCCGGACGGCCTTGGCCGCGTCGGGGGTGACAGTGCCGGACTTGGGAGAGGGCATCAGACCCTTGGGGCCGAGCAGACGACCCAGACGGCCCACGAAACGCATCATGTCGGGGGTGGCGATGACCACGTCGAAGTCGAACCAGTTCTCTTTCTGGATCTTCTCCACCAGGTCCATGTCGCCCACGTAGTCCGCGCCGGCTTCCCGGGCGGCGTCGGCCTGGGCGTCCTTGGCAAAGACCAGAACGCGGACGCTCTTGCCGGTGCCGTTGGGCAGCACGATGGCGCCGCGGACCTGCTGGTCGGCGTGACGACCATCAACGCCCAGCTTCAGGTGCAGCTCGACGGTCTCGTCAAACTTCGCCTTGGCGGTCTTGCAGACCAAGTCCAGGGCCTCGTTGGTATCGTAAAGATTGCCTTTTTCAATCAGCTTCAGGCTGTCGTTGTATTTCTTACCCATAGATCACATACCTCCTTAGTCGCCCACGACGACGCCCATGGAACGGGCGGTGCCGGCGATCATGGACATGGCGGCCTCCAGAGAGGCAGCGTTCAGGTCGGGCATCTTGGTCTCGGCGATCTTCTGCACGTCGGCCTTGCTGATGGTAGCGACCTTGGTCTTGTTGGGCACGCCGGAGCCGGTCTCGATGTTGCACGCCTTCTTGATGAGAACGGCGGCAGGGGGGGTCTTGGTCACAAAGGTGAAGGAGCGGTCAGCGTAGACGGTGATGATGACCGGGATGATCATGCCCACGTCCTTCTTGGTGCGCTCGTTAAACTCTTTGGTGAATGCGGCGATGTTCACACCGTGCTGGCCCAGAGCGGGGCCGACAGGGGGAGCAGGAGTCGCTTTGCCGGCGGGAATCTGCAATTTCACATAGCCGGTGATTTTCTTCTTTTTCGCAGGTGCCACGAGGAATACCTCCTTAATATTTTCAAACTCTTGTGTGTTGCGGCGGTTGGGGTCAGTCCTCTTGGATCAGCTCCACCTGGTCCAGGTCCAGCTCCACCGGGGTCTCCCGGCCAAACATGGACACAACAACGCGGACCTTCTCCCGGTCCACATCGACCTCTTCCACCACACCCAGGAAGGACGAAAGCGCCCCGCCTGTGATTTTCACGCTGTCGCCAACGTTGTAGCCCACGGAAATCTCGTGTTTTTCCATGCCCATCGCCTTGATCTCTTCATCGGTCAGAGGGATGGCCTTGTTACCGGAGCCAACAAAGCCCGTCACGCCGCGGATGTTGCGGACGATGTGCCAGGTCTCGTCGGTCAAAATCATCTTCACCAGCACATAGCCGGGGAACGTCTTACGCTCCACGGTTTTGGGGCCGTTGTCGGTGATCTCGGTGACGGTTTCCATGGGGATCTCGACCTGCTGGATCAGGTCGCGCAGATTGCGGTTATCGACATGCTTGGTAATCGTGCTGGCCACCGTGTTCTCGTACCCGGAATACGTGTGGACCACATACCACTTCGCTGTTTCAGCCATGTCGGTCTACCTCAGCCCTGGAACAGGTGGAGCAGAGCGTTGATGACCGCAGCGGCCACCGCGTCCAGCACCCAGACGAACACGCCCACGACCAGGATGCACACCAGCACCGCCGCGCACGCCTTGAACAGTTCGTTGCGCTTGGGCCAGTGGACTTTTTTCAGCTCCAGCTTGGTTTCATGGGCCCAGTTTTTCAGAGAACGCCAATGGCGGACAAACCAGTTAGGCTTCTTTCCCTTCCTGTTTTTGTCAACCTTAGTCTTGGGTTCTTTTGCTTTTTTTGCCATGATACGCACCTTTCCTTGTCAATCGCACACTTACTTGGTTTCCGTGTGTTCCGTGTGCTTCTTGCAGAAGGGGCAATACTTCTTCATCTTCAGGCGGTCAGGGGTATTCTTCTTGTTTTTCATGGTGTTGTAGTTTCTCTGCTTGCATTCGCTGCAGCGGAGCGTGACCTTCACACGCGCAACGCCTTTTGCTTTGGCCATATTCGGCACCTCCTTAGGTTTGTGGGCTCTGTTTCCTACCGGTCAAATAAAACGCCGGACCTCCGGCAGATTGACCTGAAACAGGCTGGTACTGTCGAACTCCGGCGCAAATTTCCGCAGGAACTCCCTGCGACAATGATTAAAAGGGGTTCGGCAATGGGTTCTGCCTCCCTGCGTGGTCTGCTTGGGGCCTGGAAAGGGAGGATATGGGCTAAAAAACCCATAACGACAAAACCGCTTTCCCGCAGGTGTAATTACTATAGCACACCCTGCGGCGGTTGTCAATCTTTATTTTTTATATTTTTATCCGTTTTGGGGTTTACAAGCGGCTCCTGACGGCGTATAATGCTATATGTGAACGGAATAATTCTTCAGGGCAGGGTGCAAGTCCCTACCGGCGGTACAGCCCGCGAGCCGAGAGGCATGATCCGGTGAAACTCCGGAGCCGACAGTATAGTCTGGATGAAAGAAGAAAGTGACCGCGCTCCCCTTTTCCTGTGTCATCGGGTGGGGTGGGAGACAGTCCGCGCTCTGGGATGGGATGCCATTTCAGAGCCTTTTTGTTTCAGTAACGCAGCGAAAGTTAGCTTATGCGAACCGGCGCGCCCTGTGGAGCAGTTTCCCACGGGGCGCGTTTTTTGTGCGCCGGTGGGGATACTAGCGCAGTATCGCCCTAATCGTGCTGTGCATTTTTAAATGAAAGGCGGGAAGCCATGACAGACCAGGATTTTATGCGCCGGGCCATCGACCTTGCCCGGCGGGGCGCCGGCTGGACCAATCCCAACCCCCTGGTGGGGGCGGTCATCGTGAAAGATGGGCGCATCATCGGGGAGGGTTATCACGCCAAATACGGCGGATTCCACGCGGAGCGCAGCGCCCTGGCCTCCCTCCGGGAGAGCGCCCAAGGAGCAACGATGTACGTGACGCTGGAACCTTGCTGCCACTACGGGCGGCAGCCCCCCTGCACCCAGGCGATTCTGGAGAGCGGCATTGCACGGGTGTTTATCGGCTCCCGGGACCCCAACCCGCTGGTAGCGGGCAAGGGCGTGCAGATCCTCCGGGAACACGGTGTCCAGGTGACAGAGGACTTTCTGCGGGAGGAGTGCGACCGGCTGAACCCGGTGTTTTTCCACTATATCACCACCAAAACCCCCTATGTGGTGATGAAATACGCCATGACAGCGGACGGCAAAATCGCCACCCGCACCGGGGCCTCCAAGTGGATCACCGGGGAACCAGCCCGGCAGAAGGTGCAGGAACTGCGGACTGCTTACTCCGGCATTTTGGCGGGGATTGGCACCGTCTTGGCAGACGACCCTCTGCTGAACGTGCGTCTGGAGGGCAAACGCAGCCCGGTTCGCATTATCTGCGACAGCTGCCTGCGTATCCCGCTGGACAGCCAAATCTGCAACACCGCCGGTCAATACAGGACCATCGTGGCCTGCGGTGGCAGCCCTGACCCGGCGAAACAGGCAACGCTGGAAAAATTGGGAGTGCAGGTACTCCCCTGCCCTGCCGACGACGGGAAAGTAAATCTAACAACGCTGATGCGGGCGCTGGGGGCGATGGGTATCGACAGCGTTTTGCTGGAGGGCGGCGGCACTCTCAACGAGAGCGCGCTCCGGGCGGGCATCGTCCGGGAGGTCAAGGCGTTTGTGGCCCCCAAGCTGTTCGGTGGGGGCGGCAAGTCCCCAGTGGAGGGGGCTGGCGTGGTCCTGCCGGATGAGGCGTGGCGACTGGAGTTGGCGGAGGTCTCCCAAATCGGGGAGGACCTGCTGCTGGATTACCGGGTGAAGGAGAACAGAGGATGTTTACAGGACTGATTGAGGAATTGGGCAGCGTCCGGCGGCTGACGCTGAGCGGCGTCTCCGGGCAGCTATCCATTCGAGCCAAAAAGGTGCTGGAGGGGACGAAGATCGGCGACAGTATCGCCGTGAACGGCGTGTGCCTGACAGTCATCGCCCTGGGGCCGGAGGGCTTCACGGCGGACATCATGGCCGAGACCGCCCGCCGCAGCAGCTTGGGAAGCTGTCACCCCGGCGACCTGGTGAATTTAGAGCGGGCTATGCCCGCGGATGGGCGCTTTGGGGGACATATGGTGGCCGGACACATCGACGGCACCGGAACCATCGCCGCCCTGCGGCGGGAGGAAAACGCCGTCTGGGTCAAAATTCGCGCCGGGGCAGAGATTTTGCGGCTGGTGGTGGAGAAGGGCTCCATCGCCATTGACGGCGTCAGCCTGACCGTAGCGGAGGTGACGGAGCGGGACTTTCAGGTGTCCATCATCCCCCACACCGGGGCGGAGACCACCCTCCTGATGAAAAAGCCGGGGGACGTGGTCAACCTGGAGACGGACATCGTGGGAAAGTACGTGGAAAAGCTGCTGAACCGGCAGCCAGCCGCTCCCCCGGCGGAAAGCGCGCTGACCATGGATTTTTTGAAGCAATACGGATTTTGACGGAAACGAGGGAGTTTTATGGAACAGGAATACAACACCATCGACCAGGCGCTGGACGACCTGCGCTCTGGGCGCATCATCGTCGTCATCGACGACCCGGACCGGGAGAACGAGGGGGACATGATCTGTGCGGCCCAATTCGCCACCACGGAGAATGTCAACTTTATGGCTGTCCACGCCAAAGGACTGATTTGCACTCCCATGAGCGAGGCGGTGGCGGCTCGGCTGGGCCTGGAGCAGATGGTCAAGGTGAACACCGACAACCACTCCACCGCCTTCACCGTGTCCATCGACCATGTGGACACCACCACCGGCATCTCCGCCGCCGAACGGGGCTACACCTGCCGCAAGTGCGTGGACCCGGCCACAAAACCGGAGGAACTGCGCCGTCCCGGTCATGTGTTCCCGCTGGTGGCCCGGCGGGGCGGCGTACTGACCCGCAGCGGCCACACCGAGGCCACGGTGGACCTGTGCCGCCTGGCGGGGCTGGAGGAGTGCGGCCTATGCTGCGAGATCATGCGGGAGGATGGCACCATGATGCGCACCACCGAGCTGCTGGCGCTGGCAAAGGAGCTGGGGCTGAAGGTCATCACCATCCGCGACCTCCAGGACTACCTGCGGGTCCACGAAAAGCACGTGGTCCGGGAGGCGTGCGCCAAGCTGCCCACTCAGTACGGGCAGTTCCAAATCTACGGCTACGTCAACGACCTGACCGGGGAGCACCACCTGGCCCTGGTGAAAGGGGACCTGGGCGACGGGGAAAACGTCCTCTGCCGGGTCCACTCGGAATGTCTCACCGGGGATACCTTCGGTTCCCTCCGGTGCGACTGCGGCTTGCAGCTCCAACAGGCCATGACCCAGGTGGAACAGGAAGGGCGGGGCATCGTCCTCTATATGCGGCAGGAGGGCCGGGGAATCGGCCTCATCAACAAGCTGAAAGCCTACGAGCTGCAAGAGCAGGGGTTGGACACGGTAGAGGCCAACGTCCGTCTTGGCTTCGCCCCCGACCTGCGGGAGTATTGGGTAGGCGCGCAGATTCTGGCCGACCTGGGGGTGAAGTCCTTGCGGCTGCTGACCAACAACCCGGACAAGGTTTATGGGCTGTCCGGTTTCGGGCTGGAAATTCGGGAGCGGGTACCCATCGAGGTGCCGCCCCAGCGGTATGACTCCTTCTATCTGAAAACAAAACAAAAGAAGATGGGGCATATTTTCACCCAAATCAAAGTTTGATCCAATTTGCAATTAGCAATGTGCAATTATAAATCTCAGGAGGAAATCACCATGAAAGAAATTCGCGTTTTGGAAGGAAAAGTCGTCGCCCCCAAGGGCATGAAGGTGGGCATCATCGCCTCCCGGTTCAACGAGATCATCGTGAACAAGCTGCTGGGCGGCGCGGTGGACGGCCTGGTGCGCCACGGCGTAGACGAGGACAACATCACCGCCGCCTGGGTGCCGGGGGCCTTTGAAATCCCCATCGTCGCCTCCAAAATGGCCCAGTCCGGGGAGTATGACGCGGTCATCTGCGTGGGCGCGGTCATCCGGGGAGATACCTCTCACTACGACTACGTCTGCAACGAGGTCTCCAAGGGCATCGCCCAGGTGGGGCTGGCCACGGGGGTTCCGGTGCTGTTCGGCGTCATCACCACTGAGAACATCGAGCAGGCCATTGCCCGCGCGGGCAGCAAGGCGGGCAACAAGGGCTATGACTGCGCCCTTTCCGCCATCGAGATGGTCAATCTGATGAATCAGATGTAAAAACACAACCCAAAACAGCGCCGCGCAACCTTCTCACAGGTTTGCACGGCGCTGTGTCGTTTCTATTCAATTTTTGGCGTGTGGGTCACTCCCCCACCAGCGCCATAAACTCCGCCTCGTCCATGACGCGGATGTTGGCTTTTCCGGTCTCGGTCAGCTCTCTGGCCTTGCGCTCCTTGGTGCTCTCCGGCGCGGCGGCGGACTGCCCCTGGCGGCCCACCACCAGCACGTCCGTCTTTGCGGAAACGCCGGACTTGACCACCGCGCCCTTGTTGACCGCCCGCTGGACGGCCTCGGCCCGGTCAATGGCCAGGTCGCCGGTGAACACCACCGTTTTCTGATACAGCGGGTGGGTCAGGTCGAACTGCTCCACCGTGGCGGTCACGTCGGAGAGCCGCACCGCCTTGGCCGCGTAGCGCTGGTAGGTGGAGGGCTTACGGTGGAAATCGGTGGTGTTCAGCCGCCGCTGGCGCAGGCAGTCCCGGACGCTGGCGCACCCAGCCAGCTTTGCGCAGCGAATGGCGATCTCCGCGCAGGCCACCGCGTCGTCCAGGGCGTTGTGGTGGTGCGCCAGGGAGATGCCGAAGTAGTCACAGCAGGCGTCCAGCCCGTGTCGTCCCGGCACCACGTTCTTCACCATTTGCAGGGTGTCCGCATAGCGGAAGTTGGGGATGCCGTCTGACTGGGAGAGGCTCTTGCGCAGTACCCCCACGTCAAACCGGGCGTTGTGGGCCAGCACCAGCGTCCCGTCGAAGAACCGGCGCAGCTCCGGCCAAAGCTCGTCCAATGTGGGCTGGTCGGCGGTCTGGGCGGGGGTGATGCCGTGGACCCGGACGTTGCCCTCCTCGTAGCGGTTCTCTGGCGGCTGGATGAGGTGATACCAGGTGTCCACCACCTCCAGCCCCCGGACCACCGCCACGCCCAGGGAGCAGGCGCTGTCCATCTCCCGGGTGGCGGTCTCAAAGTCGATGGCCACGCAGTCCACCTCCGGGGCAGCCGCCGGTTTGGGGGCGGCCTTCCGCCGGGGCGCGGGGGCCTGGCGGCGCTTGGTCTGCATCTCCACCAGGTAGTCCGGGTGGATGCAGTGCAGCGCCTCCCCCACCCGGATGACCAGGGTGCAGCCGTCCGCCGTCCCCTCGGCGGTGCAGGGCACCGGCTCCACCGCGTCGATGCCGGCGTAAACCAGCTCCTTGGGGGCGGTGTAGGTCTTGGGGGTCAGCTTGTGTTCCTTTAAGT
>JAJBVG010000062.1 GCA_020859945.1 Clostridiales bacterium | reverse complement strand
TGGTGGAGCTGGACGGACAACAGATCCACTCCACCCTGATTCGGGACCTGATCACCGCCGGGGAGATGGAGCAGGCCAACCGCTACCTGGGCCACCCCCATATGCTCACCAACCGGGTGGGCCAGGGCAAGCACCTGGGCCGCACTCTGGGCTTCCCCACGGTGAATCTGCAATTCCAGCCGGGGGTGCTGGTGCCCGCCCGGGGGGTCTACGCCACCAAGGTTTACGTGGAGGAACAATGCTATATTGCCGTGACCAACGTGGGGGTCCGTCCCACGGTGGAGGACACCCGGCAGGTCAACGTGGAGGCGTTTCTGCTGGACTTCTCCGGCGACCTCTACGGCAAGGAGCTGCGGGTTGAGTTTTACCGCCACCTGCGGGGGGAGCGGAAGTTCCCCAGCGTGGAGGCCCTCCGGGACGAGGTCATGCGCAACGCCCAGCAGACCCGTGATTATTTCGCGGCGCAGGAGTGACGCCGCCCAATTCGATAAAATGGAACAAACCCAGCCGTCCTGTTAGTAGGCGGCTGGGGTTTTGTGGATTTTGAAAACTTTTTTGTTATTCCTATGAAGCGGCCTTGTTCGTAATTTCAGCGGGAAACCCCTCCGTCGCGGCTTCGCATGGTGGAGGGGTTGCGTGTCCGCCTTACTCCTCCAGCAGCGCTTCCAGCTCATCCATCAGCCCGTCGAACACCTGCAAGGCGTCGTTGATGGGGGCGGGGGTGGACATATCCACGCCTGCGCCCTTCAGCAGCTCGATGGGGGGCTTGGAGCAGCCGCCTTTGAGGAAGCCAAGGTAGTCCTGTACGGCGCTGTCCCCCTCCCGGAGGATGCGGCGGCTCAGGGCGATGGCGGCGGCGTAGCCGGTGGCGTACTGGTAAACGTAGTAGTTGTAGTAGAAGTGGGGGATTCTGGCCCACTCCAGGGCAATTTCCTCGTCCAGCACGATGTCCGGGCCGAAGTAATCCCGGTTCAGCTGGCGGTAGATGTCACAACAGGCGTCGGCGGTGACACCCTGGCCGCTCTGGGCCAGCTCGTTGATTTTCAGCTCGAACTCCGCGAACATGGTCTGCCGGTAAAGGGTGGTGCGGAACTGCTCCAGGAAGTAGTTGATAAGGTAGACGCGCTTGGCCTTGTCGGTGGTGACGCTGAGCAGGTACTCCATCAGCAGGGCCTCGTTGCAGGTGGAGGCCACCTCCGCCACGAAGATGACATAGTCCGAGTAGACGGTGGGCTGGTTCTTGTTGGAGAGGTAGGAGTGCAGGGAGTGGCCCATCTCGTGGACCAGGGTAAAGGCGTCGTTGAGGGTGTCGTGGTAATTCAGCAGCACATAGGGGTGGACCTTCGGCCCGGCGGAGTAGGCCCCGGAGCGCTTGCCCGCGTTCTCATACACGTCGATCCAGCGGTTCTGGAAGCCCTCTTCGAGAATGGCGAGATAGTCCTCCCCCAGCGGGGCCAGGGCTTTCCGGGCCAGCTCCTTGGCCTCCTCAAACTCCACCGTGAAGTCCACGTCCGCCACCATGGGGGCGTAGAGGTCATAGAAGTGCAGCTCGTCCACCCCCATCAGCCGCTTGCGCAGCCGGACATAGCGGTACATGGCGGGGAAGTTCTGGTGAACCGCTTCGATGAGGTTGTAATAAACCGACTCCGGCACCTCGGTGCTGTCCAGCGCGGCGGCCAGGGCGGAGGGGTATTTCCTGGCGTTGGCGAAGAACCACTGCTGTTTGGCCTGGGCACCCAGAGCGGCGGCGGAAGTGTTGCGGAACTGGCGGTAAACGCCGTACAGGTTCTCAAAGGCGGACTTCCGCAGCACCCGGTCTGTGGACTGCATCATGGGGATATAGGTGCCGTGGGTCAGGGTGTGGGGCTGGCCCTGCCCATCGATGGCGTCAGGGAAGGTCAGGTCCGCATCGTTGAGCATGGAGAAGATGTTCTCCGGGTCGTCGGAAATCTGCCCCGCCTGGGCCAGCAGCTTTTCCTCCGCCGGGGAGAGGATGTGTTCCTTCTTCCTACGCACATTGTCCAGACAGCGGCGGTACAGCTCCAGACCGGGGGTGGTCTGGTAGAACGCCTCCAGCGTGTCGTCAGGGATGGCCAGCAGCTCGTTGGTCTCAAAGGAGCCTGCGGCGCTGACCTGGGTCAGCAGGTTCATGACCTGGGCGGTCATGGACTGGTACTTTGCCACGCGGGTGTCCTCGTCCCCCCGGCGGCAGACGTAGTTAATGAGAGCGTCGAAGGCCAGGCTCATCTCATCGTCCAGCCGGAGGTAGGCCAGCAGCGTCTCGCCGCTCTCGCCCAATTTACCCTCGTAGGCGGCGATTTGGGCGGGGTAGCCCTTGGCGGTCTCCAGGGCGGCGGTCCACGCCTCGTCGCTGGGGAAGATGTCCTCTAAGGCCCAGGTATCGGCCTGGTTCAAATCTTTGCGTTCGGGAATAGACATAATTGTACGCTCCTAAATGATAAAATTCGTTGGCCGCTGCCTTTTGGCATCGGCCGGAAAAGAGATTGACAAATCACTCGGATGAGGGTATACTATAGATAGAACAAAGGACGCTGTCCGGTAACGGTTAGCCCCTTAGTAGTGTTTTACTTGCGAGAAGTAACCGCCACGTTTGGGACAGGGGCGGTTACTTCTTTTTGTTGAGCAACTGAATGAACAGGTTGCAAATGCCGATAATGACCAAACAAAGCTGAAGAACCTCGGATGTACTCATCGGGCAGGCCCCCTTTCCGCTCAGATTGGGAGCAAAAGAAGCTGCCCCCGCGAAAGGGGCCAACCGCCGCCGCATTGGACAGCGCCGACCCTCCGAAAAGGGCCAATGACAGGATACCACAGCTTCCCGCAAAATACAACTAGAAAAACTGGCTTTGCTGCCATCTGCAAGCGCTCGGAAAAAAGTTTGACGCGTTCTTTTTGCGAGGGTGTATAATAGTGATAACAAAGAGCGCTGTTCGCGGTGATTCGCCCTCAGCTGCGAAAAGGAACCGTCCCTTTTGGAATTGGGGCGGTTCCTTCTTTTGTCCAAAAGGGGCCAAACCGCCGCCAGATCGGGCAGCGCCGACGTTCCGAAGAGGTCTGGTATCAGGATACCACAGTTTGCCGCGAAATACAACTGAAATCCGCGCAAGTCCAAGACAACACCTCCCATTTGCCAATCGTCCCATGACCTGCTATAATAGGCCACAATACAAGCGGTTGGAAAGGAGCTATTTCTATGAATTACCTCATCATTGGCGCAGGCGGCACCGGCGGCTGTCTGGGCGCACACATGGCCCGGGGCGGGCTGGACGTGACCCTCATCGCCCGGGGACAGCACCTGGCCGCCCTCCAAAATAACGGCCTCACCCTCGTTCCCAGCGGCGGGACGGCGTACACCGTCCCCGTCCAGGCCACGGACAGCGAACACTACCAGGGCCAGCCGGATGTGGTGTTTCTCTGCGTCAAGGGCTACAGTTTAGACGCACTCATTCCCTTTTTGCAGCGCATTTGCACCAAAGACACGGTGGTCATCCCCATTCTGAACATCTACGGCACCGGCGGGCGGCTCCAGCCCTCCCTGCCGGAGAGTTTGGTGACAGACGGGTGCATCTACGTGGCCGCCAGTATCCAGTCCCCCGGCGTCATTGCCATGCAGGGGGAGATTTTGCGGGTGGTGTTCGGTCCCCGGACGCCGGAGGAGTACCGCCCGGTGCTGAAGGACATCCAGGCCGATTTGACCCGCTGCGGCGTCAAGGCCCAGCTCTCCCGGAACATCCAGCGGGACGCCCTGCAAAAGTTTTCCTACGTCTCCCCTGCCGCCGCCTGCGGCGTGTACTACGACGTGAAGGCCGAGGCCATGCAGCGCCCCGGCCCGGAGCGGGACACCTTCGTTGCCCTGATTCGGGAAATCGACGCGCTGGCGGAGGCCATGGGACACCCCTTCCGCACCAGCATGGTCCGGGCCAACCTGCTGATTTTGGACGCGCTGTCCCCCGACGCCTCCACCTCCATGCAGCGGGACCTGTGGGCCGGGCACGAGTCCGAGGTGGACGGTCTGATCTTCGAGGTGGTGCGGCTGGGTCAGCGGTATCAGGTGCCTACCCCCACCTATTGCATGGTGGCCCGGAAACTGGGGTATGCGTGCTGAAATTGCACATTGCTAATTGCTCATTGACCGCACTTCCGCGCCGGTATAGTACCACACCAAAATCTCCTCCGCAGTCTTGCCCGCCTTTGCTAAAGCGTTGGCCCCGTACTGGCTCATGCCTACCCCGTGGCCGTAGCCGGTGACGTAGAAGGTAATGGTGTCCCCCTCGCACTCCACCGTGAAGGTGGCGCTGCGCAGATCGAACAGGGTGCGCACCTGGCTGGTGTCCACCTCCACCCCGCCAATTTCGATGGAGACGGGGAGGCCCGTCTCGTCGTAGGTCTCCTCCCCGAACCAGTCCGCGCAGCCCTCGGCGCTCAGGTCGGCCTCCGGGCAGGCTTCGGAGAAGGTTTTGGCGAAGTCCGCCTTGTCCACCGAGACGGCGCTGTAGTAGTTGGGGGCGGCGTCCTCCCCCTCCGGGCTTTCCACCGCCTGGAGGTAAGGGATGTCCTGCCCCCACACCTCCAGGGCGGATTTTGTGCCCCCCGCGCTGATGGCGTGAAACGCCGCCAAAATCGGCTCTCCCTCGTAGTAGAGGGCCAGGCCGTCGGTGCCGGTCACCGCCTGGGTGATTTTTTCTGCATAGGAGGCGGCCTTGTCGCTGTCCCACTGGGCCATGCGGTCCTTGGTGGACATCCACGCCTGACAGCAGCCGGAATCCCCGCAGATGTCCGCCGACGGGTGATTGGTGCTGGGGTTTTCCAGCCGGTACAGGGTATACGTCCGGGCGGCGATGGCCTGGGCGCGGAGGGCCTCCTGCTGGAAGGCGGCGGGCATTTCCGCTGCCACCACCCCCCAAAGGTAGTCTGCCAGGGTCATTTGCTCCGCCTCTCCGTCGATGAGCACCGTCAGGGTGATGCTGCCGTCCAGGGTGTCCGCCTGTTGGACGGGGGCAGATTCCGCCGCCGATGGTTCCACGGAGGATTCCGCCGAGGTATCCGCGCCGTCGGCGGGGTCGGTGTCCAGCGCTGCGGCGCTCTGCTCCGCCAGGGCCGCAGGCAGCACCAGCGCCAGGGGCAGCAGAAATTGCAGCGCAAAAAGGCCCAGAGCGGCCAGCACCGTGGCCCTGCGGCTTTGAGTGGGATGTTTTGCAAGTTTTTTTGGTTTACGCTTCATTTTTACTCAACGCAGCCCTTTCCCAGCAGAGTTTTTAGTTGGTTTTAGACAGAATTTCTCTGCAACATCCATTTTAAGTTGACTGTTCGGCTCCGAAAGGGTATACTGGTAGCAAGAACGATGAAAAAGCGAACCGCATTTTATTCATTCTTACTATTCCACATAAAAGGCGTTGACCCGGCATGACAAGACCTATTTCTTCCAGCACAACCGAATACATCCACGCCCTGACCCAGGACTACAGCAAAACCAATTTTATTGACTCCCGGATCTCCGACCGGGCCGACATCAAGCGGGGCCTGCGGAACAAGGACGGCACCGGCGTTATGGCTGGCGTCACCCAAATCGGCAACGTCCACGGCTACTATATGCAGGACGGCGAGCGCTGCCCCATGGAGGGCAAGCTCATCTACCGGGGCATCAACGTAGAGGACCTGATAAGGGGCTTCGCGTCGGAGGGGCGCTTTGGCTTTGAGGAGACGGCTTACCTGCTGCTGATGGGCCAGCTGCCCACCCGCCACCAGCTGGACGGGTTCAACGACGCGCTGGATGAGTTCCGGCCCCTGCCCCACATGTTCAGTGAGGACATGATCATCCGAAACCCCAGCCGGGACATCATGAACAAGCTGGGCCGCAGCATCCTGACCCTCTATTCCTATGACGAGGACCCGGAAACCAGAACCATTGAGAATGAGCTGCGGCTGGCGATGCAGCTCATCGCCCGGACCCCCATGATTATCTCCCACGCCTACGCCGCCAAGCGCTGTTACTTCGACAAAGGTTCCCTGTACCTCCACCGGGCCATTCCCGGCAAGGGCGCGGCAGAGAACATTCTGGCCGCCATCCGGGAGGACCAGCAGTATACCGATGAGGAGGCCAAGCTGCTGGACATGTGCCTGACCCTCCACGCCGAGCACGGCGGCGGCAACAACTCCACCTTCACCTGTCGGGTGGTGTCCTCCTCCTATACGGACATCTACGCCAGCATCTCCGCAGCGGTGGGGTCCCTGAAAGGCCCCCGGCACGGCGGGGCCAACATCCGCTGCAAGCAGATGACTGACATGATTTACGACATGGTGCGGGACCCTCACGACGACGATGAAATCAAGAACATCCTCAGTCGCATCCTGAATAAAGAGCTGTTCGACCACTCCGGCCTGATTTACGGCATGGGCCACGCCATTTACACCCTGTCCGACCCCCGCGCAAAGGTCCTCAAGCGCTTTGCCCGGCACCTGGCCGAGGTCAAGGGCCTCTCCGACCGGCTGGACCTCATCGAGAACGTGGAACGGCTGACACCGGAGGTGTTCGCCTCGGTGAAGGGCAGCGACAAGCCCATGTGCGCCAACGTGGACCTGTACTCCGGCTTTGTCTATGACATGCTGAACATCCCGGAGGACCTGTACACCCCTCTCTTCGCCACCGCCCGTATGCTGGGCTGGTGCGCCCACCGCATCGAGGAGATCTACTGCAACCCCGGCAAGATCATCCGCCCGGCTTACAAGGCCATCGTGCCGGTGAAGCCCTTCGTGCCCCTGGACGACCGGACATAACCGAATTTCCAATAGAAAAACAGAAACCCGGACACGGCCAAAACAGACCGTATCCGGGTTTTTGAGGTAAAATTGCAATAATAGACGTGAAACCGCCGCTCCTGTCCACTTGCAGGGGCGGCGGGTCGCTGTTCATTTGATTGGCGCGTTCAGTCCGGCTGCTGGCCGTCGTGGGCTTTCCACATACACTCGGTCAATTCCATCTGGGAAAAGACAGCCTCGAAGGAGGATTCCTCCGGGGAACAGGCGTAAATGCCGAAGCGAATGATGCCGCCGCCCTCGTGGAGGTGGCAAATGCGCATCTGCTTGAATTTAATGCCGTCCTCGGAGCACTCCACACAGTAGTCGTCCTCCCGGCGGCTCAGGCGATACCACATGGTTTTCACCCCGGCGGGAATTTCAGTGGTGGCCCAGTCAGAGTAACCGTGGTTGGTGACGACGCTGCCCAGGTGCTGAAATGCCTCGTTTTCGTACTCCACGGAGGCTTTCAGCCAGTTTTCGCTGTCCAGATACAGCACCACGCCGCACTGGTCAAATCGCTGGTGACTGCCAGAAAAGTCGGTTTTCACGGTGAAGCTGAAATACCGCTCTCCCGTCTCCATCTGGAACACCGGGGCGTTGTCGTTTTGGAAGTGGTAATAGGTGCGCTGCCACAGGTCTGTGTGGGGTTTGGTGGTGATGGCGACGGTGTCGCCGTCCACGCGACAGGCCAGCGGCTCTCTGGTCCACTGAAAGGCTTGCAGGTTCATGGTGAAAATCCCTCCGTAAAAGCATATCCGGGCCTCCCCTTGCCGCCACTTATCATACAATGCGGCACAAGGAGGATACCCCTGTTCAGACAGCATTATACCACCGGTGTGTTCCAGCTTGACAGCACAAAACCGTCAATGAGCAGGACAAAACCGCCGGAAAACGAAACGCACACCCACTTGTATCGCTCTTGATAAGGGCAGATGTGCATGGGGCCTCCGGGAAAGCAGGCGCTGTCACACGGTAAGTTCGATTTGATTCCCCTCTACCCCTACAATGCAGCTCTCATAATACCCGTCGCCTGTGGTGCGGGGGCCGCTGACCACGTCATAGCCGTCGTCTTTGAGGCGGGCCGTCAGCGCGTCCACGGCTTCTTTGCTGCCTACGCTGAAAGCGAGATGCGCATAGCCGGTTCGGTTCAGCGGTTTCTCCATATCCTGCATGGTCGGCTTGTGCATCAGCTCCAGCCGCGCACCGCCATCGAAGGACAGGAAGTAAGAGCGAAACTCCGTTGTCCGGTTGTGGTAGCCGTCATTGGAAACCGCGCCCAAATAGGTTTCAAAGAACCGTTTTGCGGCCTCCAAATCGTTTACATACAGTGCAGCGTGTTCCAGTTTCATGGTGTTTCCTCCCAATTTCAGGTATTAGCGTCCCCGCCCAGGGCGAAACACGCAACGCACCCCCTGCGCCGCCAGCCAACGCTCCAGCGCCGCCTGCACCGCCGTCTCCTCCTCCGGGGGAAAGCCGAAGTCCGCCAGCCAGACCAGAATGGTCGGCTCCCTGGCGGGCGCGGATTCCACAAAAGCCTGATAGCTGGTTTTCCATCAGAGATGGTCAGCAGGTGGTTGTACATATGGACGTTTTTTTGCAGGTGGAAGGTGTACATGGGGTGCCTCCGTGTGGCGTTTTGCCGTCATATGTGTAGGGGCGGCCCGTGGCCGCCCGGTAAACTACATCTTGCTTTGTGGGTGGCCGAGGGCCGCCCCTACAGGAAGCGCCGCTTGACGGCGGTGGGTTTCCCCTCACATCCGAAACCGCAGCAACAGTCCCAACAAAATCACGATTCCACCGCCAATGCGGGCCGCCGTCCGGTTGTTCGCGTTTGGGGGACAGACCGGGTGGACGACAAACAGCAGCCCGGCGGCGACCCAGCCGACATTGGAGAAAACTCCACAGTTCGTCAGCGCCGCCAGCAGAAAGCCGCAGAGGATAAGGACAACGCAGAGCAGAAATTGTCGCTGAAACGTCAGTTTCGCCATTGCGTCCCGCCTTTCACGCTTCCCCGCCGGTCAGCTCCCCTTTGGGCGCCATCACTGCGGCGAAGTCCTCGGCGGACATAGTCTCATGCTCCAGCAGGTACTGAGCCACCTCCTCCAGCTGTTCCCGGCGGCTTTGCAGCAGGCGGGTGCAGTGGGCATAGGCCCGGTCAATGAGGGCCTTGACCTCGGCGTCGATGTCGGCGGCCACCTTCTCGGAGTAGGGCTTGGCCTCGGCCATGGAGCGGCCAATAAAGACCTCGCCCTTCTGGTTGTCATAGACCACTGCGCCCAGCTTGTCGCTCATGCCCAGCCGGGCCACCATGCTGTGGGCGATGGAGGTGGCCCGCTCCAGGTCGTTGGACGCGCCGGAGGAGATGTCGTGAAGCACCAGCTCCTCAGCCACCCGGCCACCCAGCAGGGCCACGATGTCCTCGTACAGCTCGGTACGGCTCTGGAAGGATTTGTCCTCCTGGGGCAGAGAGACGGTCATGCCGCCCGCCTGCCCCCGGGGAACGATGGTGATCTGATGCACCGGGTCATGGGTGGGCAGCAGCGCCATGGCCACGGCGTGGCCCGCCTCGTGGTAGGCGGTGAGTTTCCGGGCGTAGGGGGTGACCACCTGGCTCTTTTTCTCCGGCCCGGCGATGACCTTGATGATGGAGCTTTCCAGGTCCTGCATGTTGATGTAGGGCCGGTTCTCCCGGGCCGCCACCAGCGCCCCCTCGTTCATCAGGTTCTCCAGGTCCGCGCCGGTGAAGCCGCCGGTGGCCTTTGCCAGGTCCCGGAGGACCACGTCATCCGCCAGGGGCTTGGTGCGGGAGTGGACCCGCAGGATTTCCTCCCGGCCCTGAATGTCGGGGAGGCCCACGTAGATTTGCCGGTCAAACCGGCCGGGGCGCAGCAGGGCGGGGTCAAGAATGTCCACCCGGTTGGTGGCCGCCATGACGATGACGCCGGAGTTGCCCTCGAAGCCGTCCATCTCCACCAGCAGCTGGTTCAGGGTCTGCTCCCGCTCGTCGTGACCGCCGCCCACGCCGGTGCCGCGCTGACGGCCCACCGCGTCGATCTCGTCGATAAAGACGATGGAGGGGGCGTTGCTCTTGGCCTGTTCAAAGAGGTCCCGGACGCGGCTTGCGCCCACGCCCACGTACATCTCCACAAAGTCGGAGCCGGAGATGGACAAAAACGGCACGTCCGCCTCTCCCGCCACGGCCTTGGCCAGCAGGGTCTTGCCGGTCCCCGGCGGGCCGACCAGGATGATGCCTTTGGGGATTCGTGCGCCCAGCGCGGTGTACTTGGCGGGGTCTTTCAGGAAGTCCACCACCTCCATCAGCTCACCCTTTTCCTCCTGCGCCCCGGCCACATCCCGGAAGGTGACTTTGTGCTTCATGTCCCCGGCGTTGACGGTGCGGGCCTTGCCGAAGTTGCTCAGGCCCCCGGCCCCGCCGCCGCCGTTCTGCCGCATCATAAAGATGTACAGCACCAGCAGCACCGGCAGGGTGGACAGCAGCGCCGTCCCCAGCGTCTGGAGCCAGGTGGTCTCGGTGTCCTTGTCGTAGTGGTAGCCGGTGATGATGCCGGCCTCTTCCTGCTCCTGCACCAGCTCGTTCATGTCGGCGTAGAAAATCTCCGGGCTGGTGATGTCGCAGGTGACCTGGGTACTGCCCTCGTACTCGGTGTTCAGCTCCAGCGTAACGGTGTTGTCCTTCACCACGAAGGAAGTGACCTGCTCCTCCTGGAACAGCTGCACCATCTCGCTGTAGGCCACGGAGACGCTGCTACTGCCGCTCTGGAAGGAGCGGACGGCAAAGAGCAGCACCAGGATGCCGACCAGGTAAATCATCATGTCTCTGCTATGGTTTCGTTTCAAATGCTCACATCCTTATCATCCCCCGCAGGAGCGGGGGATCAGCTGTTAGCGATTAGTCATTAGCTGTTAGTCAGGCTGTGCTTGTCGTTTGGTCAGCGGTTCTGCTCAAAAAAGTGCATTTTTCGGCAATGCTCCCACAGAACAACTGTGGCTGCAAACCCGCTTACTAACAGCTAACAGCTAACGGCCAAAAGCTCATTTTCCGCCGTAAACCTCCGGCTTCAAAATGCCCACATAGGGCAGGTTGCGGTAGCGCTGGTCGTAGTCCAGGCCGTAGCCCACCACGAAGGCGTCGGGAATTTCAAAGCCCACATAGTCCGCCTTGATGGGCCGCACCCGTCGGTCGGGTTTGTCCATCAGAGTGCAGATGCGGATGGAGGCCGCCTTGCGCAGCTTCAAAATTTTCATCAGGTAATAGAGGGTGTTGCCGGAGTCCAGAATGTCCTCCACGATGATGACGTGATACCCCTCCAGGTTCATGGAGATGTCCTTTTTGATTTCCACCTGGCCGCTGGACTGGGTGTCGGACCCGTAGGAGGACACCACCATAAAGTCCACCAGACAGGGCAAGTCGATGGCCCGGCTCAGGTCGGCCATGAAGATGTAAGACCCCCGCAGTACACTGACCAGCAGGATCTTCTCCTTGCCCTGGTAGTCTCTGGTGATGTCCGCGCCCATTTTGGCGACCCTCGCCTTGAGCTGTTCCTCGGTGTACAGGACGGATTCGATGTCGTTTGCCATTCCCATGATAATTGCTCCTCTCTCTGTGTATGAGCTGTTAGCGTATGAGCTGTTAGCTGTTGGCTATTAGCTGTTAGCCAGGTGCTGCTTGTTTTTAAGTGGGTGGGGTATGGGGACAGGTGTTCATAAATCAACGAAAAACCTTCCGTTTTTTGTAGGGGCGGCCCGTGGCCGCCCGCAGATTCCGCATTTGTTTTTCGGGCGGCCGAGGGCCGCCCCTACAGGATGTGTGGAAATTATTCCGGCACAACCAAAGCCGAAATCTTCCAACATTTCTCTCCCGGCTTAGGCAAAAACGCCCGGTCCGCGCCAAAGCCGTCCAGCGCCGCCACCTGACCGTTTACGTCAAAGACGGCGATTTGGTCCCGGACTGCGCGGGGTACTTTGCTGTCGATGAGCAGCTTTTTCACCGTTTTCCGGTCCCTGGCGGGGAGGGTGATGGCATCCCCGGTGCGCCGGGGGCGGAGAATCAGCCCCGGACAGGGGATGAGATAAAATTCGTCGGGCTGGTTGAACTTGCCTTCTGGACAGACCGCCCACTGGCACTCCAGCCAGCGGTTTCCAATGATAACATAGTTCCCCGGCGACAGAGGGACCGGTTGAAACGATTCTTCCGGTTTATTTCGCTCCAGCAACAGCCGGTCATACATCCGCCAGGCGGTCAGCCCGCCGGGGAGGGAATACCGCCCGCCGGGGTCGTCGCTTTTACACAGGGCCAATACCGCCTCCCGCTGGGCGGCGGTGAGCACCACGTCCGGGTCCAAATGCGCCGCCAAGTGTTGCACCACCCGATTGGCCAGGGCGGGGGGCAGCTTCGCCATTTCCCCGGCGGGGTAGGAAAGCCCGCCTCCTGTAGGGACTGCGTTCTCCGCCAGCGCCGCCGCCTGCTGTTTCAGATAGTCGTTGTCCTGCCGGAGGCCCCGCATGGTGCGGTTCAGCCCCTCCAGCAGGTTGGGGTTCTGGGCTTTCAGCAGGGGGAGGACTTCGTGGCGCAGGTAGTTCCGGCGATAGGTGGTGTCGGCGTTGGTGCTGTCCTCCACGTGGGGAACGCTCCAGCGCTCCAGATATTCGTCGATTTCCACCCGGCTGGTGGTCAGCAGGGGCCGGATGAGGTTTCCCCGGACAGGGGGGATGCCCCCCAGCCCGTTCAGGCCGCTGCCGCGGATCAGGTGCAGCAGCAGGGTCTCGGCGTTGTCGTCAGCGTTGTGGGCGGTGGCGATTTTTCCAGCGCCCACTTTTTGGGCGGTTTCCTGCAAAAAGGCGTAGCGCAGGGCGCGTGCGGCCTCCTCCAGCCCCAGGCCCTGTTCTTCCGCCCAGCGGGGGACGTCTCCCCGTCCCACATGACAGGGGATGCCACGTTCCCGGCACCAGCTTTCCACAAAGGCGGCGTCCTGGGCCGACTGGGGCCGGATACCGTGGTCGTAGGTGGCGGCCTGGACCGCGTATCCCTCCCGCCAGAGCAGGTGGAGCAGACACATGGAGTCCCCGCCGCCGGAGACGGCCACCAGCACCGGTTCCCCCGGCGTGAGCATTTGGTGTTCCCGCATCAGGGCGCGGACGGATTCCGTCACCACGGCGGCTCCTCCCGCTGGGTCTCCAGGTTGGAAAAGGTGGTGTACTCCGGCAGCCACTGGAGGTAGACCTTGCCGGTTTCGCCGTGGCGGTTTTTGGCGATAATTAATTCGGCCTGGTTGTGGGCCTCGCTGTCCTCATTATAATAGTCGTCCCGGTAGATGAACAGAACGATGTCCGCGTCCTGCTCGATGGCGCCGGATTCCCGCAGGTCGGAGAGCAGGGGGCGCTTGTCCTGACGGCTCTCGTTGGCACGGGACAGCTGGCTCAGGCAGAGGATGGGCACGTTCAGCTCTTTCGCCATGATTTTCAGGCTCCGGGAGATGTCGGAGACCACCTGTTGGCGGTTCTCCCCGGAATAGGTTCGCCCTCCGGCGGACTGCATCAGCTGGAGGTAGTCGATGCAGACCAAGCCCAGATTGTCCACCCGGCGGCACTTTGCCAGCATATCCGCCACCGTCAGGGAGGGGTTGTCGTCCAGCAAAATATTGGTCTTGTTCAGAGCGGCGCTGGCAAGGGCAATGCTGCCCCAGTCCTCCGGGTCCAGCTGGCCGGTGGTGAGTTTTTTGTTGTCGATAAAGGATTCGTTGGACAGCAGCCGCATAGCCAACTGCTCCCGGCTCATCTCCAGCGAGAAAAACACCACCGACTTGCCGCAGTGTTTGCCCGCGTGGAGCAGGATGTTCAGGGCCAGCGAGGTCTTGCCCATGCCCGGACGGGCGGCCAGCAGAATCAGGTCGGAGTTGTTCAGGCCGGAGATGGCCTTATCCAGCACCGTCAGGCCGGTGGAGATGCCCGGCACCGACTGGTCGCTGGCGGACAGCTCCTCCAGCCGGGCGAACACGTCCTGCATGACCGCGGAGATGTGGATCAGCCCACGGCTGCCCCGGCCCTGGCGGATGGCGTAAATGCGCTGCTCCGCCGCCTCCAGAATGTCCTGCCCGCTGCCCTCGCTGCGCTGGATCATGCCGGTGATGTCCCCGGCGGTTTGGGCGATCTGCCGCAGCAGGGAGCGGTCCTTGACGATGGCGACGTACTCCATCACGTTGGCAGAGGTGGGGGTCACGTCGATGATTTGCAGCACGTAGCCCCGGGTGTTGTTCTCGTCGTAGGTGCCGTTCTCCCGCATCCGGTTCAGCACCGTGACGGCGTCGATGGGCTGGGAGAGGACGAACATGGAGTAGATGGCCTCGTAGATGTCCCGGTTCTGCTGCATGTAGAAGTCGCCCGCCTCCAGCGCCTCGATGACGTCGGGGATGCAGCGGCTGTCGATGAGCATACTGCCCAGCACCGACTGCTCCGCCTCCAGCGAGTGTGGCATTTGGCGGCTCATCAGTTCTTCATCCGGCATAACATTCCCCCCCTTCTTTCAATTTGCAATGTGCAATTAGCAATTAGCAATGACCGGATTTTCAGCCACAGTTGCTTGACCGGAACGCAACCGAAAAGCAAAGCGTTCAGCAGGGAACCACCAGCGTTGGATGTTCCATAATTGCACATTGCGCATTGCTAATTATTCTTCCGTTACCTGCACATTGATGGTGCCGCTGATCTCATACCCCAGCTTGCACTTAACCTCGTAGGTGCCGAAGGCTTTGATGGGCTCGCAGACCAGCTTCTTGCTGCCGATGTCGTATCCCAACTGCTCCTTGATGGCGGCGGAAATTTCCTTGGTGGTAACGGCGCCGAACAGCTTGCCGCCCGCGCCCGCTTTTGCGGCGACCTTGACGGTGCTGTTCTTGAGCTTTTTGGACAGCTCCAGCGCGGCCTCCTTCTCGGCGGCCTCCCGCTCCTTGCGGGCCTTCTCCTGGAGCTTCATGGTGTTGATGTTGTCCGCCGTGGCGGGGGCCGCCAGCTTGCGGGGCAGGAGGAAGTTCCGGGCGTAGCCGTCGGAAACCTCCACCAGCTGGCCCTTCTTGCCCTGGCCTCTGACATCCTGCTGTAAAATCACTTTCATATGGGTTCTTCCTTTCCCGCCGGGCGAACCCGGCGCTTTCGATGCTATAACAACACTATCCTACCAGTGTATCAGGAAAAAAGCAAGTAAAACAAGCGGTTTTTCGTTTTTTTCGGCGGCAGACAAGGGAAAAGGCAGGGGCCGAAGCCCCTGCCTGATCGGTTTGGCTGTTTTCCGCCGTCGGCGGTTTTACTTGCTGATCTTCACGCTCTTGGTGCTGATCCAGGCGGAGTAATACTTGGTGCCGGAGACGGTCTTATAGGCCCGGACGCGGACATAATACTTTTTGCCCTTGGTCAGGCTGGAGATGGTCTTGCTGACGGTGGAGGCGCTGGTGACGGTGACGGTCTTGTAGCTGGAAAAGCTGCTGGAGGTGGAATACTGGATTTGGTATCCGGTGGCCTTGGTGTTCTTGCCCCACTTGACGGTCATCTTCTTGGAGGCGCTGTTTTTCAGGCTGGAAATGGTGGGGCTGGAAACGTAGTAAGTGGTCTTAGTGGCGGACGCCGCGCTCTTGGTAGAGCCGTTGTAGGCGTAGATTTTGTACTGATACTTGGTGCCGTTGGTCTTGGCCCCGGTGTCGGTATAGCTGACGGTGGAACCGCTGGTGATGGTCTTTACCTTCGTGCCGTTGCGATAAATGTAATATCCGCTGGCCCCAGTGACCTTGCTCCACTTGACGGTGACGCCCTTAGAGGTGTTGGTCAGGCTGGAGATGGTGGTCTTGTTCAGCTTGACGGTGATTTTCACCGTTTTGCTGGCGGCATTGTAGTTGCTGTTCCCCGCCGCCTTGACGGTAATGGTCACAGTGCCGGGCTTTTTGCCGGTGACTTTGCCTGCACTGCTGACAGTGGCGACAGAGGCATCAGAAGAGCTGTAGGTGATGGTGCCCACGCCTGCTCCGGTGACGGTGGTTGTCTTTCCGGCGTAAATGCTGGTGGCGGCGGCGGTGGCGGTGACAGTCTGGCTGGCCTTGGCGATGGTAAAGGTTTTGCTGACAGAGCCGGTGTAGTTGCCCGTGCCGGTGACAGTGACGGTGCCGGTGCCCACGTTGGTGTTGTTGGTGTATTTGACCGTGTAATCTGTGCCGCTGGTCAGGGTGTTGCCGCTGGCGTCCTTCACCGTGACGGCGGGGGTCAGGGCGGAGCCGGTGTAGGTGGCGCTGGCAACGGTGACGGTGCAGGTTGAGAGGTCAACCGTCGGCACATAATTGTAGTGGATGGTGGCATTCTTCAAATAGGTGTTGCCGGAAGCAATGCTGATGGCTGCCCACTCCTCCTCCGAACCGGCGTAGTAAACATCGGTCAGGCCGGTGCAGCCATAGAACGCATTGCTGCCGATAGAGGTGACCCCTTCACCGAGTGTCATCTCGGTCAGGCCCGTGCAGCCAGAGAACGCATAGCTGCCTATAGATGTAACCCCTTTACCGAGTGTCAGCTCGGTCAGGCTTTTGCAGTTATAGAACGCATAGCTGCCGATCGAGGTGACGCTGTCCGGGATGGTCACGCTGGTCAGGCTGGTGCAGTAGTAGAACGCATAGCTGCCGATGGAGGTGACGCTGCTGCCGATGGTCACGCTGGTCAGGTTCTTGAACTCGTAGAACACACTGCTGGGAATAGTGGTGACGCTGTCCCCGATGGTCACGTCAGTCAAACTGCTCTTGCTGCTGGAAAATGTACCGCTGACCACAGCCTCACTGTTGATGGTCACGCTGGTCAGGCTGGAGCAGCCATAGAACGCATTGATGCCAATGGAG
>JAJBVG010000096.1 GCA_020859945.1 Clostridiales bacterium | reverse complement strand
CTCTCCCGAGCCGGGTGCCGCTCCTCGGCCAGCGCCTAGGCAGCGGCTGCGTCCTCCTCGATCTCCTCATCCGTGGCTTCGATCTCGTTCCCGTCGTCGGCGCACTCCGCCTCCGGCTCAGCGTCGATGTAGTAGCAGGCGTAGTCGTAGGTGTCCAGGGTGTCCTTGTTCTCCTCGTAGTACTCCGTCATCTCGTCCTCGGTGACTTCAAAGCTGGAGGTCTTATACTCCTGATAGTCCATCGCGTAGTAATACTCGGTGATAAGGGTCGTGAAGCGGTCCAGGGTCATATACCGGCCGTACATCTGCTTGAGATAATAACTGGTTGTAATCCCGTAGTCGTCGCAGGTCTCCTCCATGTCGGCCAGGGTCTCGTCGATGTTTGCCTGTCCGTCCTCGGACAACTCGTAGCCGGCGGCCTCGCCCTCCTGGGCCAGGATGCTGACGGAGGTCAGCACGGACTCAGCGTAGTCCCGGATGTAAGCGTACCAGGTCTTGCCCTCGTAAGCCTCCTGCTTTTTCAGGCTGACAGAGGTATCCAGTCCGTAATAGCTGGCGTAGGTGGAGATGGAATTATACTGGAGGTAATAGTAGTAACTCACATCCACCGAGGTATAACTCTTTTCCCCGATGGTGAGGGCGGTACTCCGCTTCTGAATCGTGCCGGAGTCCCAGAACAGCAGGGCCACTACCAGCACCGCAATGACGGCTGCCAGCGCGCCGTACAGTTTCCAGCGGCGCTGTTCCTTCTTTTTAGCCTCCTCCTGGCTGCGCTGACCGCCGGAGAGGTTTTTCAGGCTGGCCTCCAGCTTCCGGTCTGCGGCTGACTTCTTTTTCTTTTTTTCATCGCTCATATTGTTACGTCCTTCCGTGTATCTGAATCCGTGATACAGATGTTTTTGCAATCAAAAGATATTATACTTGACCCGTGGGAAAAAAACAAGGTGTAAGCGCAAAAAAATTGGAGCCAAACGGCCCCAATTTCCCCACAAAACACGAGATTATTTCCGTATCGTATGATTCCGGCGATTTTCCGCCCGTTTTTCCGTCATCCCAGCCTCTGCCGGTATTCCGAGGGGCTGCACCCCTGTACGCTGCGGAACACTCTGGAAAAGTAACTGGTCTCCTGGAACCCGCACTGTGCGCCGATATCCGCGACCTTCCGGTCGGTGGTGGCCAGCAGCACCGCCGCCTGCTGCACCCGCAGCTGCTTGACATACTGGATGGGTGCAGTGCCAATGGTAGCGTGAAAGCACCGCAGACACTCGCTGGCGCTGAGAGAGGCGCTGCGGGCGATTTGTTCCACGGTGATGTTGTCGGCGTAGTGGGCCTGGATGTACTGGAGCATGATTTTGACCCGCCGGGCGTCCCGCTGGGTCTTCTCTGAGGGCTGGGGCTGGGTCAGCTGGTGGGCGGAGACCAAATACAGCAGCCAGGACACCCGCTCCCGCACCAGGAAGGGATACCCAGGCGGCTCCTCTCGGATGGCGGCGTCCGCCCGTTGGAAGCTCTCCAGCGCCTCTCGCTGCCAGGGCACGTCAGGCCGCAGCGCCACTCCCTCCATGCTGCGGGCGGCCAGCAACGGGGAAAGGTAGTCCTGCCAGAACACGCTGCCTGGATCGCCGCCCACCAGTCGGGGGTGGAACACGAAGGAGTGGACACGGCAGACGCCGTCCCCGGCGTTTTGCGCCGCGTGGAGGACGCCGCTGTTGACGAACACCCCTTCCCCGGCCCGGAGGGTGTATTTCCCGCTCCCCACGGCAACGGAAAGCGTCCCCTCCAGCACCACGTTCACCTCCAGCTCGTCATGCCAGTGCCAGGGCAGCGCGATATCCGCGTATTCGCAGTCATAACAGACCAGTGGGAACGCCGCCGTCCCGTGGGAGACCAGCTCCTGTCCATCCCCGCCGACGGGGGAAACCGTGTTATTGACGATGTACATGGGCCTCACCTTTTACATTTGGCGGTTTTGTGTTGCTGTCTGGCGGTTCTGTCCTACCAAAAGGGGAAAAGCTGGTGATATACTGTTAATAGCTCCTAGCTGTTAGCTTTTAGCCATTAGCTTGCAGTACCTCACTAACAGCTAACAACTATCAGCTAAAAGCTAAAAGCTAATCTTGGCTGACAGCTACCTTCCGAAACGCCCGGAGAAACAGAAAGCTGTTCAGATAGGCCACCACCGCGAACACCACGATTGCCCACAGGAAAATCGCCACGTAAAACACATTGGGGTTCATCACAAAGGACAGACAGAAGGCGGCGACAGGCACCGCGATGGCGCCCAGGGTGCAGGGCAGGGCGGCGGCGCTGAGCAGCCAGGCGTTTTTCAGGTTTTCCCGTACCGGCATATGGAACCGGGCCTGGAGGGGGAAGATATACTGAAAGCCGCAGACGAACAGGAACACCAGCGCGAAAAACGTGATTTGATACATCCGGGCCAGTGCGCCGGTCAGCGAGCTGACGGCCAAATAATAGACAACCAGCAAGGCGATGGCCGCCAGGCAGATCAGCCACATCTGGGTGGAACGCTTGAACCCCTTCTTGAAGGCCCGCCAGAACTGCCGGGGGATGAACACATCTTCTGTGCCCTCGGCGATGCTCAGGGTGCAGTCGTACAGGGCGGTCAGCGACGCCCCGATGGTGAACACCGGCACGCAAAACAGGCAGAACAGAATGTTGCAGAACACCAGGTCCGACAGCTTGCCCAGCGCGTCCATCAGCGGACTGTCCATCCCAAAGATTCTTCTCATAGCGGGTTCCTTTCTACACTAAGGGAAAGCGGGGCGAGCGCCAGTCAAACGATAGGACGCCCGCCCCCGGAGGAAAACAGACTGAAATACGGTTACTTGACAGCGCCTTCCACCATGCCGCTCATGATCTGCTTCTGTGCAATCAGGAAGATGATGATCATGGGGATCATGGCCAGCAGCGCGGCGGTCAGAATCAGGTCCCACTGTTTCACGTAGGAGCCGACGAACGCCTGCACCGCCACGGGCAGGGTCTTGACCTTACCACTCTGGCCCAGCATCAGGGAGGGCAGCAGGTAGTCGTTCCAAATCCACATGCCGTTGAGGATGGTGACGGTGACGATAGAGGGCCGCAGCAGCGGGAAGATGATGTGGAAGTAGATGCCCTCATAGGAGCAGCCATCGATGGAGGCGGCCTCCTCCAAATCGTAGGGGATGGTCTTGATCATGCCGGTCAGGATGAACACAGTCATGGCCCCGCCGAAGCCGCAGTAGGCAAAGACGATGCCGGGGATGGACTGGAGCATGGACAGGCCCACGAACTTGCCCACGTCCCGGAAGGTGGAAATCAGCGGCAGCATGACCACCTGGAAGGGGATGATCATGGAGGCGATGAACACCATATAGATGGCGGAAGACCATTTGGTCTTGTTCCGGCAGATGACCCACGCGGCCATGCCGCCGAACACCGCCAGCAACACCAGAGACAGGATGGTGACCACGGCGGAGGTGCCGAAGGCAGACCAGAAGGAGAAGTTGGAGTTGTTGACCACGTTGCTCAGGTTGGTCATCAGCTGACTGACGCTCATTCCGGCGAAGCCGACCGGATTTGCCACGATGCCATTGGCGTTCTTGAACACGTTGATGACCACCAGGAAGAAGGGCATCAGCGTATAGGCCGCCACAAGGATGGCAATCACCATAATGATGACCAGGTGAGAGGTTTTCATCTTGGTTTTCATTACATCTCGACCTCCTTGCTGTTGGACATGCGGACCTGCACCAGCGAGACGCAGGCCAGGATGATGAAGAAGAGCACGGCCTTGGCCTGTCCCAGCGCGTAGCTGTTCTTGGAGATGGCGGTGTTATAGATGTTCAGCGCCAGCATCTGGGTGCCGTTGGTCAGGTAGTTGCCCATAAACTGCACCGAGCCGGTGCCGTTGGTCAACGCCATGTTGACGTCGAACTGCTTGAAGGCGGAGGTCAGGGTCAGGAAGGTGCAGATGGTGATGGTGGAGGCGATCATGGGCAGCTTGATACGGAACAGGGTAGTGACCGCATTGGCTCCGTCGATGGCGGCGGCCTCCAGCACGTCGCCGGGCACCGTGACCAGGCCGTTGATGTAAATCAGCATGATGTAGCCCGCGTACTGCCAGATATAGACCACGATGATGGCTGCAAACGCGGTGGGGGTCTTGGACAGCAGCGAGGTACCAGTGACCTGCACCAGAACGTTGTTAAACACGAACTGCCAGATGTAACCCAGGACGATGCCGCCAATCAGGTTGGGCAGGAAGTAGGCGGCCCGGAAGAAGCCCACGCCCTTCAAGCGGCTGGTACAAAGCAGCGCCAGAAGGAAGCCCACCACGTTGACGAAAATCATGTTGAACACCACGAACAAAACCGTGATGATCAGCGACCACAGGAAGCTGGTCTCTTTGAACATGGCGATGTAGTTGGCCAGGCCCACGAACTCGGTGTATTTGATGCCAGTCCAGTCGGTAAAGGAGTAAAAGATACCCAAAACCAGCGGGATGATGACGGTAACGGCGAAGGTGAACAACAGCGGGAACAGGAACAGGAAGTTGATGATACTCTTGTGTTTTGTCAGGGTGGGGTAGAAATACAGCCCCATCAGCAGGGCGACGGCCCCCACAATGAGCATCGGTCCCCGGTAGGAGGCACTGGAGCCCATAAAGTCCAGCGCCAGCGCGACACCCAGCAGGGCCACGCCCACTACCAGCAGGACCAGCGACAGGATTCTTTTGCCGGTTGTGTTTTGATCCATTTCTGGATCCCCCTTTCTTTCCAATTTGCTTCTTTTTGCGCCCCCTGTGCGGAGACGGCCTAGAACGGATTTGTCAAGAACATTTTCCGCTCCAGGCCCGTTTGTCAGGTCCTCTGCGCGGAAAAATGGGTATTTCGGAAAGATGGACAGCAGCGGCGCTGCTGTCCATCTGTGGATGCTTACAAAAGAGAGAGATTCAGGCCAAATCAGCCGGAATAGGCGCTGGCGCAGACCTGCTCCATGGCGGAGACGAAGCCGTCCACGTCCAGGCTGCCCTGGGCGAAGTCGTTAAAGACCTGGCCGGTGTAGTTCTGAGCGAGGCCCTCGATCATGTTGTTCCAGTGCCAGTTAGAGGTCTTGCCCTCGGCAATGTAGCTGGAGACAGACTCCGCGAAGGGGTCGGTGGCGGTATAGGCGCAGGAGGTGAAGGGGCTGATGAAACCGGCCTCTTCCACCAGCACCTGCTGGGCCTCGTCAGTGGTCAGCCACTGGAGGAAGTCCAGAGCGGCATCCACGTTCTCGCTGCCACTGTAAACAGACCACCAGGAGGGGGAGCAGGTCAGGATGGTGTCGATGCCGTCCTCGAAGGCGAAGGGAGCCAGACCAGCCTGGAAGCTGCCAGCGGCCTCATAAGCCTCGGCGTCGTCAGAGGTCATGGTGGTGCCGATCCAGTTGCCCTGGGTGACGAAGGCGTACTCGCCGGAGGCGAAGTTCAAAATCTGCTGGTCATAGGTGCCGGAAATCATCATGTCCTGGTCGGCATACTGCTGGAGCAGGTCAACGAAGTTGGCGAAGTCGGTGAACCGCTCGGTGTCCAGCTGGCCGCCGTCGTTCAGCAGGTCGATGTAGGTGGTGTCGTCCCGGTCAAGACCGGCGTCCAGATAGTTGGCGAACACGTGGTTGCCGGTGGACCAGTAGAGGTTGACCGGCTCGGTGTAGTAGCCCACCACGGCGGTGAGGCCCAGCTCGTCCTTCATGGAGTCCAGAGTGGCGAAGGCTTCCTCATAGGCGGAGGGAGAGGTCAGCGTGGAGGGGTCGATGCCAGCGGCCTCCAGGATGTCAGCGTTGTAGGCCATGCCGATGGCTTCCACAGTGTAGGGGAAGCCGATGGTGCCGTATTCGTCGTCCACATAGGCGGCGTCGGTGTCAGAGACCCAGTCCTGGTCGCTCATGTCCACCAGCAAGCCTTCCCAGTTGGAGAAGTCGGTGGCGCCGCCGTTGACAAAGATGTCGGGCATGTTGTCGGCCTGATAGTAGCCCTTCAAGGTGCCCTGGATGTCCACGCCGCCGCCCATGGATTCAATCTCCACGGTGACGCCGGTCTCTTCCTCGTACATCTCAGCCAGCTTTTTCAGCTGGGAGTCGATCTCGATTTTGCCGTTCACCAGCCGGAGGGTGGTGCCGGAGGAAGAGGTGCTGTCGGAGGTGCCGGTGGTGTCGGCGGCAGCGGAGCTGTCGTCTGTGGTGGTGGTGTCGCTGGAGCTGGAGCCACCGCAGGCAGCCAGGCTCAGTGCCATTGCCAGCGCCAGTACGAGAGCAAGTAGTTTCTTCATCTTACATGTCTCCTTTTCAATTAGTTTGGAACGGCCTCGTACGATTGGTACTATTTGCGTTTTGCGAGCGTTTTTTCGCCATGACTTCGTTGCAAAAACCTGAAATTCTCAGGAAATCCCCGTGTTTTTGCGCCTTGTCCTGTCGAAACTTTTCTCGCAGTCCGCTCTAGCCGAATCGTGGGTTGCCGTTCTTATTGCAAGGGAGCGAACTCCCTCAGCATACCAGTTTATGACGGCCTGTCCGCTTTATGCCAGCGCCCAGACAGCCGCCTGCCAGGGAGCCAGGGACAGCTGACGGGTCAGCTCGGCCTGGGGGACATTCCCCGTCACCAGCTCCGCGCCGTCCCACTGAACGTTTTCAGGGACAGGGAAGTTCCGAGCCTCGGCGGAGAGGTTGCAGACCACCAGCAGCGTTACGCCGTCCTTCTGCCGGGTGTAGGCGAACACCGCCTCATCTTCCGGGGCCAGCAGGTCGTAGCTGCCGTAGACGATGACATCAGACCACTTACTGTCCTGCCGCAGGGCGATGAGATTTTTATAGTAATGGAACACGGAATTCGGGTCCGCCAGCTCCGCCGCCGCGTTGACGGTGGTATAATTGGGGTTGACCATGATCCAGGGCTGGCCGGTGGTGAATCCGGCGTTGGGGGAGCCGTCCCACTGCATGGGGGTGCGGGCGTTGTCCCGGCTCTTGTAGGCAATGCACTCCAGCAGCTTGTCTGGCTCCCGGAGGCCCGCCTCGGTCAGCTCCCGGTAGGCGTTGATGCTCTCGATGTCCCGGTAGTCCTCGATGGAACGGAAGGGGCAGTTGGTCATGCCCAGCTCCTCGCCCTGGTAGACGTAGGGGGTGCCCTGCATAAAGTGCAGCACCGTGGCGATGCACTTGGCGGACTGGGGGGAGTTGTCCCCCAGCCGGGAGACCACACGGGGCTGGTCGTGGTTACAGAAAAAGAGGGAGTTCCACGCCACGCCGTCCAGTTCCTTCTCCCACTTGGTCAGGTTCTCCTTGAGGGCGGGGATGGACATGGGGTTGGTACACCACTTGTCCACAGGGCCGTTGTCCAGACCAACGTGTTCAAACTGGAACACCATGCTCAGCTCGGAGCCGTCGGCGTTGGCGTACTTTTTGGCCTCCTCCACGGTGACACCCGCTGTCTCGCCCACGGTCATCAGGTCGTATTTGGAGAGCACCCGGCGGTTCATCTCCTGGAGGTACTCGTGGACGTGGGGACCGTTGCAGGTGCCATACATGCAGGGGCTGTAGAGGCCCTCCACCGGGCCGTCGGGCAGGCCCTCTTTTTTGGAGATCATGGAGATCACGTCCATGCGGAACCCGTCGATGCCCTTGTCGCACCACCAGGTCATCATGTCAAAGACTTCGTCCCGGACTTTGGGATTCTCCCAGTTCAGGTCGGGCTGCTTTTTGGAGAAACAGTGGAGGTAGTACATGCCGGTGGTCTCGTCCCACTCCCAGGCCGAGCCGGAGAAGCAGCTGCCCCAGTTGTTGGGCTTGTGGCCGTCCACGGCCTCCCGCCAGATGTAATAGTCCCGCTTGTCGTTGTCGCGGGAGGAGCGGCTCTCCACGAACCACTGGTGTTCGTCGGAGGTGTGGTTCACCACCAGATCCATGACGATTTTGATGTCCATCTGGTGGGCCTCTTCCAGCAGCGCGTCGAAGTCCTCCATCGTGCCAAACTCGTCCATAATGGCCCGGTAGTCCGCGATGTCGTACCCATTGTCGTCGTTGGGGGACTTGTAGACCGGGCTGAGCCAGAGGATGTGGATACCCAGCTCTTTCAGGTAGCCCAGCTTGGAGCGGATGCCGTTCAGGTCGCCCACGCCGTCCCCGTTGGAATCGCAGAACGAGCGGGGGTAGATTTGATAGACAACGTTTTCTTTCCACCACCGTCGAGCGGTACTTCTACCCTCAAGGGGTACTTCCGCTTCGCTCCCTGCGAAGCTACGCTTCTCCTTGCAATTCCGTGTCATAGTCGTCTCCTCCGTTTTGCAAATAGAATATGCGATGGACAGTTCGGTTTGCAGCTCAGGTTATGCGCGTTACTAATACCGAGATTAAAGTATCACATTTCAGTTCTTTTGTAAATGAGTTATCTTGATAACCAGAACCCCGCACAAATTTTTTTGTCCCTTTTTGTGCATTTTGCCAAGTTTGCATACATGTTGTCTGGTTCGCATCACAAAAGGCGAGATTTCCTCTTTCTTTTATGAAAAGCACTTCCCCAAACGAGCTTTCAGAACTTTCCCCTCACACGGAGTCCCGCAGCACCAGGGAGACCGGCAGCAGGTGGGAGTGCATCCGATACGCCGGGTCCTCGATGGCCTTGACCAACTCCTCCACCGCCAGGCGGCCCTTGGCGGGGAAATCCTGGCGGACGGTGGTCAGCCGCAGGAGGGAAAACCCGATGGACTCAGTGTTGTCGTCAAACCCGGCGATGCCCACGTCCTCGGGGATCTTCACCCCGCTGCGCAGCAGGAAATAATAGGCTTCCATGGCCAGGATGTCCGCCGTGAAGAACAGGGCTGTCCTGCTGCGGAAGGGCATTTGCCGCAAAATCTCCCGATAGCTTTTCTCCCGCTCCTCGGCGGTGACACCCAATTCGATGAGTTTCAGCTTGCAGCCGCCGCCCATTTCCCCGGCTTCTTCCAGTGCCTGCTGCGCCCCCCGCCAGCGCCAGGCGTCCACGCCGTAGTTCCGGTAGCCGCAGACAAACACCGATTTGTACCCCACCTTCATCAGGTGGCGGGTCATCAGGTAGCCGCCCATGTGGTCGTCCAGGCCGATGTTGGGGACGCTGCTCTGGGTCTGCTTGCCGGAGTAAAAGCAGTCGATGGAGATAATTGGCTTTCTCGTCATCTGGTTGAGCTTTTCACAGTTCACATCGGAAAAAGAGATGGCGATCACGCCGTCCACGTTCCAGCCCATGATCGTCTTGAAGATGTTGTCCACGTTGTCCGACGAGTAAAACAGCATGTAGTACCCGTGCTTTTGCAGTTCTTTCTCAATGACGCCGATGACCACGCCGTAAAAGGGGTCGGTCAGCAGAGAGCTTTCCACGCCGATCTGATACTGGACGATGACCGCCACCAGATGGGAGCCCCCCTTCTGGACGGCGTGGGGACCCTGGCCCTGGACGTACCCCATCTCGTCGATGAGCTTGCGGACCTTCTCCACCGTTGCCGGGGAAACTTTTTTCAAATTTCCATGCAGAACATTGGAGACTGTCGCCGTGCTGACGCCCGCCCGCGCAGCGATCTCTTTGATCGTGACCATATTTCGGTTCCCTCCCGACATGCGTTCTGTTTCTATCTCTATAAAAAAAATAGGACAAAAATGAGTGCTTGTCAAACCTTTTCCCGTGGTTATCTGCATAACCATCCTTTTTCACAAAATGAAATCGCGCAATTTGTACCATAAAGAGGTTATGCGCATAACCTCTTTACAACCTCCCCCCGCTTTGCTATCTTATAGACAAGACAGTTTCAAAAGTAGAGAGGC
This sequence comes from Clostridiales bacterium, assembly GCA_020859945.1. Taxonomy (GTDB): domain Bacteria; phylum Bacillota; class Clostridia; order Oscillospirales; family Oscillospiraceae; genus Onthomonas. The sequence continues at coordinate 6,977 of JAJBVG010000096.1, read as the reverse complement.
TTCTGACTGTTTTTAACATTTATTGCTCTATCACAGGAGGAATTTGATTATGATTCGCAAATCGTGGCATGAAAAGGTGGCCTACCAAATCTACCCCAAGAGCTTTTGCGATTCCAACGGCGACGGCGTAGGCGACCTGCGGGGCGTTATCCGCAAGCTGGACTACCTGAAAGGGCTGGGGGTGGACATCGTATGGCTTTCCCCCATCTACTGCTCCCCCCTGGCGGATCAGGGCTACGACATCTCCGACTACTACAGCATCGACCCCCTGTTCGGCACCATGGAGGATATGGACGAGCTGCTGGCCCAGGCCAAACAGCGGGACATCTCCATCGTCATGGACCTGGTGGTGAACCACTGCTCCGACGAACACGAGTGGTTCCAAAAAGCCTGCGCCGACCCTGACGGCAGATACGGAAAATTCTTCTACATTCGGGACTGGAAGGAGGGCGACCCCCTCCCCTGCAACTGGCGCAGCTACTTCGGCGGCCCCTGCTGGGAAAAGCTGCCCGGCCACGACGACAAAATCTACTTCCACGCCTTCCACAAGAAGCAGCCCGACCTGAACTGGGAGAATCCCGACCTGCGGGAAGAAGTGTACAAGATGGTCAACTGGTGGCTGGACAAGGGGCTGGGCGGTTTCCGTCTGGACGCCATCATCAACATCAAAAAACTGCTGCCCTTCCGGGACTTCCCCGCCGACCGGGAGGACGGTCTGTGCAGCATCGACCGGATGCTGGAGCAAGCCAACGGCATCGGCCAGTTCCTGGGCGAAATGCGGGACCGGACCTTTGCCCCCCACAACGCCTTCACCGTGGGCGAGGTGTTCAACGAGAAACCGGAGGAAATACCCGACTTCATCGGAGACAACGGCTACTTCTCCAGTATGTTCGACTTTGCGGAAACCATTCTGAACCGCAGCATCAAGGGCTGGTATGACCAGGCCCCTGTCACGGCGGAACAGTACAAGGCCGCCTGCTTCCAGAGCCAGAAAAAGACCGCCGGCATTGGCTTCTTGTCCAACCTCATCGAAAACCACGATGAATCCCGGGGCGTCTGCCGCTACATCCCCGAAGAGGACCTCTCCCTCACCAGCAAAAAGATGCTGGCCGGGCTGTACTTTATGCTGCGGGGCCTGCCCTGGATCTATCAGGGCCAGGAGCTGGGCATGGAAAATCCCGTCGTCCAGGATATCTCCCAGGTCAACGACATCTCCGCTCTGGACCAGTACCAGGTGGCGCTGGACGCGGGCCTCACCCCCGCTCAGGCGCTGAAAAGCATCCAAATGCACTGCCGGGACAACGCCCGCACCCCCTTCCAGTGGGACGATTCCGCCAACGCCGGGTTCACCGCCGGGACCCCCTGGCTGCCGGTGAACCCCAACTACAAAACACTGAACCTGGCCGCGCAAATCGACGACGAAACCTCTGTTTACAACTGGTATCGCAAGCTCATTCAGCTGCGGAAGGACCCCGTCTGGAAGGAGACGGTGGTCTACGGCGAGCTGATCCCCTACCTGGCGGAACAGAAGAACCTGATGGCCTACTACCGCAAGGGCGAGAAGACCCTGCTGGTGGCGGGGAACTTCCAGCGCCAACCCCAGACGATGGCCCTGCCTGCCCCGGTTGGGGAGGTGCTGCTGAACAACCTGGACAACTTCCGGGTGGAGGATGGTCAGCTGTACCTGGAAGGGTATCAGTTTGTGGTATTTAGTCTGGAGGAAAAGTAACGAGCAATTCTGTGCAATGCGTATCTCCCTGACTGCACATTGCACATCTGCCATGAGACGAGAGAGGAGGCACCCCTATGAAGCGAACCGCTGGCATTTTGCTCCCCCTGGCCAGTCTGCCGGGCCGGTACGGGATCGGCAGCTTTTCCCAAAGCGCCTACGACTGGGTGGACTGGCTGGCCGCCGCCGGTCAGTCCTACTGGCAGATCCTCCCCCTGGGTCCCACCAGCTACGGGGACTCCCCCTATCAGTCCTTCTCCACCTTCGCGGGGAACCCCTATTTCATCAGCCTGGACGCGCTGGTGGAGGAGGGCGTTCTGACCCAGGCGGAGTGCGACGCCGCAGACTTCGGGGCAGATGAGCGGGACATCGACTATAAAAAGCTCTACGAGGAACGGTATCCCCTGCTGCACAAAGCCTATGAGCGGGCCGATGTCAGCCACAACGCCGGTTATCTGCGCTTTGTGGAGGAAAACAGCTGGTGGCTGTCGGATTACGCCCTGTTTATGGCGGTAAAATCCCGCTTCGGCGGCAAGCCCTGGACCGAGTGGGCGGAGGACATCCGCCTGCGCTGGGGCTACGCCATGGACTACTACCGGCGGGAGCTGTATTACGACATCGAGTTCCAGCAGTATCTGCAATACCTGTTTTTCAAACAGTGGCGCGACCTGAAAGCCTACGCCAACGGGAAGCACATCCAAATCATCGGAGACATCCCCATCTATGTGGCCATGGACAGCGCGGACGCCTGGGCGCACCCGGAGCTGTTCCAGTTGGACGGCGACAACACCCCCGTAGCCGTGGCGGGCTGTCCACCGGACGGCTTCTCCGCCACCGGCCAGTTGTGGGGCAATCCCCTCTACCGCTGGGATTACCACAAGCAGACCGATTACGACTGGTGGATGAGCCGCCTGTGGTTCTGCTTCCAGATGTACGACGTGGTGCGCATCGACCACTTCCGGGGGTTCGACGAGTATTTCTCCATCCCCTACGGCGAGACCACCGCCTGCAACGGCCACTGGGAAAAAGGCCCCGGCCTGGACCTGTTCCGCACCATGGAGCGGCGGCTGGGCAAGCATCAGGTCATCGCGGAGGACCTGGGGTATGTGACCGACTCGGTGCGTCAGCTGGTGCGCGACAGCGGGTTCCCCGGCATGAAGGTGCTGGAATTTGCTTTTGACTCCCGGGATTCCGGCTCCGCCAACGACTACCTGCCCCACAACTACGTTGAAAACTGCGTGGCCTACACCGGCACCCACGACAACGAGACCCTTGTAGGTTGGTTCGACAGCATCCGGGAGGAGGAGCGGGCCATGGTCCGGCGCTACCTCTGCGACCAGGCCACGCCAAAAGAGGAGCTGTACCGCTCCCTGATTGGCCTCATCCTGCGTTCCGCCGCCGCCACCTGCATCGTCCCCTTGCAGGACTATCTGGGTTACGACAACCGTTGCCGCATCAACAAGCCCTCCACCATCGGCATCAACTGGCGCTGGCGGGTCACAGAGCCAGAACTGACAGAGGGGCTGCAAGCGGAACTTTTGCAGGCTGCCAAGCTGTTTGGCCGCATGAACTGGGACAACGAATCATAAAATAGGTTATCCCTTGAATCAGCCACATTGTAAGGCTGTTAGCCATTAGCTATTAGCTGTTAGCTTAGCGCTACTGAACAAGCGGCTGGTGGTTAGCGATGAATGGTCAGGAGGAAGGACTTCTCTAATAAGAATCCCACCTCTATCGAACAAAATCAACACCAGATAAAGGGAGGCGGCCCTGTGCCGTCTCTCTTTTTTCCGTTTTTGAAGGAATTTTGGTCCGTTTTTGCATTGCAGCCAGTTCCCCGGGGAAAAAGTGCGAAAATCCTTCGGTATCTCAACTGAACAAAGACGGCAGAGAAATTTTTCTGCATATTGTGTCTTTTTGCATTGCAATTTTCGCTGTTATCGTGTATACTGGATTTTGTCAATGGGGATCAGTGGTCACTGGTCCTGTTTTTTCGATTACCATAAAATCCCAAACTGAATTGAGGCATGTGACATGGAAAAAATCAAAATGACCACCCCCCTGGTGGAGATGGACGGCGACGAGATGACCCGCATCCTCTGGCAGCAGATCAAGGACGAGCTTCTGCTCCCCTTTGTGGACCTGAACACGGAATACTATGACCTGGGCCTAATCAAGCGGGAGGAAACCAAGGACCAGATCACGATAGACGCCGCCAACGCCAACAAAAAGTATGGCGTGGCTGTTAAATGCGCCACCATCACTCCCAACGCCCAGCGGGTGGAGGAGTACAACCTCTCGACCATGTGGAAAAGTCCCAACGGCACCATCCGCTCCATTCTGGACGGCACCGTGTTCCGCGCCCCCATCATGGTCAAGGGCATCAACCCTGTGGTGAAGAACTGGCAAATGCCCATCACCATCGCCCGTCACGCCTATGGCGACGTGTACAAAGACACCGAAATGCGCATCCCCTGCAAGGGCAAGGCCACGCTGAGCTTTGTCTCCACCACCGGCGACGTGCAGATGAACCACACGGTTTACGACTTCGAGTGCCCCGGCGTGGTGCAGGGCCTCTACAACAAGGACAGTTCCATCAAGTCCTTCGCCCGCTCCTGCTTCCAGTACGCCATCGGCACCAAACAGGACCTGTGGTTCTCCACCAAGGACACCATTTCCAAACAGTACGACCACACCTTTAAGGACATCTTCGCGGAGATCTACGAGACCGAGTATAAGGAACAGTTCGAGGCCCTGGGTCTGGAGTATTTCTACACCCTCATCGACGATGCAGTGGCCCGGGTCATCCGCTCCAAGGGCGGCTTCATCTGGGCGCTGAAAAACTACGACGGCGACGTGATGAGCGACATGGTCTCCACCGCCTTCGGTTCCCTGGCTATGATGACATCCGTTCTGGTCTCCCCCGACGGCAACTATGAGTACGAGGCCGCCCACGGCACCGTCACCCGCCACTACTATAAATACCTGAACGGCGAGGAGACCTCCACCAACCCGGTGGCCACCATCTTTGCCTGGACCGGCGCGCTGCGCAAGCGGGGCGAGCTGGACGGTCTGGCCGACCTGCAAGCCTTTGCCGACAAACTGGACGCCGCCGTCATCGAAACCATTGAGTCCGGCGTGATGACTGGCGACCTGGTGGGCCTGTGGGAAGGCGACGTGCCCGCTCAGAAGGTCAACAGCATGGACTTTTTGAAGGCCATCCGTGCCCGGCTGGAGGAAAAGCTGGGCTGAGCGTTACAGAACTGGATACATTTAAAAGACCCCCGGCCCTGCGCCGGGGGTTTCATCTATGGCTACTTCTGAAATTTGACGTTTACAGAATCGCTAAAGGGAAGTATAATAAAGGTAGTTCCGAAACAACTTACCAGGAAGGAAGGTTCGCAGCATGAAAAAAATTCGTATCCCAGGCACCGGCGGTGAGCGCTATGTCCCCTACGCTGACCGCACCGGCGCGGAATCCACGGTGTATTTCACCGCCGACCTGTCCGCCGACGGACTGGAGGCCATTTTTGACCGGGTGGGAGCGCGGCTCTCCGGCAACATCGCGGTCAAACTCCACACCGGCGAGAAAAACGGCCCCAACATCATCCCCCGCCCCTGGGTAAAGCAGCTGATGGCGGATAAGCTCCCCGGCGCGTCCATCGTGGAGACCAACACCTATTACGAAGGCGACCGGTACACCACAGAGCAGCACCGGGAGACCTTGCAGGTCAACGGCTGGACCTTCTGCCCGGTGGACATCCTGGACGAGGAAGGCACCACTATGCTGCCCATCCAGGGCGGAAAATGGTTCACCGAGATGTCCGTGGGCGGACATCTGGTCAACTACGACTCGCTGCTGGTGCTGACCCACTTCAAGGGCCACACCCAGGGCGGCTTCGGCGGCTCCGGCAAAAACATCGGCATCGGGTGCGCCGACGGACGCATCGGCAAAGCCATGATCCACACCACCCCCGGCTCCGACGATATGTGGGACATCGCCAAAGAGGAGTTTATGGAGCGGATGACGGAGTCCGCCAAGTCCGTGGTGGACTACTTTGGCGAGCACATCGTCTATATCAATGTGCTGCGGAATATGTCCGTGTCCTGCGACTGCGAAGGCTGCGCCGCCATGCCGGTGGTAACTCCCAACGTGGGCATCGTGGCCTCTACGGACATTCTCGCCGCAGATCAGGCGTCGGTGGATATGGTTTACGCCATGAAAGCCCACCAGCACAAGGATCTGGTGGAGCGCATGGAGAGCCGTCACGGGCTGCGCCAGCTCACCTATATGAAGGAGCTGGGCATGGGCAACGACCGGTATCAGCTCATCGACATCGACCACGAGGACCGACGCATCTCCCCAGCGGACGCGGTGCGGGATGTGGTCCCCTTCCAACTGTAAAGCGCAAAAGGCCACGCTGGAGCAATTTCCAGCGTGGCCTTATCTCGTATATTCTCAAAGATGTACCGGGACTGGCGCGGAGATCTCCATGCTGTCCGGTTCCACCCGGCACGACACCGCCAGCACGTGGACGCCTGCGGCACTGGCCCGGCGCAGGGCCTTTCCAAAGGCCGGGTGGGTGCGGTCGTTGGGTTCCAGATATTTCGCCGGGGAAAGCTGCACCACGAAGCAGACCCAGGTCTCGAACCCATCCTCCAGGGCAGCGGTCAGCCCTTCCAGATGCTTGACGCCCCGTTCCGTGGGCGCATCCGGGAACCGGACCACGCCGTTTTCCTCCAGCGTAACGCCCTTCACCTCGACCAGGTGCCGCCGTTCTCCCTGTTCCAGGTAGAAGTCGAACCGGGAATCTTTGTACCGGTATTCCGGGCGAATGGTTGTCAAATCAGGCAGAAATCCGCCGTTTTCTGCCCATTCCCGAAACACCTGGTTGGGGGCCTGGGCGTCCATGTTGATGAGCAGCGCCCCTTTTTCCACCGCGATCAGGTCAAATTTTGTTTTTCGGTTGGGATTTTCCGCCGCCGCCAGGTAGACCGTGCCCCCCGGCGTGAGCAGTTCCCGACAGCGGCCCGTGTTCTTCACATGAACCGTTGTCTCCTCTCCGTCCAGCAGCACCTGGGCGATAAAGCGGTTGGGGCGGCTGAGAAAAGTGGCTTTTTTGACGCTTTTGTATCGCATATGGGTTCCCTCATTTTGGCGCAAAAAAGCCGCCCGAAACGGACGGCTTTCTGTGTTAGCGCTACCTATCTTCCCGGAGCGTCTCCACTCAAGTATTGTCGGCAGAAG
>JAJBVG010000010.1 GCA_020859945.1 Clostridiales bacterium | reverse complement strand
TTCAAATCCCTCCTTCCGCGCCAGCAAACCCCCTGATTCTGATTCGGAATCAGGGGGTTTCTTTTTCGTTTTACGGCGTTTACGGGGCAAAATGTTCTGTTTTACCAATTCTGCATTTTGTGTTTCCCTTATGTTTTCCCTTATCGCCCCATGACGTCCTTAATATACCGCTCCATGCGTTGTGCACTCTCCTGCTTCATCTGGTCGGTAACGTGGCCGTACACGTCCAGGGTGAAGGCAGCGGTGGCGTGTCCCAGGTTCCCCTGGACAGTCTTGATATCATCCCCCGAGCGGATGGCGGCCACGGCATAGCTGTGGCGCAGGTCGTGGAAGCGGGCATCCGGGCGGCCAATAGAAGTGGCGGCCCGCTTGAACTCCTTGTAAACTGTGGAAATTGCCAGATGTCCGCCCAGCTCATTGGTGAACACCAGGCCGGAAGTTTCCCACCATTCTCCCGCCCGGAGCTGCTGGGCGCTTTGCTTTGCCCGGTGGGAGCGGAGCAGCTCCATCACCCAGGGGGCGGGGGTGATCGTCCTGACCCTGTCGTTTTTCAGCGGGGCGAAGATGTACGCGCCGCCCTTCTTCTTTTCCCGCTGGAGCTGCTTTTCCACCCGGATCACACCGGCTTGGAAGTCTACACAGTCCCAGGTCAGCCCCAGTACCTCCCCCTCCCGGAGGCCGGTGAACAGGGTGAAGGCAAACAGATCCTCCATCGGGCTGCCCTGAATCGCCTCCAGAAATGCCCGGCTCTGGGTCTCATCCAGCGGGGCAATCTCCCGCTTTACCGCTCGTGGAAGGATACAGGCATCGGTGGGATTGGAACGGAGATAGCCAATCAGGACGGCTTGCTGGAGGGCCTTGTGCAGGACGCCGTGAACGTTCTTCACCGACTTTGCGGACAGCCCGCCGCCCCCGTCCTCCTTCGGCTTGCCCAGGTTGTTATAAAAGCGCTGGATGGTGTGGGCGTTCAGGCTCTCCAGCCGCACCGCCCCCAGGGAGGGCTTCAGATGGTTCTTGACAATGCCGGTATAGGAGGCCACGGTGAAGGGCTTGACCCCGCCCAGGTAGTCCCGGAGCCAGATGTCCAGCCACTCCCCCAGGGTCAGCCGGGACGGGGCGACATAGGTTCCGGCATCCAGGGCGGCCACAGCCTCCTTCAGCTTCCGGGCAACCTCCCGCTGCGTCTTGCCGGTGATGCTGCGCTGCACCTGCTTCCCGGTGCCGGGGTCTACCCCCGCGGTGAAGCGGGCCTCCCAGTAGGTGTAGGGCTTGCCGTTGCGGGTGACGGTCTTTTTGCGGATGGTGCCGGTGCCGGAGGCAGATTTTTTGGCTGACATAAGAAACTCCCTTCTTGCACCCGCGCCCCTCCTATGGTACAATAAAAGGGCGCAAGGGTGCCTTGATATGTGGTAATGGATTGGTATTTGCGCTTTGGCTTCGGCTGCTGGTAACAGCCTGAGCCGCTGCCCTCCTCCGGTGCTGGTAACACTGGGGGAGGGGTTTCTTTTTATTCGGTTTCCTTTTCGGGCTGATTGGTCGGCGTGGACGGCGTCGCAAACAGCGTGGACAGCATAATTATGATTTTCTGAGCAAGCTCCCCGGTCATCACCAAATCGGCCACTGGGGCAGTTTCCTTTTCGTTGCTGGCATTGACGGTATCCTGGGAGAAGTTGAAAAACACTTCCGTTTTGGTGGGATTCATCGTAATCTTGACATTGTTCGTATACTGAGCCATGATAATTTACCCCTCCTCTAGCATTTCTGATGATTCAATAGAACAGACATCCCGTGGGTCAGCGGCTAAAGCAGTGCTGGCAGAGACGGACATTCCGACATTGGCCGGAAATCGGACAATATTATCCGCTGCCTCCGATATAAGCTCCCCAGCCGGTTCTGAAGCGGCGTTTGGCGTAAGGGAAACACTCAAATTCATATCCAACGCAGCGGCGATCTGCGCCATTTTCTCAATGGTAAAGTTATAATCTCCATTCTCCCACTTCGAGACAGCGCTCTGCTTCACTCCACAGAGCCTTGCAAGCCCCGTCTGGCTCATTCTGCGTTCTGTGCGCCAACGGACGATTTGCCCGGAGACGGACGTTTTTTGTGTTGTAGCGATAATATCGGCAGTGGACAGAGGTTCCGCCAGCGCTTCCAATAAGGCGGAAATGGGTAAGGCTTTTGACATATTGGTACCCCCTATCATAGTTTAATCTTTTAGCTCATCCAGTCGTTCCTGTGCGAGCTTGACTTTCCCGGTGTAATCCGTGTGATTTTTCCCTTCCCGCTCATAGAAGGCGTGAAGGAGGTAGGCTTTGGAATCGGCAAAGGCGTAAAGGATACGGATATTCATTCCCGCTGCGGCAATGTGCATACTGTAAATGCCGCCGCCAAGCAGTTCAAATTCCCGCTGGTCACAGGCGTGATTCCAGTAATCCTGTAGCGACTTTAGCCGTGCCACCAAGAGGTCGAACACCCGCTTCTCCGCACCACTGTTCCTGAGAATGGACATCAGTTCTTTTATTACCGATTCGTGAACCCAAATTGTATCCTGGAAGGGAGAAAGCAGCTTCAGCAGGAGTTGCAAGGCTTGTTCTTTGTTCATTCTACCACCTGCACCTTTAGTATATTCCATAAATGGAATAGAATCAAGATAAATTTTGTGTTTCAGTCCACGCCCCATGTGAGGGGCGACGTTTCGCCTGCTTTGGTGGTGGCGCACCGGGGCGGTTTTCTTTTTTTATGCCATTCTATCTAAACCATCGGAGGCTGACGACCCGCCCGGCGTTTGCTTCTGATAAACCGGATTGCCCAGCAGGTCGTCCGAGTAGTCCACCAGCTTCTGCTTGCCCTGGGCGTTGAGCTGTTCGGCGTTGCGCACGAGTTCATCTATTTGGGGGTCGGTGTCGGAGATGGTGAAACGAAAATATTCATCTGTGATATTGTCATCTATCAGGTAATCCAAAGACACATCCAAGGCGGCGGCAATTTTCCGGATAGTTGACATTTTGGTGTTGGTATACCCCTTTTTGTAGAAACCATCTATCGTTGTATAAGGAACGCCGGACATGGCAGACAGTTTGTTTTTATTGATAGACATTTTATCCATCATGTAATCGAGTTTTTCAAGAAAATTCATAATGCTCACTCCTTCCTCTACATCCTAACATATCGGAAGGCAGAAAGCAAGAAAAATTTTACCCCACATCGTAAAAATATGCTTGACATTTTACGCTGTGGGGTATATTATTAGGCTAGAAGTTACCCCACAGGGTAAAATGGAGGTGAAAATTATGCTTCGACTGAGACGCGCCCTTACCGCAAAGGGTATGTCCACAAAGGAATGTGCGACCTTGCTGAACATTTCGGAAAAAACCATGTACAACAAAATTATGGGAGCCAATGAGTTCAGCTACGGCGAAGCACAAAAGCTCCGTTCGATTTTGCCGGAGTACAACATCGATTATCTGCTGGGCGAGGAAACACCCCTGACCCCCACCGACCACCCCACCGGACAGTAACCACCCACACAACACAAAGACAAGGAGGTACCCAACATGGCAACACCAAGAACGGCGCTCAGCGTCGCAGAGCTGGCCGAATCCATCGGCGTTTCGGAGACCGTGGCCTATGGCCTGGTAAAGCGGCGGGATTTCCCCGCTGTCAAGCTGGGCGGGCGCTGGATCGTCCCCATCGACGACCTGCGCGCCTGGCTCAGCCAGCAGGCACAGAACAAGGACGCGTTCTGCAACTATGTTGACCGCCCCAGCGGGACATACGGAGCATAGAAAGGAGGCAGACCCATGACCCTTGCAGACAACCTCCACCTGGGCGACCGGCTCCAGGTAGTCCCCGCGTGGCAGCACGGCGAGCATAACGCCACCCCGGCGGCACAAATCGCCACCATCATCTACATCCATCCCGAAGGCCGCTACTGCACCGTGCGGTACAAGGACGGCCTGACGGACACGGTGCAGACGGTACCGGCGGAGCGAGTAGCAAGCCCATACCGGGAGATGTCCCCAAACAGGCCAAACAAGTATGTTCGGGACAGGCTCAAGGGGCTGCACGTCACCAACGTGGAAATCTCTGCCGCCTTTGGCCACAAAAAGTCCTGGATTGGCAACCGGCTGGATGGCGAACTGACAAAGGCGGAGCAACAGGAAATCATTCAGGCGGCGGAGCGTATCGCCGCAAACAAAAAGCGCCCCTGAGCTGCTGGGACAACTCAGGGGCCGGGGCAGAAAGGATATTATGCCTGCCCCAATTATAACACGGAAAGGGGTAAATTGCAAATGAAAACGAAAGACATGATTCACCAGCTGGAGGGCATCCTGGAGAACACCGAGTACCAGGTGCGGACCAGCGGCCCGGACGACATCTTCGAGAAAGACGCTGCGGCGCTGCGGGAGGCCATCAAGCGGATTGAAACCCCGTCTGACAGATTCCTGGCAAACGAGATTCTGATTCTGGCCGGGCTGGTTTTGGGCGCTGTGGGCATCATCTCCGTGCTTTGTGGGGTGATCTACATCCTGCTGGGCAACTACACCGCCGCCTGGGCCATGCTGCCTTGGGCGATTACAGCGGCTGTGGCCGCGCTGCTGGCGTTCGGAGGTGTGCGGAAATGATGGACTACGAGACCCTGCGGGGTGCGCTGCAAACCATGGCCGAAGATATGCCGTGGCAAGTTATCTGCCAGAGCTGCGGCCATGAACACAACTGCGGGACAAACGGTGAGTGCGCCATCCTGCGGGACGCCATCGCCACCATGGAGCAGTTGTATAAGGATGTGTCCGGCATCTGCGACTGCTGCGCCCACTCTGGCGTGAGTGCCGATAATGAGCCGTGCGCCTCCTGCCTTGACGCCCGGCGAGGCTTTCAGCCCTCCAACTGGCAATGGCGGGGCGTGCAGAAGGAGGCCACGCCATGAAAACGATTCTTTTGCAATCCCTCCGTCTGGAGCACTTCAAGGGCGTGGCCGCCCTGACCCTGGACTTCGGCGGCCACAGCTGCGCCATCTACGGAGAGAACGCCACCGGCAAGAGCTCCATCCGGGACGCCTGGACGTGGCTGCTCTTCGGCAAGGACGGTTCCGGCGCGTCCAGCTTTGAAATCAAGCCGGTGAACGGGGCCGGTGAGGTGGCGGATCACAACGCCATCACCTCCGTCTCCGCCGTGTTGACGGTGGACGGGGCGGAAAAGAAGCTCCGCCGCACCTGGTACGAGAAGTGGACGACCCGCCGGGGCAACCCGGAGCCGGTCTACGACGGCAACACCGGCGACTTCTATGTGGACGATGTGCCGTGCAAGAAGGCCACCTATCAGGCCGCCATCAAGGAGCTGGTGGGGACGGAGGACGGCTTCCACCTGCTGACGGACACTGACGCCTTCGCCGCCCTGGACTGGCGGAAACGGCGGAGCGTCCTCTTTGACGCGGCCCATGTGGCGGGAGACCGGGAACTGATGGGGGACAACCCCCACTTCGCCCCGCTGCTGGAGGCTATGGGAAGCGGCGACCTGGACACCCTCACCGCCCGGCTGAACGCCCAGCGCCGGGAGCTCCAGGGCAAGCGGGACAGCATCCCCGTCCGGCTGGACGAACTGGAGCGGAGCGCCAAGCCCCTGGCCGGGGTGGACTATGACAGACTGGAGAAGGAGCTGGCCGACCTGACCGGGGAGCGGCAAACGGCCAGCGACGACCTGGCCGCCTACCGGGCAGGCAGCGCGGAGGACAGGCTGTGGGCCCAGCTCACCGCCGCCACCCTGGAGAAGTCCGAGTTGCAGCGGGAGAACGACCAATACCGGGCCGGGCAGCGCACCGACGCCCCGGACTTGCCCGCCCTGGAACAGGCGGCAGAGGCGGCCCGGCAGCGGGCGGCGGGTCAAATCGCTTACATCACCCGCTTACAGGAGCGGGTCGCGGACTATGAGACCTCCCTGGCGGAGGCCCAACAGCGGTGGAGGGACATCAACCGGGAGCGGTTCACCGGCTCCACCTGCCCCACCTGCGGTCAGACCCTCCCGCCCCAGCAGCAGGAGGAAGCAAAGCAGCGGTTCCAGGCGGACAAGGAGGCCCGGCTCTCCCGGGCGGTCACCGAGGGCAAGCGGCTGAGTAACCGCCTCACCGAGGAGCGGGAGCGGCTGGAGGAAGCCAAGGAACAGGCCCAAGCCCTCCACGCCCAGCAGGACGAGGCGGAGAACCAGCTGGCCCGGGGGAAGCGGGCGCAGCCCGGCGCAGTCTCCGACCTGCCGGAGTACCGGGCGAAGCTGGCGGACATCGAGGCCCGCATTGCCGACCTGACGGAGCGCCACACGGCGGCGGAGCAGGACAGCCTCAGCGCCCAGCAGGAGAAGCTGGCCGACCTCCGGGGCATGGATGAGGAAATCCGGCGGGTGCAGGAGCGCCTGGCGGGCCGGGAGCAGCTGGAAACCCTCCGGCGGCGGCGGGAGGAGCTGGTGAGCCAGCAGAAGGCCGTAGCCGCCCGGATGGCGGAGCTGGAAAACCTGCTGTACCTGGCGGACGAGTTCCTCCGCTACAAGGTGGAGCGGGTGGAGCAGAGCGTCAACAGCCTGTTCCGGGAGGCACGGTTCCGGCTCTTCCGGGAGCAGGTCAACGGCGGGCTGGAGCCCTGCTGCGACATCACCTATGACGGTGTGCCCTGGGGCAGCCTGAACGACGGGCGGAAAATCACCCTGGGGCTGGACATCATCGACGGCCTGGCCTGGCACTACGGCGTCCGGGCCCCGGTGCTGCTGGACAACGCGGAGGCCGTCACCGGGCTGACGGGGTACAACGGGCAGCTGATTCGGCTGACCGTATCGGAACAGGATAAAGAATTGAGGTTTGTGCAGGAATGAAACTGGGAAATAAAATGAAACCGTCTATTCCGCCGATGGAGCCCGGAACATACCTCGGCATTTGTATCGGTGTGATTGGGCTTGGGGAGCAGGAAACGCAGTGGCAGGGCAAGACCCGCTACGTAGAAAAGGTCAGATTCCTTTTTGAAATCCCGGAAGAGACCATTGAAATGGACGGGGAGCAGAAGCCCCGGCAACTGTCCGTGGACTTCTCTGTGGCAAAGCGGGCCACCAGCCGAATCCGGCAATTTCTGTCCGGCTGGATGGGAAAGATGCTGTCGGATGAGGAGTATGCCAATCTGGAACTGTATGACCTGCTGGGCAGGAACGCCTTGCTGGGTGTGGTGCGCAGTGAGGACGGCCAATATGCCAACATTTCCACGGCCACCCCTCTGCGGAAAAGCGAGACGCCCCAGACTGCCGTCAGCGCGCCGATCCTGTTCGACGCGGACGAATGGGATGACGCCGTATTTGAAACGTTGCCCGACTACCTCCAGGAGCGGTTGAAGCAGTCCGCCCAATACAAGAACGCCCACCTGCCTGCTCAGGAGGTCAGCGTAGAGGCCGCCGAACAGGAGGCAGCGGAGGACAGCGAGGAGGTTCCGTTTTGATTTTTACGCCGCTTGCGTCCAGTTCCGCAGGCAATGCGTACCTGGTCACCGATGGGGAGAGCCGTATTCTTCTGGAATGCGGCATCCCCTTCCGGCGGCTGCAACGCATATTGAGCTTTACAGCGCATGAATTGGACGGTGTACTTATCACCCACGAACACAAAGACCATAGCGCCAGTGTTGAAAAAATGTTGGAATGCGGCGTCCCGGTCTATGCGTCCCCCGGCACGGTTCGGACGCTGGAGCTGGACGGCGTGGTGCCCTTTCTGCTGTCAGTTGGCCGCAACATGGGGCCGCCTTTTCGGGTGGGAAGCTTTACGGTCGTGCCGTTTCGCACGTTCCACGATGCGGCAGAGCCTGTCGGCTATTTGCTGCGGGGGCGGGACGGCGAACAGCTTGTGTTCGCAACAGACACGGTTGGTCTGAACTATACCTTCCGCAACGTCCAGATTTATGCGCTGGAAGCAAACTATCAGGAGGAACGGCTGGCACTGAGCACACGCATTCCGCCGGAGCGGATAAAGCGCATCCGGCAGACCCATATGGAAATCGGGCGGCTGTGTGAATATCTGGCCCGGCAGGATTTGACAGGCTGCCGGGAAATCTGGCTGCTCCACCTGTCCGACAGCAGCAGCAACGAGGGGTATTTCGTGGAGCGGGTCCGGCAGACGGTGGGGCCGGGCGTCACGGTGCGGGCCGCACCCAAAGCGGCGGATGAGAAAGGAGGGAAAAGGCGTGGATGAGCCTTTGAAGCGCTGCCCATTTTGCGGCGGCAAAGCGTCTATCATGCTGAATGTCAACGAATTAACGCCCGCCACGATTTATGTAGAGTGTGAGGCGTGCGGGTGCCGCTCCCCGGGATATGAGCCGACAGAGGTGAACAGCGTCCTGAGGGACATCGGCGAAGCCGTCTCCTGGGCGGTGAGGGGCTGGAACCTGAGAGCGGGTGATTCTGACGGGTAACAGGATCATCAAGGAGAGCATCTGCGAAAGCCGGGGCTTGTCTGAATGCTCCTTCTTCGCCCAGGACCTATATAAACGGCTCATCACATATGCTGATGATTATGGGCGATTTAACGCAGACCCACAAATCATGCTGGCCCGATTGTATCCGCGAGAACTTGACATCGTCACACAAAAGGACGTCAACGATGCAATCTGTGAACTGGCCGGCGTTGGTAAAATCCAATTCTACACATCAACAGCAAGACACGGAGTTTATGGCTGCTTTCCAAACTGGAAAGACCATCAACGCCTGAGAGAAAGCAAAACAAAATGCCCAGACCCTGATGATACGACCGTCAACGACTGGTATTTACAACGCTTCATCTCGATTGACAAGAGGATTGAAATCGTTGAAAGAGATGGCTTCAAGTGCCAAATCTGCAAGAAGTTCATTACCTCCGACAGGGACGCTAAGCGATTGGTAAAACACGGTGCCGGGATGTATCACATTGATCACATTGTTCCCGTCAACCAGGGCGGGAGGGCTACATTGGAAAATCTCAGGCTGACATGCCCGGAGTGCAATCTGTCAAGGAAAAAACGCTTCGACTTTCAAGAGATTTTAGATTTTGCGGCGAATCGCGGCAAGTTGCCGCAAGGTGCGGCGAATCGCGGCAAGTTGCCGCAAGGTGCGGCGAATCGCGGCAAGTTGCGGCCTGAATCAGAATCCGAATCAGAATCCGAATCAGAATCCGAATCAGAATCCATATCCGAATCCGAAATCAATCCATCTATCCCCCTACCCCCTTCCCTGCCCGATGGGGCGCAGGAGGGGCAACGCTGGGATGGATGGATGGACAGCGCAGAAGCGACGGATTATTTTGCGCAGCGGTTTGACCTGGCTCACGCCGGGGAGCGCTACGGGGAACACGCCGAAGCGGTGAAAGGCATGGCGGCGTTATTGGCCGAGGTGGTGTCCGACCCCACCCCCAGAGTGAAAATCGGCAGTCAGTCCGTCCCGAAGGGCCGGTTTTTGCAGCTCACCGCAGACCACGCCGCCTATGTGGCGGAGAGCGTGGCGGCCCAGGAGGGGAAAATCCGCAACCCTCGCAGCTACCTGCTGACGGCCCTGTACCGCGCCCCGGAGACCGTCTCCGCCCGCAGCAAGGGCAAGGCCGGGACGGGGAACCGGTCGGCCCAGAGCCCGGAGCAGGCCGCCCGGAACGCGGAGCAGACGGCGAAGCAAACCCAGTGGCTTCAGGACTTCCTGGCGGAGTACGGGAAGGAGGCGGGGCCGGATGGCTGAACACGGCAAACTCGTCTGCCTTCTGGAACAGCACAAGGCCAGCCTCTGTCACCCGCCCACAGATTGCCCGGAGTGCCGCGGCTGCGGCCGGGAGGAAACCGAGGCGCTCCGGCGCAAAGCGGCGATTCGGGCAGGCGGGGCGAGGCTGGATAAAGCAACCGGGAAGTATTGCCTGAAAATCAGGAAGGAGCGAGAGCATGATTGAATTTATCGCGGGCCTGCTGCTGGGCCTCCTGATTGGCGGCGCTGTGGGGCTGTTTGTGTCGGCATTGTGCCGGGCAGCCAGAGAGGATGAGGAGGACACATGACCATTCAGGAGATGTCCCAGCTCTACTGGCTGAATCGGGAAATCGAGCTGGACAAGCAGCGGCTGGCGGAGCTGAAAAGCAAGGCGGAAGCGCCTCATTCCCCCAGCCTCACAGGACTGCCCGGGGGCGGGGACAACTCTAGCGCGTTGGAGTGGGTGGCGGCGGAAATCGTGGACTTGCAGGCCATCATTGACGCCAAGCACCTCCAGTGCATTCACGAGCGGAACCGGCTGGAGCGGTACATCGCGGACATTGATGATAGCCTGACCCGGATGATTTTTCGGTTGCGGTTCGTGAACGGGCTGTCGTGGCAGCAAGTGGCCACCAGCGTCGGCGGAGGGAATACGGCGGACGGGATGCGCAAGCGTGTCAAGCGGTATTTGGAGCAGGAAAAGTAAACTTGTCCGTTTTGTCCGCTTTGTCCGCGTTACAATGGCATCGTGGAAAACCGGGTGCAAAAGCGTCCGGCGTCCACCGTTTTCATATGTCCTCCTTGTACATATGCCCTTCGGTGTAAAATGGGCACGGCGCGTTGCCTGGCGCTCCCCCAGCGCAATTCTGGTTGCCGCAAAGAGCACAGCCCCCGGATGATTCCGAGGGCTGTGTGTTATACGCTCAAATAACGCTTCAAACCGTCCTGCAACACCTGAGAAAAGTTCACACCGGCGGCTTCGGCTTCCCGGTTGAGCCAGGCGGGGATGGTGAGGGTTTTCTTCACCGTCCGGTTGTTGATGCGGTCACGGATGGACGGCATAAATACATCCACCAGGGTGGGAATGTCTCCTTCACCAAGGGCCAGATCCGGAATGTCGGAAGGCTCCGGGATGGCCTCCCCGCACTGTTCGGAATCGTACAGGTAAAGCCCCAGCGCTTCCTTTGCACGGGTGAGGGCGGTTTCCGTATCGTGGGCGCAGGTGAGGCAGCCGGGCAAATCCGGAAAGGAAACGGAAATGCCGTCATCGGCATAGTTCATAATGGCGGGGAAAATATAACGGTCTTTCATAGATGCCTCCGTTTCATGGGGGCGGGAATCACGGGAATGTGACCCCCGCCTGCTTTGCGATGCTTTTCAGTGTCCCAAGTGGGATGTCTTTTTCGGGGTGAACAACGGTTACTTTGCCGGGTTTGGATGGATGTTTGAATTGGTGGTGGTCACCAACGCAGGATACCTCATACCATCCATCCGCTTTCAGTATCCGTATCACCTCGCGGGATGAGTAGCTTTTCATTGGCATTCCCCCTTAGCTGAGTATATTATAACACGTGCAAAAGCACGTGTCAAGCATTATTTTACTATTTCCCCATATTATTTGAGGTATCATCCATGGATAGGCCCCACGTTTGACACCACCGGCACTCTATTCTCCTTTCTTTCGGCAGGGCCGCTCCAATCGGGGCGGCTTTGCCACATCTCTACACAAAAGGCGGTGAGTGGTTTGACCCCCAGACAACAAAGGTTCGCGGAATACTATGCAGAGAGCGGAAACGCCGCTCAAAGCGCCATCAAGGCGGGCTATTCGGAGCAGTACGCCAACGGCAGGGCCTATGAATTGTTGGAAAATGTAGGTATTGCAAGCTATATTCAGGCGATTAGTGCGAAAAATCGGCAGGAACGCATTCTTTCCGCCGTTGAGCGGCAGGAATTGTTATCCGACCTTGCCAGGGACGGCAGCCTGGAGCCGAAAGACCGCATCAACGCCATCGACAAGCTGAACAAGATGACCGGCGAGTACACCCTCAAGGTGGACGCCGCCGTGAACCCCTCCCCCAAGCTGGAGGATGTGTTCGCCCAGGTGGGCGGCAAGGGGCTGAGCGACGGTGACTAGCTTCCCCCTCTCCCCCAAGTATGTGGACTTCGTGAACAGTGTGGAGGGCGTGCGGGCGGACTTCCTGGAAGGTACCACCGCATCCGGGAAAACCACCGTTGGCGCAGGCGTCAAGTTCATGCGGATGGTCAGCCGCAGCGGCAAGAAGCTGCACATCCTGGCCAGCAAGACCACCGGCACCGCGGAGAAGAACATCATCCAGCAGGACAACGGCATTTTAGACCTGCACCGGGGCGCCAGCTACTACGGCAACGGCGACAAGGACTATAAAATCCCCCACCTGAAATTTGAGGACAAAATCATCTTCGTGCTGGGCTACGACAACCGGGACAAGTGGGAGCTGGTGCTGGGCAGCCAGTTCGGCTGCGTGTACATCGACGAGATCAACACCGCCAACATCGACTTTGTGCGGGAAATTTCCACCCGGAACGACTACCTCATGGCTACCCTGAACCCGGACGACCCCAGCCTCCCGGTCTACCGGGAGTTCGTCAACCGTTCCCGCCCCTATCGGAAATATGCGGCGGACGTGCCAGATGAAATCATGGCGGAGCTGCGGGAGGAGCCGGTGCCGGGCTGGCGGTATTGGTTTTTCACCTTCCGGGACAACTTGAGCCTCACTGACGCGGACATCAGGCGGAAGATGGAGGCCGCGCCAAAGGGAACCAAGCTCTACAAGAACAAGATTCAGGGGCTGCGGGGCCGGGCCACCGGCCTGGTGTTCGTCAACTTCGAGTACCGCCGCCACGTCCTCACGGCGGAGGCCGCCCGCGGGCTGCTCCCAGACCGGAAAAACGGGAGGCAGGCGGAGCAGTTCGTCCAGTTCACCGCGGGGCTGGACACTGCCTATTCTCAGCAGTCCCCGGACACCATCGCCATGTCCTTCCTGGGCATCACCAACCGTGGGCGGTGCATCCTGCTGGACGAGCGGGTCTACAACAACGCAGAACTGGGCCAGCCCCTGGCCCCGTCGGACACGGTGGAAAACCTGGTGGGCTTTCTGGAGCGGAACCGCCAGACGTGGGGCCTGTCCCGCACCGTGTTTGTGGACAGCGCAGACCAGGCCACGCTGACCGAGCTGGCGAAGTACAAGCGGAGCCATGGCTGCGTGTACACCTTCGCCCCCAGCTGGAAGAAGATGAAGATCGTGGACCGCATCAACCTCCAGCTGGGCTGGTTCGCCCGGGACGTGTTCCTGGTGCTGAAGCACTGCAAGACCTACCTCCACGAGCTGGAAAGCTACAGCTGGCGGGAGGACAGGGACAACACCCCGGAGGACGCCAACGACCACATGATCAACAGCGTACAGTACGCCTTTTTACCCTATCAAAGCAAAATAGGAGGCCAGGAACATGAAAGTGGGTGACAGAATCCGCATGGCTATTCGGAGCTTTTTACAAATCGAACCGGCGAACGGGCAGACCTTTCACATTCAGGAGACGCTGGACTGGCAGGGCAACGCCATCCAGAACCGGCTGTGGTACCGGGGAGACGCCAGCGAGTTGAACGACTTCTACCACCAGGTAGGCGACCGTTCCACGCACCGGTTCTGGGGCAGCGTCCCCACGCGGGGGCTGGAGGTGCGGAAGATACACACCGGCCTGCCCAAGGAAATTATCGAAACCCTGTCCGGCCTGGTGGTGGCCGACATGAACCGCTTCGACTTCCCGGAGCCGGAGAAGCGGGACCTGTGGGAGGACATCGCGAAGGAGAACAGCCTCCGCACCCTGGTCACCCGCGCCCTGAACGGCTGCATGGTCATCGGGGACGGGGCCTTCAAGGTCAGCCTTGACCCGGAGGTCTCCCAGCTGCCCATTCTGGAGTGGGTGGACGGCGACCGGGTGGAGCTGGAGCAGCGCCGGGGCCGGGTGCGGGAAGTGGTGTTTGCCAGCCACTATCCCGGCGGCTACGTCCTCCGGGAGCATTACGGCTTCGGCTACGTCCGGTATCACCTGTTCCACGGGGAGACGGAGGTACCCCTGTCCGCTCTGGAGGCCACCGCCCGGCTCCAGGACGTGGCCTTTGAGAATAGCTTCCTGCTGGCCGTCCCCTTCCACATCAAGGAATCCAGCAAGTGGCCGGGCCGGGGACAGTCCTTCTTCGAGGGCAAGACCGACAGCTTTGACGCCCTGGACGAGGCCTGGAGCCAGTGGATTCACGCCATGCGGGACGCGCGGCCCAAGACCTACATTCCCTCCTCCCTGATTCCCAGGGACGAGGACACCGGGCGGCTGCTGCGGCCCAACGCCTTCGACAACCAGTTCATCGCCGCCGGGGACAACGCGATGGAGGGCGGCAGGAACGAAATCACCATCCAGCAGGCGGAGTTCTACGCGGAGCAGTACAACGCCACTTACATGACCGCCCTTGACCTGGCCCTCCAGGGGCTGATTTCACCCTCCACCCTGGGCATCGACACCAAGAAGCTGGACAACGCCGAGGCCCAGCGGGAGAAGGAAAAGACCACCCTGTACACCCGGCAGAACCTCATCGACGCCCTGACGGACGCCCTGCGGCGGCTGGTAGATGTGACCTTCAAGGCCTATGCCGTCATGACCGGCGGCACGCTGGAGGACACCGAGGTGGACATCTCCTTTGGCGAGTACGCCAACCCCAGCTTTGAGGCGGTGGTGGAGACGCTGTCCAACCCCAACACCCCCATGTCCATTCAGGCCAAGGTGGAGGAGCTGTGGGGCGACGCCAAGGACGAGGCGTGGAAGGCTGAGGAGGTCAAACGCATCAAGGCCGAGCAGGGCCTTGTGGAGGCAGAGGAGCCGTCCGTGGGGGCGGCGTGGGGAGGTGCGCACAGTGCAGGTGAAAATTGGCCCCAGGGTGTATCAGATGGGCCGGAAGGAGTACCGGGAGCTGCTGGCGCTGGCCGGTGAGCAGGTGCCCCAGGGCGTGTACGCCGTGGAAAAGGGGGACTACGCGGAGCTGCGGAATGACCCCTGCCCCAGCCGAACCCAGTTAAAGCAGCAGCGCCGGGCGTGGAAGGCCCAGGGATTCAAAGCCTATGTCAATGGATTATGACCTCTCCACCGCCTTCCGGCGCATTGAGGACGAGCTGATTTCCTCCATGATGCGCAACCTGTCCCGCCACAGGGCGGAGGAGACGGCGGAGGGCTTCCAGTGGAGCCAGTGGCAGACGGAGCAGCTGGCCGCCCTCAGCGGCTACAGCAAGGCTAACAGCAGCAAGTTCAGCAAGGGGTATTTCTCCGCCCTGAACAGCAAGATCAACAACGCACTGAAAAGCGCCTATTCCGACGGGGAGACAGCCCAGGAGGCGGCGATTTTACAGGCCGTTCAGCGCGGCTCCTCCGCCCGGCAGCAGACTGACACCTTGGGCGGCAGCTTCTTCCGCACCAACGAGCGGAAGCTGAACGCCCTGGTGAAGGCCACCACTGACGACATGGCCCAGGCGGAGACGGCGGTGCTCCGGCGGGCCAACGATGCCTATCGGAAAATCATCTACAACGCTCAGGTCTACGCCAACACCGGCGCAGGAACCTACGAGAAGGCGGTAGACATGGCCACCAAAGACTTCCTGGCGGCGGGCATCCAGTGCGTGGAGTACAGTAACGGCGCACGGCACACCCTCTCCGACTATGCGGATATGGCCATCAAGACCGCTTCCAAGCGGGCCTACCTCCAGGGCGAGGGGGCCAAGCGGCAGGAGTGGGGCATTTCCACCGTCATCGTCAACAAGCGGGGCAACGCCTGCCCCAAGTGCGCCAAATTCTGCGGCAAGGTGTTCATTGACGATGTGTGGAGCGGCGGCAAGCGGTCTGACGGGAATTACCCCCTGCTGTCCGCCGCCATCGCACAGGGCCTCTACCACCCACGCTGCAAGGACAGCCATAGCACCTGGTTCCCGGAGCTGCACCAGGACGCCACGCCCTACACGAAGGAGGAAATCGCCGAGCTGGAGGGCGTGGAGCAGGCCGAACAGCGCCAGCAGTACGCCCAGCGTCAGGCGGAGAAATACCGCCGGCTGGAGAAGTACAGCCTGGACGGGGACAACCAGCGGAAGTATGGGAATCTGGCGGAGCAGTGGGAGCAGGAGCAAATCGCCCCTCTGGAGCGGCAGGCGGCTCAGATGGGCGTTCAGGCGGATTACACCGGCTTCAACCCGGAGCTTGCCAGCGCGGTGAACCAGTCTATTTCGGACGTGCAAGGAATGTTCGGCAGCATGACGGAGCTGAACGCGGTTCGTGAGTATACCGGCAGCCGGGATTTTTATGCAGCTTATCAATACAACACCGGAACGATTGTCTTGAAAAACGTGGGCGACAGTGGTATCATGGAACAAATGGCGGAGGACGCAAAGAAACAGCACGCTTTTGGCGGCTGGTCAACTAATGCGCCGACACACGCCATTGTCCACGAAATCGGCCATGCGCTGGAAATGCAATACCTGACTGAAGAAAAGCGGACTGTGCTGGAGGCACTCCGGCGGGCAGAGGTGCTGCGGGTGACAGGCAGCGCGGATACGGATATTCTGCAAGAACTGAAAAACGGAAATTCCAAAATAGAAGAATGGGGCTTAAAAGCAAAAGAAAACATAGGGCTTTATGGTCTCTCTTCTGTTGGAGAGCTTATAGCTGAATCGCTTGCACAAAATATCCTTAGCAATCCCAGCGTCCTTGCACAGCAAACTATCTTTGTTCTGATGGGGGAATGATTGTGCTGCTTACATTCAAACAATTAGAAGCACTCGGGAAATACGAGAGAGGCGAGCCTATGACAGATGAAGAACGGAAAACGGCTCTTAATGCGGAGGCAGTGAGCTGGGAATTTTACGGGAAGCATCTGCTGAAGAACATCGAGCAAGAAGAAAGTCAGAAAGAAAAGAACCAGTAAACCGGAAACCGCCAAGGGAAACCACGGCGGTTTTGTTATGCCCGAAACACCTGGCAATTTTACACGTTGATTGAAGCACCTCAGGGGTGCTTTTTTCATGCCCACACGGGTCAGGGCGTTAAACTGCCCCGGAAACGGCGACGGCCTGAACACGGAAAGGAACAGTAACATGGCAGACGAAACCAACAACCAGACCCCTACCACCCAGACCCCCGCAGGCGGCCCACAGAACGGCCAGAGCACCCCGGAAAGCGCCGGGGAGGGGAAGGACTACACCGCCCTCTTCGAGCGGCTGGACGCCATTCTGGACAAGCGCAGCGGCGGCATTGCCAAGAGCGCCCTGAAGGACAACGGCATCGACGACGGCGAGGCGGCGGAAATCGTAGCGGCCTACCGCCAGCAGAAGGCGGGGCAGGCCAAACAGCAGTCGGACGCCCTGGCAAACCTCCAGCGGGAAAACCAGCAGCTCCGGGAACAGATGCTCCGCAGCCAGCTGGAGGCGGAGGCCATGAGCCAGGCCGCCACGCTGAACGTGGCCC
>JAJBVG010000073.1 GCA_020859945.1 Clostridiales bacterium | reverse complement strand
CCCCGGAAAAACAGCCGTCCCGCCCCCGCCAAGCAGGGCGAGGAGGAAAAACGTCCCTCCGGCGGGGCCTCCCGCCGCCGTCACCGGCCTCATCACCGCCGGAGCGGGGAGAGCAGCGGGACGAACCAGTAAAAAGAGAAATAAAAAGCCCTCCGGCGTTCGGAGGGCTTTTTTGCAGCGATTTGGGATGATACAGAAGTGCTTAGCAATACTTCTTGATGCCTTCGGTGGCCAGCTCCGGGGTGGAGGACATGGTGATGGTGAACTTGATGTTGTTCTTGTCGCCAAAGTTATCCAGCCAGTCCAGGAACTGCTCGACCTGAACGGGGTCCTTGGTGCCTGCGATCTTGCACAGGTTGTCCACGAAGATGTGGGTGATGTCGTAGTTGCCGGCATACAGCCCGCACAGGAAGCCCTGTAACTTCTCGAAGGAACGGATGGGGTATTCGTTGGCAGCCACCAGACGGATGTCGTGGTGGATATTATAGGTCAGGTCGAGGTTTGGCTCGATGCAGATGATGTTGCCATGCTCTGTGGTGACAGCGGCGTTGAGCAGGTCGATCAACTGCTTGGTCTTTCCCGCACCTGCGCTGCCCATAATCACTCTTACCATAGAGAATCACTCCTTAACATTGCTTTTTTCCTTTTCATGTTCGGGGCGGCACCGTATAATTCGGCAAGAGTGGATTGCGTAGAAAATTTTCGTCAGAACAAGGCGCAAAAACGCAGGAATCCTTTGTGGATTTCAAGTTTTTGCAACGCAGTTATGGCGGAAATTTACCGCAAGACGCCGAAGCACTAATTATGCGGTGTTGCCCTAAAGGAAAAGGGGGGCTTTGCTATGTGTATACTCTACCATAAAACCGCACAGGTTTCAACCGATTCTTTTGTGAATTTTTCGTGATAGAGGGCGGCTCAGTCAAAGGCAAAGGCCAGATATCCGGTTGATGTCGCCTGCCCGTCTCCACCGGGGACGAGGGATTTTGCCACGGCGAAGCCCTTTGCGCCGTCCTTGGACTCCGCCGGGGTGCGGACCACGGCGCGGTTCATGCCGAAACAGGACAGCAGGGCGTTGACCGCCTCCTGGGGATGAGCCGTCAGCAACTCCTTGCAGTACAGGGTCGCCCCGTCGGTCTCCACGGCTGCGAGGCCGTCCTCCCACAGGAAGAGGTCGCCCCCCGTCCGGCGGCACAGGGAGCGCTGATACTCCAGCACCTCCGAGGGATAGGCCATGTGGAATGTCCCCTCCAACAGCGCCTCCCGCCGGGCGGCGTAGGCCGCCCCATCGCAGGGGACCGGGATGCAGTCTGCCGGTCCGGTTTGGGTAAAAATCTGCTCCCGGTGGAAAAATACGGTCCGGTAGCCCAACGTCTCGTAAAAATCGAACAAACTGGCCTCGCCGGGGACCATCACCGCCAGCTGGATACCCTGACGGGCGGCCTGTTCCTCCGCCCAGGCCAGCAGGCGGCGGCCATAGCCCTGGCTCTGGGCCTCCGGCGCGGTGCAAAAGGCGTAAATATAACAAGCTGGGACTTCCTTCCCCTCCCCCGTCACCAGGACGTTGGGGAAGGTCAGCAGCATGGAGCGGAGTTTGCCCCCGTCCTCCAGCACCAGCGCACGGTCCGGGCGGTAGTAAGTGGAAAAGTAGTGGGCGATATAGTCGTCGGTGTCCCCAAAGCAAATCTTCCACAGACGGGCCAGTTGGGAGACCTCCTCCCGGCGGGAGGGGCGGCACAGGCCGGTCACAGGGTCTCCCCCGGTTTCAGACAGGCCAGATGCTTTTCCACCATCAGGTCCGGGCGGTAGGAGAGCTTGGCCTTCCGCAGTCCCGGCTCTCCCATGTCGTCCTCCCGGTTCAGGTAGACGATTTCCGGGTGGTGGTCCCGAATCCAACGGGCGAACTCCCGGTTGATCATGGCGTAGGCCCCCTGGATGTCGGCGTAGGACTTCTCAAAAATCACGTCGTAGGTGTCCCCGCCGATGCTCCGCCCCATGGTGAAGGCCAGGGGTTTGCCCTCCCCGTAAAGAAGCAGGCCCTCCAGCTCCAGCGCCTCATAGTGCTGGATGCAGAGGTGAAGGGCAGCTTCGCCCTCCTGCTCGTTCCAGTCGTCCAGTCCGGCCTCTGCCTGGGCCTGTTCCCAGTCCCGGGCCAGGGCCACGCACTGGTCCAGATTCTCCGGGGTGATCTCCGCCACCCGCCAGTCCGGGTAGTTCTCCACGAACCGGTGAATGTGGTTGCGCTTGGCGTGGAGCTTTTTCCCCGCCAGGTCAGCCAGCTTGTCCACGGTGTAACAGTAGTCCGCTGCGTTTCGGTAGTTGGTAAAGGTGAATTTCCCGAGAAACAGGGCTTCCAGTTCCTGGGTTTGTTCTTCGGTCAGACCCAGCAGCCGGAGCGAGCGGCCCCGTTCCGCCGCGTCTTGGGCCAGGGTGCGGAGCAGGGCTTTGCGGTCGCCGGAACCGGCGGCCCAGCCGTAGCCTCCCTCGTCTGTGCCCACATGAACCACCACAAAGCCGTCCACCAGGGCCACTGTCTCGCTGAATGCCTCCGCCCAGGCCATCAGGTTAGGGAAGGTGTATTCGCAGCTGCGGAAGCCGGAGGCGCGGAAGATGGGGTCGATCCACGTTTTGTCCGCCAATTGCGGACGTTTGAAATCTATCATACTATCCTCGTTTCTGTTCAGACGCTGCCGCAGTTTGTCTGTGGTGCGCCTCAAGTCCAATTCCAAATCATTCAGGTGGGAAAAGGCCGTTAAGCAGTATATCATACTTGGTCAAACACAGGCAATGCTCCGGGACCATTTTTCGTAAACTTTACTCCGGTTTCCTTTCGCGGAAACTGGCAAAAATACCGAAAACAGCGGGGAAAAAGGGGGATAAAATTGTACAAACAACAAATCCTTTCATTTTATTAAAAAAATGTGTATTTTCGTGTGCAAAATTCAATTTCATTTGCTATAATAGGGGACGCTGGGGGAAACCGCTTGCGCACACCCCCGGCGGAGCCGCAGCGAGGCGGCGCAACCGAAAACCCATACGAAGATGAAAGGGGAGAATGGGCTATGACAGCTTCCAGTGCGGTGATTTTTGTGCTGAGAGAGGCGGCCCAGTCCTCTTGTGAACCGTTCCTCCTACAGAAGATTCTGTTTTCTCCCGCCGCCAGTTGGCTCGCCATGGGCCTGGAGCGGCAGGGCGTGGAACGGTTTTTTGTCGTTGCAGAGGACGATTTGACCGACCTGACCGCCGGGTGTTTCCCCGCTGGGACGGAGGTGGTCTCCTGCGCCGACCCGTCCCTGAACCAGCGGTTGATGGACTTCGCCGCCGAATGCGAGGGCAAGGTCATCACCATCACCGAGCCGGTGTGGTTGTCCTGCTCCGCCTGTCAGGAACTGGTGGAGGAAGAATTTCTCACCCCCGCCGGAGACGTGATGGGCGTTTACCGGGTGGAAGCCGCTGACCTGGCCGAGGGCGGCGTGGACGCCCTGAATTATGGCGACTTCTACTCCCCCCTTAGCGACCCGGAAATTCAGCTGCTGTCCCTGACCAGCCCGAAGGAGCTGTTCCAGGCCAGAGAGCTGGGGCTGGCGGACAACCTGTATCGCCTAATGAACGAGGGTGTGGACCTCATCGACCCCAACACCACCTATGTGGAGGCGGGCGCCCAGGTCGCGCTCGGCAGCGTCATCATGCCCAACACCATCTTGATGGGACGGGTGAAAACCGGAGAGGGCTGCGTCCTCGGTCCCAACAGTATGCTCACCGACTGCGAGCTGGGCAGCGGCTGCGTGGTCAACGCCTCCCAGGTGTCCGGTGTCCGCCTGCCCGATGGGACGCGGGTCGGACCGTTCCAGGTCATAAAAGAATAAAATACGGCTCAAAGGCCGTCCATAAAAACGCGCTGTATCTGTCACCCATCCGCATCGCGGGCAATACCCGCCCTTATGTCTCTCATTCATTCGCAAATTCCTGAAAAAAGAGACTGAATCCAGGAGAGGAATGATTTTGTTATGAAAGACCTCAAGATTTTCAGCGGCAGCTCCAACCCCGCCCTGACCAGGGCCATCTGCAAGCAAATCGGCGTCCCCATGGGCAACTCCGAGTGCGGCGCGTTCTCCGACGGGGAGAGCTTCGCCTCCATCTACGAGACCGTCCGGGGCAGCGATGTGTACGTCGTCCAGTCCACCTGCGCCACCGGCAAGCCGGGACAGAAAGAGTACCGCAGCGTCAACGACTACCTGATGGAAATGCTCATCATGCTGGACGCGCTGAAGCGGGCCTCCGCCGGGCGCATCACCGCGGTCCTCCCCTACTTTGGCTATGCCCGGCAAGACCGCAAGACCAAGCCCAGAGATCCCATCTCCGCACGGCTGGTGTCCGACCTGCTGACTAAGGCGGGAGCGGACCATGTGCTGACCATGGACATCCACTGTCTCCAGATCCAGGGTTTCTTCGACATCCCCATGGACAACCTCCAGGGCGGCACCCTGTTTGTGGAGTACTTTAAAAAGAAGTTCGCGGACAGCTATGACAACACCATGGTGGTCTCCCCTGACGTTGGCTCCGTGGCCCGGGTGCGGAACTTCGCCCAGCAGATGAACATGCCCATGGCCATCGTGGACAAGCGCCGCCAGAAGGCCAACTCCTCCGAGGTCATGAACATCATCGGTGACGTGAAGGACAAGAACGTTATCCTGCTGGACGACATGGTGGATACGGCCGGTTCCCTCTGCGGCGCGGCCAAGGCGCTGATGACCATCGGCGGGGCCAAGAGCGTCACCGCCTGCGCCAGCCACGGCGTTCTCTCCGGTCCGGCCATGGAGCGCATCGACAACTCCTTCCTGGACGAGCTGGTGCTGCTGGACACCATCCCTGCTCCCAAGGAGCTGAGCAGCAAGATCCACTATCTGACCGTGGCGCCCATGTTCGCGGAGGCCATCTCCCGGATGTTCAACGACGCCTCCATGAACGCCATCTACAGCTGAGATTTTGCCGCTATCACGAACTATTTTATGCTTTTATAGCCCTTCAGGGGTCATCGCCCGCCGATGACCCCTTTGGGGCGTTTGCGCGTTCCTTCCTTTCCTGAGTTGTTTTTCATCCCTTTGACCGCCCATTTCGGGCAGGAGGCAGACGATGTTTCTTTTCAAAAACCGGCAGGGGCCGGTGGAGTGGCTGGTGGTGTTTCTGGGCAACCCCGGCCCCAAGTACGATAACACCCGACACAACGCCGGATTCCGGGCGGCGTCCGCCCTGGAGCAAAAGACCGGCCAGCGCATCAACCGCTCTAAGTTCCGCGCCCTGGTAGGGGACTTTTCCTGCGGCGGGGTGCGCATCCTGGCCATGAAGCCCCAGACCTATATGAACCTCTCCGGCGAGGCCGTGGAGGAGGCCGCCCACTTTTATAAAATTGAGCCGGACCACATTCTGGTGGTCTGCGACGACGTGTCTCTGCCCACGGGAACCCTCCGCCTGCGGAAAAAAGGCAGCGCCGGGGGGCATAATGGCCTGAAATCCATCATAGAGGAATTGGGGACAGACCAGTTCCCCCGCATCAAGATGGGCGTGGGCCAGAAGCCCCACCCGGACTACGACCTGGCCGCCTGGGTGCTGGGAAAGTTCTCCCCGGAGGACGCCAAGCTGATAGACGACGCCGCCCAGCGCGCGGCGGAGGCGGTGGAGATGGTGCTGGAGCAGGGGTTTGAGAAAGCCCAGAACCGATACAGCAAGTGACGCAGCGCCATGCCCCACATGCGGCCCCTTATGAGGGGCCGCGCTGTCCCCCAACCGACAAAAAACCACAACTTTTTTATGATTTCGAGGTTCCGCCATGAAACCACTGACAACAGTATTGCAATCTCTCCCGGAGTTCCGGGAACTGACCGCCCAGCTGGACGCGGGCCGCAGCCCTGTGGCTGTGGCCGGTCTGACCACGGTACACCGGGCGCATCTGGCCGCCGCCCTGCGGGAGGCCACGGGGCGGCCCATTGTGCTGCTCTGCCCGGACGAGCAGGAGGGCAAACGGCTGCAAAGTGACCTGGCGTTTTTTACCGGGGAGCCGGTGGAGCTGCTGATGGGGCGGGAGTTCGTGTTCCACAACGTCACCGTCTCCCGCCAGTGGGAACACCAGCGGCTGCGGCTGCTGCGGGGCCTGCAAACCGGGCGTATCCCACTGTTGGTGGCCACGGTGGAGGGCCTGTTCCAACGGACCATGCCCCCTGCCGTGCTGGAAAAGGCAGCGCTGACCCTGCGGCCCGGCGAGCTGTACGAGACGGACGACCTGACCCGACGGCTGGCCGCTGGAGGCTACACCCGTTGTATGCAGGTGGAGGGGCCGGGACAGTTCGCCCTCCGGGGGGACATCCTGGACGTGTTCTCCCCGGCGGCGGAGGCCCCCGTCCGGGTGGAGTTCTGGGACAACGAGGTGGACACCGTCTATTCCTTCGACCCACTGACCCAGCGGCGCACTGAGCGCCTGGAACGGGCGGAGCTGCTGCCCGCGGCGGAGACGCTGCCCCAGCTGGCTCCCGGCGGGGTGCTGGGGCTGGTGGAGGACATCGAGCGCCGGAAGCTCCAGGTGGAGAAGGCGTCCAAGTCCAAAAAGCGCAGCGACGCCACTGACTACGCCACCCTGCTGAACACGTTGGAGGAGGACAGCCGCCGCCTGGCGGATGGCACCGCGTTCCCGGCGTCTGACCGATACATGGACCTGATTTACCCAGACTTCGCCTGCGGCGGCGACTACCTCCCCGCCGACGCCTGTGTGCTCTGGGCAGAGAGCAGCCGGTGCGTGGAGACGGCCAATCACTACCTCTGGCGGCTCACCGAGGATATGGACGCGCTGTCCTCCTCCGGCGTGCTGTGGGCGTCTCAGGCGCGCTACACGGCCACGGTGGAGGAGATGGGGCGACGCCTGGGCCGGGAGTACCCCTGCGTGTATTTGGATTCCTTCCAGACCTCTGTGCGGCCCTACGACGCCCGTGTGCTGCTGACGCTGAACTGCAAGCAGTTGCCCAGCTTCGGCTCCAGCCTGGAGACTGCCGCCTCCGACCTGGAGCACTACCAGCATCGCAATTACGCCTGTGTGGTGCTGTGCCAGAGCCAGGGCCAGGCGAAAAATCTGTCTGACCTGCTGCGGGAGCGGGATATCAAGGTGCAGTTGGACCTTGACTTAAAACAGCTGCCCCAGCCGGGCCAGACGGTGCTGTCGGTGGGCGGGGTGTCCTCCGGGTTTGAATACCCCGGCTTCGCCCTCATCACCGAGGGGACCGCTGCCCCCGCCCAGAAGCGGCGGGGAAAGTCCGCTCAAACCGCCACCAACCGGCAGAAGCTGCAATCCTTCACCGACCTGGTCCCCGGCGACCTGGTGGTCCACGAAAAGCACGGCATCGCCCGTTTTGTGGAGATGACCAAGATGAAGGTGGACGGGGTGGAGAAAGACTACGTCAAGCTCTCCTACGCAGGAGGCGACAGCCTCTATGTCCCCGCTACTCAGTTGGACATGGTCAGCAAGTATATCGGCGGCGGCGAGGAAGAGGACGGCAAGCCCACGGTGCGCCTCTCCAAGCTGGGCGGGACCGACTGGACCCGTGCCAAGTCCAAGGCGAAAAAGGCCACCCAGGACCTGGCGAAGGATTTGATTCAGCTCTACGCTGCCCGTCAGCGGCAGCCGGGGTACGCCTTCCACCCGGACGACCCCTGGCAGCAGGAGTTTGAGGACAAGTTTGAGTACCAGGAGACCGAGGACCAGCTGCGCTGCGTGGCCGAGGTCAAGGCGGACATGGAAAAGCCCATTCCCATGGACCGGCTGCTCTGCGGCGACGTGGGGTATGGCAAAACCGAGGTGGCGCTTCGGGCGGTGATGAAATGCGTGCTGGAGGGCAAGCAGGCGGCCATTTTGGTGCCCACCACGGTGCTGGCCAACCAGCACTATCAGACCGCCCTGCGGCGGTTTGAGGGCTTCCCGGTGCGCATCGCCCTCATCACTCGGTTTCAGACCGGCAAGGCTGCCAAAAACATCCTCCGGGACGCGGAAAACGGCCTTATCGACATCCTCATTGGCACCCATCGGCTGCTGGCCAAGGGCTTGCAGTTCAAAAACCTGGGCCTGCTGGTGGTGGACGAGGAACAGCGCTTCGGTGTGGGACAGAAGGAGAAGCTCAAGGAGCGGTTCCCGCAGGTGGACGTGCTGACCCTCTCCGCCACGCCTATCCCCCGGACGCTGAACATGGCCCTCTCCGGTATCCGGGACATGTCCACCCTGGAGGAGCCGCCCCAGGACCGCCAGCCGGTGCAGACCTATGTGCTGGAGCACGACTGGGGGGTGGTGCTGGACGCCATCCGCCGGGAGGTGGGCCGTGGCGGGCAGGTCTACTACCTCCACAACCGGGTGGAGACCATCAACCAGACCGCCGTCCGCCTCCGGGAGATGCTGGACGACGAAAACATCCGCATGGGGGTGGCCCACGGCAGGATGTCCCAGGAGGAAATTTCCGACGTGATGGACCAGGTGGTCCGCGGAGAGGTGCAGGTGCTGGTCTGCACCACCATCATCGAGACCGGCATCGACATCCCCAACGTGAACACCCTCATCATCGAGGACGCGGATAAAATGGGTTTGGCTCAGCTCCACCAAATTCGGGGCCGGGTGGGGCGCTCCAGCCGCCGGGCTTACGCCTACCTGACCTATCGTCATGGGAAAATTCTCTCTGACGTGGCCGCCAAGCGGCTGGCCGCCGTGCGGGAGTTCGCGGAGTTCGGCGCAGGGTATAAAATCGCCATGCGGGACCTGGAAATTCGCGGCGCGGGCAACCTGTTGGGCGCCCAGCAGTCGGGAAACCTGATGAGCGTGGGCTATGACCTGTATCTCAAGCTGCTGGAGGAGGCGGTACTGGAGGAGCGGGGCGAAAAGCCCGTCCGCACCGAGGAGGTCACCGCCGACCTGTCCCTCCCCGCCAACATCCCCGACTGGTACGTGCCCGCCGCCGAGCAGCGGATGGACCTGTACCGCCGCATTGCCCGCATCCGGGAGGACCGGGACGCCACCGACATGATCGACGAGTTGGTGGACCGCTACGGTGACGTGCCCGAACCGGTGGAGAACCTGGTGAACGTGGCGCTGCTGCGTAGCGCCGCCTCCAACTGCGGCGTCACCGACATCGCCCAAAAGGGCAGCAACATCAACTTTGGCCTGCGGGAGTTCGACCTGAAACGGGTCTCCCGGCTGTGTACCGTGCCGGAGCTGAAGGGGCGGGTGCTGGTCTCCCCGGGGGACCGGCCCAACGTGGCCCTGCGGCTGAAACCCGGCGAAAAGCCGCTGAAATGGGCCAGGCGGCTGGTGGACATTTATACCGAGTGCTAAAAAAGTATCCCCTCGAACGATGCTGTTCGAGGGGATTTGCTGTGGTGTGATGATTTATTTCACCTTGATTTTCACCTTGGAGCTGTAGAAGGAGTAATAATTCGTGCCGCTGACCTTGCAGTAGGACCGGATGCGGACATAGTAGGTCTTGCCGCTTTTCAGGCTGGAGATCACCTTTTTCTTGTTGGTGGTCCCCACCACGGTGACGGTCTTGGCGTTGGAGAAATCGGAGCTGGTGCTGTACTGGATTTGGTAGCCCCGGACGGATTTCAGCGCCGTCCAGGTGACGGTGATCTTCTTGGAGGAGCTGGACTTGACCTTGAGGTTGGACACCTTTTTGGGAACGATTTTAAAGGTCTTTTTCACCGTGCCGGTGTAGTTGCCAGTGCCCTTGATGGTAATGGTGGCGGTGCCCACCGACTTGTTGCTGGAGTAGCTGAGGGTGTAATCGGTGCCTTTGGTCAGGGTGGTGCCGCTGTATTTTACCTTGGGGGTGGGCTTGATGCTGCTGCCGGTGTAGGTGTAGCGGGCGTCGATGGAGGAGATGGTGGCGTTGGAGAGCTTCCGGGCGGTGACCTTGAAGCTGTAGTCCAAAACAGTGTAAGTGGTCCCGCCCACTGTGGCCTTGATGACGTAGGTGTAGGACCCCACCGGCACCTGGCTGAACAGCACGTCCTCATCCAGCTCGTACACGTCAAAGGCGGTGCTGTTGGGGGTGGCGGAGGCGCTGGTGACGGCCTTCCCGCTGCTGTTGTAGACCCCGGCGGTGACGCTGGTGATGGCAGAGGAGGCGGTGATGGTCCCCTTGAGGGTGAAGAGGGTGCCGTAGGTCATGGAGGTGCCGGGGGTGGTGTAGTCCGAGAGGACGGGGGCGGAGGCCGAGGAAGCGCTGCTGTTGGAGGCGGAGACGAGGGCGCTGTAGAACGGCCAGTAGGAGTTCTTGGCCAGATTGCCCCGGGTCTTGCTCTGGGTGGTCGTGTTTGCGGGCTGCTCGAAGTAGTAGCACCAGTAGTACCCCGCGTTGTAAGCGCCGGAGGCGGAGTTGCTGACTCCCTGTAAGTATTTCAGGATGTAGTTATAGGTGCTGGTGCTCAGCTCGTAGGACAGAAAGTGGAGCTGACCGGTGACGGTTTTGTAGTTGTACCCGTTGCTGTTGCACCAGCTTTTCAGCTTAGTGTACCGGGAGCCGTTCCACTGGCACAGGCCGTAGCTGGTCAGGCCGTTGCTGTCGGTGCAGCTGGAGGTGGGCTTGAAGGCGGACTCAGCGTACATATTGGCCAGGATGCCGCAGGCGGCGGCGGTGTTCAGCCCCATCGTCCCGGTCAGATAGGTGAAGATGGTGGTCTCGTTGCTGTTGCCGGAGACAGTGGAGGAGCTACTGGACATCGCGGTGACACCTGCCAAATAGACGGCGATATAGGGCGCGTCCACCTCTACGTCAAGGCCGTCCAGCAGCGGATAGGCGTCGGTGTCCCAGCTGGGGCTGAACTGGAAGTAGTAGTCGTTGGAGGTCTCGTAGTCGTCCAGACAGTACCAGGTGACGGGGATCTCCGTCACCTCACTGCTGTTGTCCAGATAGACCGGCAGAGTGGACGGCATGGACTCCAGCAGGGCGTCCAGGTCGATTTTTTCCGCCAGGGCGATCTCCTGGGTCTCCAGCTCGCCAAAGCCGGTGACGGTGCCGGCAGCGGTGGATTCCGCCGCGGCGACAGAGCTTGTCTCCGCGGCCAGGACCGGGGAGACGGGGAGCAGGGTGACTGTCATGGACAGGGCCAGGACAAAGGACAGCAAACGATGTGCAGCTTTCATTGAAAACCTCCAATTTTTTATCAGGTTGGCATGGCGCGTTCTTTTTTTCACGAAAGGGGTGTTTTTTTACCCGGACCTTTTGTAGTATACCAGAGAGTTTGTGGTTATTCAATACTTTTTGGTCGCAAAAAAAGAAAAAAGAATCGCTTTTTTGTAAATTCCAGCATATTGAAGTGAAAAGTATTTCACATTTCCTGCTTTGTTTCCCCATACTGCTCCAAAAAGCTGTGTTCTTCCCCCTTTGTCTTATAGCCGGGGAAGGTGTCCAGCTGGACGCTGTGGATGGACTTGAACACGTTCTGCTCCACCTGGGGGAAGTCTTGCCGCAGCTGCCGCAGCAGCTCCTTGACCTCCTGGCGCTTGCCCGGAACGGTCCCCTCTCCTGTCGCCTCGGTGAAGCGGCAGGCGCACTGGAGAAAGTGCAGGTCGTTGTAGTTCTTCCAGCGGATGATGTCGTCCTCGTGGATGCAGTACATGGGCCGGATTAACTCCATGCCGGGGAAGTTGGTGGAGTGGAGCTTGGGCATCATGGCCTGGAGCTGGCCGCCGTAGAACATCCCCATGACGGTGGTCTCCACCACGTCGGAGAAGTGGTGGCCCAGGGCGATTTTGTTGCAGCCCAGCTCCCGGGCCTTGCTGTAGAGGTGGCCCCGGCGCATCCGGGCGCAGAGGTAACAGGGAGAGTGGTCGGTGCGGTTGGCCACCCGGAAGATGTTGGTCTCAAACACGGTGATGGGCAGCTCCAACAGAGCGGCGTTGTCTAAAATCTGCTGCCGGTTGGCGGGGGCATAGCCGGGGTCCATCACCAGGTAGACCAGTTCAAAGGGAAAGTCGCTGATCCGCTGGAGCTGCTGCATCAGCTTGGCCAGCAGCATAGAGTCCTTGCCGCCGGAAATGCACACGGCGATCTTGTCCCCCTCCGACACCAGCTCGTAGCGCTTCACGGCGGCGATGAAGGGGTTCCACAGGGTCTTGCGGTAGGTTTTGATGATGCTGCGCTCAATACGCTGGCAGCGGGTCAGTTCTCTCGGCATGGGATGCGCCTCCTGTTGGTTTCGGCTCCGTTTCTGCCCCATCATAGCGGATGGAAAGGGATTCGTCAAGAGATGATGGGCAAACAAAGCAAAAATCCGTCGGGAACTTTTTGCGCCGCTGAGAGGACGGGGGTCCCATGATACGCCAAAAACCGTGGAAAAGAGTTTGTTTCAACTCGAAATAAGTTGGTTTTTGGTCAAACGTGGGAAAAGAAAGGGCAAAGAGAGGGAAAACCGCTTTTTCTCTCTGGCATTGCACAGGCGTTCTTGTGGAAAACCTTGTGGAAAAGGTGCAAATCTTTTTTTGACGGGAAAAATACACACCTGGGCCGTTAGAGGGCAAAAAATACACGTCTGAGCGGCAAAAAGAGAAAATTTTCCTCGTATTATTTTCACGGCTTTCCACAGACTGACGGTAAAAGGGAGGGAACACAGGATGAAACGAAAAGCATCCGCGCTGCTGGCAGCGCTGATTTTGTGGGCGGCCTGTCCTGCGGCACAGGCGGAGAACGCCGCCGAACCG
This sequence comes from Clostridiales bacterium, assembly GCA_020859945.1. Classification (GTDB taxonomy): domain Bacteria; phylum Bacillota; class Clostridia; order Oscillospirales; family Oscillospiraceae; genus Onthomonas. The sequence continues at coordinate 75,048 of JAJBVG010000073.1, read as the reverse complement.
GTGGAGGTCTCTGCCAAGGCGTCACTGCTGATGGAGCGGGAGACCGGCGCGGTCCTCTATGCCGAAAACGAGCATAAGAAGTTAGAACCGGCGTCGGTGACGAAAATTATGACCATGCTGCTGGTGACAGAGGCGCTGGAGAGCGGCACGCTCCAGGAGGACGAGTTGGTGACGACTTCAGAGTACGCCGCCGGGATGGGCGGCAGCCAGGTCTATCTAAAAAAGGGCGAGCAGATGACCGTCCGGGATATGCTCAAAGCGGTGGCGGTGGCCTCCGGCAATGACGCTGCCGTGGCCCTGGCGGAGCATCTGGCCGGGTCAGAGAGCGCCTTTGTGGACCAGATGAACCAGCGGGCGGCGGAGCTGGGCATGGAGGACACCCATTTCTGCAACTGCAACGGTCTGCCCGCAGAGGGCCATGTGACCTCCGCCTACGACATCGCCCTGATGAGCCGGGAGCTGTTGAGCCACGACATCATCCGCAGCTATGTGGGCATCTGGATGGATTCTATCCGGGACGGCGCGTTTGAGCTGGCCAACACCAACAAGCTGATCTACTACTACGAGGGGGCCACCGGCCTGAAAACCGGTTCCACCGACAGCGCGGGGTATTGTATCTCCGCGTCTGCCCAGCGGGACGGCATGGAGCTGATCGCCGTGGTGCTGGGCAGCAAGACCTCCGCCCTGCGCTTCGCCAGCGCCAAGGCGCTGCTGAATTACGGCTTTGGAGGCTATACCCTGGTAGACGTCACCCCGGAGGGCCAGCTGCCCCAGGTGCCTGTCTCTCTGGGCGAGCAGGAGACCGTCTCCACCCGGCTGGACGGCAGTTGTAAAATCCTCGTAGCCAAGGGCGACGGGGACAAGGTAGGGGTCGAGCTGGAGACGGTGGAGAGCGTCGTTGCGCCCGTGTCTGCCGGGGACAAGCTGGGGACGCTGAACATCACCGTGGACGGCGAGGCCCGCCAGACGGTGGATCTGGTGGCCGGGGAGGACGTGGCCCGGCTGACCTACGGCGGCATCTTCGCCCGCATACTGGAAAAGATGACCATGCAGGCGGAATGAAGCGTCTGCGCCGCGCCGGAAAATCCCGGCGCGGCAGGCCGCCTGTTACAAATCCTTCAAAATTTGTTCTTGATTTGTCTACCATCTCTCCCCTGCCTTCTGTTATTCTATACTCGCAGGGAGCAAACAGGGCAAGGCTCCCCCGCTTTACATAGATTTCTCTCCTTTTCTTTCTCTTCTTCAACCTCCTTTCTTTTCTTTCTTTCTCTCTCTTTTCAAAGGCCGCCGCCGGAAGCGTTTCCCGCGGCGGTTTTTGATTCCGTTCCAGGAGCGAAAGAACTTTCCGCAATTTTTGCTATTTCCGCTGCTTTTTTGAGAAATCCTCTTTTTTTGTGCCGCCTGATGTGTTATACTGTGTGGCGCAAAAGGAGATTTGCGTTTCCGGCGGTCCTGCCGCCGTCTGTGTGTAAGAAGGTATCCTGTTATGAATTATCCTGACCGCGTTTTGATCAAATCCCGCGCCAAAAAGCAGGTGTTGGATCAGTCCTTTGGCATCCTGATGGTCAGCATTGCCTATCTGGTGCTGACGGAATGGATCTCCTCCATCGTCAGCCTGATTTGGACCAACCCGCTGACCGCCATCAGCGACCGGTTCAGCGAGAGCATGGATACGCTGCTGGATCAGGTCGCCGCCCAGGGAAGCATCTCCGACGCAAGCGTCAACATGGCGCTCAGCTCCGCCATGGCCTACGCCCGGCAGCTGTTGGCCCAGCCTCAGCAGGAGGTTTTGCTGTTTGTGTTTTTGCTGATTTACCTCTACACCGTGGTGATGGGGTACGGGTTCAGCTTTTACGCCATGCGCACCGCCAGAGGGGAGCGGCTGGGAGTCGGTTCCCTGTTTGACACGCTGTGGATGGCGGGAAAAATCATTTTGCTGAGTCTGTTGCTCACCGTGCTGGTGGGGGTAGGCATGGGCTTCTTCATCTTCCCCGGCGTTTTCATTTATTTCAGCACCCTGCTGGTCCCCTATGTGCTGCTAGACCACCCGGAGATGTCCATCTTCAAGGCGATATCCGCCGGTTGGCGGATGTCCAAGGGCCACCGGGTCCAGTTGTTCACCCTGGAGCTCTCCTTCATCGGGTGGGACATCCTGGGCCTGCTGGCCACCAACGTGGGCTATAATGTGGGATGGGTGTTCTTCAGCAGCGACAGGCTGGGGACGATCCTGAGCCTGCTCTGCTACACGGTGGTCTATACCTTTGTGCTGCCCTACCGGGAGATCGCCCTGGTGCATTTTTACGACACCATCCGGCCCCAGGACCTGAGGGTGGAGGAGAAGCCGGTGAAGGTGGACAATTAAAAGAGCAAAACAAAAAGGCTGCACCGAACCAAATTCGATGCAGCCTTTGTTTTGTGTGTTTACGCTGATTGCTCAGTCCGCCACATAGGGCAGCAGCGCGATCTGACGGGCGCGCTTGATGGCGACGGTCAGCTGACGCTGGTGCATGGCACAGGTGCCAGTGGTGCGGCGGGGCAGGATCTTGCCGCGCTCAGAAACATAGCGGCGCAGCTTGGCGGCGTCCTTGTAGTCGATCTGCTGAACCTTGTCCACGCAGAAGTTACAGACCTTCCGGCGCTTACGGCTGCGGTTGCCTCTATCGTAAGCCATATCGAAAACCTCCTCAATCGTAGGAATAGAACCCTTTTATCAGGCTCGTTTAGAACGGCAGTTCGCCGTCATCATCGTTCAGTTCCGCGAACTCGTTGGCCACAGGCGCCGCATTGTTGGGCGTATAGGCGGAAGGGGCGGAATAAGTGGACTGGGCCGGCTGCTGGGCAGAATACCCGCCGGCGTTGTAGTTGTTGTTCTGCTGACCATAGCCGCCGCCGGTCTCCCGCTTGGAAGCGGCGAAATTGACGTTCTCCGCCACGACCTCGGTGACATAACGGCGATTGCCAGTGTTATCGTTGTACTCCCGCACCTGGAGGCGGCCGTCAATCAAAATCATGCTGCCCTTGGTGAAATACCGGCTGATAAATTCAGCCGTTTTTTGCCAGGCAACGATGTTGATAAAGTCCGCGTTCTGGGCGTTGGGGTCTTTGCTCCGGTAACCCCGGTCGCAGGCGATACGGAAAGTAGCCACCGGCGTACCGTTTTGGGTATGGCGCAGCTCCGGGTCCGCCACCAGGCGGCCCTGTAAAATCACTCGATTTAACATGATGCGCTCCCTTACTCCGCCTGCTCGACCACGATGGAACGGATCACGCCGTCGGTGATGTTGTAGTTCCGGGTCAGCTCAGCGGGGAAATCAGGGGCGGAAGTGAAGGTCATCAGAGTGTAGTAGCCCTCGACCTTGTGGTTGATGGGATAGGCCAGCCGACGCTTGCCCCACTCAACCACTTCGCCCAGGGTACCGTTCTGCTCTACCAGACCCTTGAACTTCTCCACCAGGGCGGCGATGCCGTCGTCCCCCAGGGAAGTATCCGCGATGAAAATCGTCTCGTAATTGCCAGTAACCTTAGCCATGTGATTTGCACCTCCTTATGGACATATGGCCTCTGCCTCTTGCAAAGGCAAGGATTCTGCCGCATTGTTCTTGAATTGCAGCTTTTCCATTATATATGGCTTTTTTGTTTTTGTCAATCAATTTTTTGTGTTTTTATGCGAAAAGCACCCCTCCCGGTGTTGGGAGGGGTGCTGCAGATTGTCAAAAAAGCCAATTTCCCAAAATGAAGTGGCGTAAAATGTTATGAAAGCCCTCCGCAGGAGTTTTGTTGCGCAAGCAACAAAATAAAATGAAATCCGTGCTTTTAGCCGGGCGTGTACCGGCAAAAGCACACAGGGAGGCCCCAAACGTGCGCGCTTGCGCGTGCGCTGCCGGGGCCGCACATTCGACCAAAATCCGTGATTTTGGTCGAGAGCCTGTCGTTTTTCGACAGGCTCAAGCACCCCTCCCGGTGTTGGGAGGGGTGCTGAGGTGGTTTGGTTACGCCTTGGGGTCCTCTTCCACCACGCCCTTCAATCCGGCGGCCAGTCCTGCCAGCCCCTGAATTTCGGAGGGGATGATGATCTTGGTGGCCTTGCCGTTGGCAGCGGCCTGGAACGCCTCCAGGGACTTGAGCTTGACGACCTGATCGTTGGGGGCGGACTCGTTCAGCAGGCGCAGGGCCTCGGCCTGAGCGGTCTGCACCTTGATAATGGCTTCGGCCTGGGCCTGGGCCTCCAGCAACCGGGCTTCCTTCGCGGCCTCCGCCCGGAGGACCTGGGCGCGCTTTTCGCCCTCGGCCTCGCGGATTTGGCTTTCCTTCTGGCCATCGGCCCGGAGGATGGCTTCACGGCGCTCCCGCTCTGCCTTCATCTGGCGCTCCATGGCGTCCCGGATGCCTTGAGGCGGGGTGATGTTCTTGATCTCCACCCGGTTGACCTTGATGCCCCAGGGGTCGGTGGCCTCGTCCAGGATGGCCCGCATTTGGGTGTTGATGAGGTCGCGGCTGGTCAGGGACTGGTCCAGTTCCAGGTCGCCGATGATGTTCCGCAGGGTGGTGGCGGACAGGTTCTCAATGGCCCGCATAGGGGACTGCACACCGTAGGTGTAGAGCTTAGGGTCGGTGATTTGATAGAACAGGACGGAGTCCACCTCAATGGTGACGTTGTCCTTGGTGATGACGGGCTGGGGCTCGAAGTCGGCCACCTGCTCCTTCAGGGAGATGGGACGGCTGACCCGCTCCAGGAAGGGGATCTTGATGTGGATGCCCACGCCCCAGACGGCGTAGAACGCGCCCAGCCGCTCCACCACGCGGGCTTCGGCCTGGCGGACGATGACCAGGTTCCGGGCCACCAGAACGGCCAGCAGAATTAAAATGACGACGAGAACGACAAAGAACATGGCAAAGCTCCTTTCTGATGTGGAAAAGGGTTATTGTGAATCGGAAGGCGCGGTTTCCGTCTCCGGGCGGACGATGACCCGCACGCCCTCAATGCGGAGGATGGTGACGTGGACACCTGCGGAGATGGGGGCGCCGCTGTCGGACCGGGCGGACCACATCTGACCGGACACCTTGACCTGACCTTTGGCGGCGAAGTTGTCGATGGCCTCGGTGACGATGCCGGTTTTGCCCAGGATACGGTCGGCGTTGGTGGGGGTAAAGCCCTTCTTCTGGAACATGCGAGTGGCCAGGGGGCGCATCAGTAGCAGCGTCACCAACGACACTACCGCGAACACAAACAGCTGTATCCACAGGTTGTCGATGAACAGCGACACCAGCAGGGCCGCCAGCGCGCCCAGGGCGAACCACACCGAGCTGAGGCTGACGGTGACGCCCTCCAGCACGGCGAAGAACACCAGCAGGATCAGCCAGACCACAGGGGCGGAGAGGGAGAATAGCTGCATGAAGGGGAACCTCCTTTCGTGGAGATAGACCAATAGAGAGGCGGATTCCTCCCTGTATGGAATAGGATAACACAAGTCAGTGATAAAGTCCAGAAAAGAAGATTGCAATTCGGTTAAAATTTGGGTATACTGATTCTAAATTTGACAGAAAAACAGCGTCTGCCCGCAAGTCGGCGGATACAAGGAGAAATCAACATGAATCACATAAAACTGGAGGTCCCCTGCCTGCTGGGGCTGGAAAAGCTGGTGGCCGACGAGATGAAGCGGCTGGGGCTGGCGGAGGTCCGGGCGGAAAACGGCCGGATCACCTGCCGAGGGACCCTGGCGGACATCCCCCGGCTGAACATCAACTTGCGCTGCGGGGCCAGGGTGCTGGCGGTGCTGGCGGAGTTCCCCGCCACCTCCTTTGAGGAGCTGTTCCAGGGGGTGAAGGCCGTCCCCTGGCAGGACTGGATCCCCAAAAACGGCGAGTTCCCCGTGAAGGGGTACTCCATCAATTCCCAGCTTCACTCGGTCCCCGCCTGCCAGTCCATCGTGAAAAAAGCCGCCTCCGCCAAGCTGGGGGAGGTCTACGGGACGGAGTGGCTGCCGGAGGACGGGCCGCGATACCAAATCCGGTTCTCCATCATGAAGGACCAGGTGCATGTCTGCCTGGACACCAGCGGCGAGGGCCTATACAAGCGGGGCTATCGGGCGGTGAACAACGGCGCGCCTCTGCGGGAGACCCTGGCGGCGGCCATGGTGCTGCTGACCGGCTACCGGGGGCTGGACCCCTTCTGTGACCCCTTCTGTGGGTCGGGCACCATCCCCATCGAGGCGGCGCTCATCGCCAAAAACCGCGCGCCGGGGCTGAACCGCACCTTTGCCGCCCAGAAGTGGGCCGGGCTGCCCCAGCGGAGCTGGATGGACGCGGCGGACGAGGCCATCAGCAAGGAATACGACCGGGTCTATGACATCTGGGGCGGGGACATCGACCCCCGCAGCGTGGAGATCGCTCAGGCCAACGCAGTCAAAGCCGACGTGGAGGACACGGTTCGCTTCGAGGTTTACGACGCCCGGCGGTTTTACAGCACCGCTCCCTATGGCCGTCTGGTCACCAACCCGCCCTACGGTGAGCGGCTGATGGAGAAGGACGAGGTCACGGAGCTGTACCGGGCCTTTGGTCATACGGTTCGGCTGCTGCCGGAGGGGTGGCGCACGGCCATTCTCTCCAGCCACACGGAGTTTGAGGACGCCTTCGGCCAGCGGGCCAAGAAGAAACGGAAGCTCTATAATGGTATGATCAAATGCGACCTGTTTATGTATGGGAAAGTTTAACGGCTAGTGGTTAGTGACGAGTGGTTAGAGAGAAGTTTTTTACTAAAAATTTAACCTTTATCGGATTAAACCAACACTAAAAAATAAGCACTACCTCCCTTGCCTCCCCTGAAAGGGCAGGGAGGGGCAAAGCCCCGGAAGTGCCGCTTGACGGCGGAGGAGGGCCGCCGCCCTTGGACGGTGGTGGAGGGGTTTCTCATTGGAATGATTGATAAGGATGATTCAAAGGGATAACTAAAAATGATTGAAAAAAACACGCAGGCAACAAACCTGCGTGTTTTTTACGTTCAGGATTTTATTACTAATTGCTCATTGCAAATTGCAAATTGTTCACAGGTCCCGAATGGCGTCCTTCATTTCCTTCACGAACCGGGACACCGGCTCCACCGCGTCCCGGCCATACTGCCCGATGAGCCGGACGATGGCGGAACCCACAATGACGCCGTCGGCGGACTGGGCCATTTTCCGGGCAGTCTCCGGGTTGGAGATGCCGAAGCCAATGCAGGCGGGGATGTCCTTCCCCTCCTTCACCAGCCGGACCATAGAGGCCACATCGGTGGTGATTTGACTGCGCACGCCGGTGACGCCCAGGGAGGACACGCAGTAGACGAAGCCCTCCGCGTCGGCGGCGATGGTCTTGATGCGCTGGTGGGAGGTGGGGGCGATGAGGCTCACCAGCTCCAGGCCGTACTTCCGGCAGGCGGGGGCGAAGTCGCCCTTTTCCTCGAAGGGAACATCGGGCAAAATCAGCCCCTGCATCCCCGCTTCTGCGGCCCGGGCGCAGAATTTCTCGGTGCCGTAGTGGTAGACCACGTTGGCGTAGGTCATGAACACCATGGGGACGGTGAGACCGTCCTCCTTCCGCAGAGCCTCCGCCAGGGCGAACACATCGTCGGTGGTGCAGCCGTTGGAGAGGGCGCGGAGGTTGGCCCCCTGAATGACGGGGCCTTCGGCGGTGGGGTCGGAGAAGGGGATGCCCAGTTCAATTAAATCCGCGCCGTTTTCCACCATAGCGCAGACCAGTTTGCGGGTGGTTTCCAGGTCGGGGTCCCCGCAGGTGATGAAGGGGATAAAAGCCTTGCCGTTGCGGAAGGCGTCAGCAATTTTAATCATCGTACAGTTCCTCCCCCCGGTAGCGGGCCATAGCCGCACAGTCCTTGTCACCACGGCCAGAGAGGGTGATGACGATGATTTGGTCTTTGCGCATGGTCGGGGCGATTTTGATGGCGTGGGCCACGGCGTGGGCCGACTCAATGGCGGGGATGATACCCTCGGTGCGGCTCAGGTACTCGAAGGCGCCGACGGCTTCCTCGTCGGTGACGCCCACATACTCGGCCCGGCCAATGTCGTGGAGCCAGGCGTGTTCCGGCCCAATGCCAGGGTAGTCCAGCCCGGCGGAGATGGAGTACACCGGGGCGATTTGGCCGTATTTGTCCTGGCAGAAGTAGCTCTTCATGCCGTGGAAGATGCCCAGGCTGCCGGTGTTAATGGTGGCGGCGGTCTCCCAGGTGTCGATGCCCCGCCCGGCGGCCTCGCAACCGATGAGCTTCACGTCCTTGTCGTCGATGAAATGGTAGAAGGAGCCGATGGCGTTGGAACCGCCGCCCACGCAGGCCATGACCACGTCGGGCAGACGGCCCTCCGCCTCCAAAATCTGCTGCTTCATCTCCTGGGAGATGACGGCCTGGAAGTCCCGGACGATGGTGGGGAAGGGATGGGGGCCCATGCAGGAGCCGAGGAGATAGTGGGTGTCGGCGATTCGGTTGGTCCACTCCCGCATACACTCGGAGACGGCGTCTTTCAGGGTGGCGGTGCCGGTCTCCACGCCGTGGACCCGCGCGCCCATCAGCCGCATCCGGAACACGTTCAGGGCCTGGCGCTCCATGTCCAGCTTGCCCATGTACACGTCGCACTCCATGCCCATATAAGCCGCGACGGTGGCGGTGGCAACCCCGTGCTGCCCCGCGCCGGTCTCCGCGATGAGGCGGGTCTTGCCCATCTTCTTGGCCAGCAGGGCCTGACCCAGGGCGTTGTTGATCTTGTGCGCGCCGGTGTGGTTCAGGTCTTCCCGTTTCAGGTAGATTTTCGCGCCGCCCAGGTCTTTGGTCATTTTCTCCGCATAGTAGAGGTTGGAGGGGCGGTTGGCGTAGTTGGTGAACAGCTCGTGCAGCTCCGCCTGGAACTGCGGGTCGTCCTTAAAGTGGTTGTAGGCGTCCTCCAGCTCGATGACAGCGTTCATCAGCGTCTCCGGGATGTACTGTCCGCCGTGGATGCCGAAGCGTCCGTTTGACATAGGGGGGTCACTCCTTTGTGAGAGGTTTTAGGGTAAGAAAAAAGGGGAAGGAAACTGTTCCCTCCCCTTTTGTGTCGATGTTGTGGAAAAACTCAGCCGAAGCGCCGCACGGCCTCCACCGCCGCCAGAATTTTGTCCCGGTCCTTGACCTTGTCGGTCTCCACGCCGCTGGAGATGTCGATGCCCCAGGGGTGGACCGCCTCGATTGCCTGCGGAATGTTCTCCGGGGTCAGCCCGCCGGCCAGGATGAAGGGCCGCTCCACGTTCTGGATGATGGACCAGTCGAAGGTCTCGCCGGAACCGGCGCCGGAGTCCAGCAGGATGTGGTCGGCGGCGGAGTTGACGGCGTAGGGAATGACGGACGGGTCATGGACCTGACAGGCTTTGATGACGGGCTTGCGGGCCATCATCTGGACGCTGGTGATGTACTCCTCGGACTCGGTGCCGTGGAGCTGGACCATGTCCACGACGCCCTGCCGCAGGGCCACTACCACGTCGGAAAACCGGTCGTTGACGAACACGCCCACCAGAGGAATGTTGGGGTCCAGGCGCTTGCGCAGCAGCTTGGCCTGGTCGAAGTCGATGCCTCTCCAAAACCGGCGGCACAAAATCACACCGGCGTAATCGGGCTTGGCTTCGTTGACAAAGTCCACGTCCTCCACGCGGCGCAGACCACAAATCTTAATTTTTGTTGACATAGAGATCCCTCGATACACAGGTTACTGTGACAGCTTAAAAACGTACTTCTATATTATACACAGGCCCGGCGGGGATTGCAAACAACAAATGTACTAAAAACAACCGGTCAAATTCCCTTCAATTCATTCATCATGGCCTTTTTATTCATAGATTTCATAAAAGCTTCGCCGATGAGGACGGCATTAGTCCCGTTTTCTTCCAGGACCTGCACGTCAGACCGGGTCTGGATGCCGCTTTCCGAGACGAACAGGACGGAGGGGGGGACCATCCTGCGGTAACGGGTGGAGTTGTGGACATCCACGGTGAAGTCTTTCAGGTTGCGGTTGTTGACGCCGACGATGCGCGCGCCGGAGGCCAGGGCGGTCTCCACCTCGGCCTCGTCGTGGGCCTCCACCAGCGCGTCCATACCCAGGGACTCGGCCAACAGCCGCCAGCGGCGCAGGGTGTCCCCGTCCAGCAGGGAGCAGATGAGCAGCACCGCCGACGCGCCCAGGGTCTTGGCCTCGTAAATCATGTATTCGTCGATGGTGAAGTCCTTGCGCAGCACCGGGAGGGAGACAGTGCTGGCAATTTCCCGGACGTACTCGTCCCGGCCCAGGAACCATTTCGGCTCCGTCAGGCAGGAGATGGCGTCGGCTCCGGCGGCCTCGTACTCTCTGGCGATGTCCAGATAGGGGAAGTCCGGGGCAATGAGACCTTTGGAGGGGCTGGCCTTCTTCACCTCGCAGATGAAGGAGACGCCGGGGGCGGCCAGCGCCCGGCGGAAGGGGTAGCCGGTGCTGGCGTCCAGGGCCTCGGCCTCCGCCCGGACCTGCTGGAGGGGGCGCAGACGCTTCTTTTCCGCCACAAGCTGCCGGTTGTGGGCGGCGATGGTGTCGAGTATAGTGGCCATCAGGCGTTGGGGGACTGGGCGATGAAGGCTTTCATGGTGGCGAGAGCCGCGCCGGAGTCGATCAGCTCCTTGGCTCGCTCTACGCCCTCGGCCAGGGTCTCCACCTTGTGGTCGATGTAAAGACCGGCGGCGGCGTTCATCAGCACTGCGTCCCGCTTGGGGCCGGTGAGCTTGCCGGAGAGGATGTCGGTGGTGATCTGGGCGTTCTCCGCCGGGGTGCCGCCCAGCAGGTCGGCCTTGGTGCCACGGGTCAGGCCGAAGTCCTCCGGCTGGATGGTGTAGGTTTGGTACTTGCCGTTGTCGAACTCGCAGATTTTGGTGGGGCCGCAGATGGAGACTTCGTCCAGCTTATCCAGGCCGTGGACCACCAAACCGCGGGTGGTGCCCAGGCTGGTCAGCACGTGGGCCAGAGGCTCCACCAGGTACTCGTCGTACACGCCCAGCAGCTCCATCTCCGGGTGAGCGGGGTTGGTGATGGGGCCGAGGATGTTGAACACGGTGCGGAAGCCCAGCTCCTTGCGGATGGCCCCCACGTACTTCATGGAGGTGTGATACTTCTGGGCGAACATAAAGCAGGCTCCCACGTCTTTCAGCAGGCGGACGCAGGTCTCCGGGTCCTGCTGGATGTTGGCTCCCAGAGCCTCCAGGCAGTCAGCCGCGCCGCAGCTGGAGGAGGCGGCCCGGTTGCCGTGCTTGGCCACCTTGACGCCGCCCGCGGCCAGCACAAACATGGTGGTGGTGGAGATGTTGAAGCTGTGTGCGCCGTCGCCGCCGGTGCCGACGATTTCGAGGGTCTTCATGTCGCCGGTGTCCACGGGAATGGCCTTGTCCCGCATGGCGGCGGCGCAGCCGGAGATCTCCTCGATGGTCTCGGCCTTGGTGCTCTTGGTGGACAGGGCGGCCAGGAACGCGGCGTTCTGGGTGGGAGTGGTTTCCCCGCTCATGATCTCGCTCATAACGGCGTAGGCTTCTTCATAGGTCAGGTCCTGTTTGTCAACGATTTTGGTGATGGCTTCTTTAATCATAGTGGTGTTCCTCCCGGTAAGAAATTGCTTTAATATATGATGGCCCTTGGGGGTCAGGATGGACTCAGGGTGAAATTGCAGGCCGTAGACCTCATACTCCCGGTGCCGGACGGCCATGATTTCGCCGTCCTCGGTGGTGGCGATGACCTTGAGGCAGGGGGGAATGGTCTCCGGCACGGCGGCCAGGGAGTGGTAGCGCGCCCCCTCGATGACGTGGGGCAGGCCGAAGAAGATGGGGGTGCTTAGGTCCAGGATGATGTCGGACTTTTTGCCGTGCATCAGCTCCTTGGCATAGGAAACGGTGGCCCCAAACGCCTCGCAGATGGCCTGATGGCCCAGGCACACCCCCAGGATGGGGATTTTCCCGGCGAAGTGTCGCACCACGTCCTCGCAGATGCCCGCCTGACTGGGCCGTCCGGGGCCGGGAGAGAGGATGATGTGGCTGGGTTTTAGGGCTTCGATTTCCTCCAACGTGATTTTATCGTTGCGCACCACCCGGATGTCCGGGTTGATGGAGCCGATCAGCTGATACAGGTTGTAGGAAAAGCTGTCGTAGTTGTCAATCAGCAAAATCATCAGTCAATGCCTCCCTCACTCTGTTTCACGGCGTTGACCACCGCTGCCGCCTTGTTGATGCACTCCTGGTACTCGTTTTCCGGCACGGAGTCGGCCACGATGCCCGCGCCGGAGCGGACAAAGACGGTGCCGTTCTTCTTGAAGGCCAGGCGGATGGCGATGCAGGTGTCCAAATTGCCGGTGAAGTCGATGTAGCCGATGGCTCCGCCGTAAATGCCCCGCTTGTTGTTCTCCAGCTCGTTGATAATTTCGCAGGCGCGGATTTTGGGCGCACCGGAGAGGGTGCCGGCGGGGAGGACGCAGCCCACCGCATCCAAGGCGTCGCAGTCGTCCCGCAGCTCTCCCCGGACGGTGGAGCCGATGTGCATAACGTGAGAGTAGCGCTCGATGCCCATGTACTGTTCCACCTGGACGGTGCCGAACTTGGACAGGCGGCCAATGTCGTTGCGGCCCAGGTCCACCAGCATATTGTGCTCGCTGCACTCCTTGGGGTCGGCCAGCAGGCTCCGCTCCAGGGCCAGGTCCTCCGCGTCGGTCTTGCCACGGGGACGGGTCCCCGCCAGGGGGAAGGTGTGCAGCACGCCGTCCTGGAGCTGCACCAGCGTCTCCGGGGAGGCCCCGGCGATCTCCACGTCGTCGCTGACGATGTAGAACATATAGGGAGAAGGGTTGGTGGCCCGCAGCAGCCGGTAGGTGTCGAAGAGAGACCCCTCCGCCTCCACCTGGAGCCGGTTGGAGAGGACCACCTGGAAGATGTCGCCTTCGTAGATGTAGTGCCGGGCCTTTTCCACCATGGCGCAATACTGTTCCTTGTTGAACAGGGGCTGGAACTCGCCCTTGAGCTTCAAAGGTTTGTTCTGCTTGGGGGTGCCGTACTTGATGAGCGTTACCATCTCATCCAGCTCCAGCAGCGCCCGGCGGTAGTTCTCCTCGATGGAGTCGGTTTTGGCGTTGACGATGACGGTGATGGTCTGCTTGTAGTTGTCGAAGCACACCAGTTTGTCGAACAGCATCAGGTCTACGTCCTTAAAGTTGCCGGGGTCGTCGCTGTCCAGGTTCAGGGACGGCTCAGCGTACTTGATGTAGTCATAGGAAAAGTAGCCCATCAGCCCGCCGGTGAAGGGGGGCATCCCCTCGATTTTAGGGGCGCGGTTCTCGTCGATGATTTGGCGGATGAACTGGGCCGGGTCGTCGGTGGGGACGGTCATGGTCATGCCCGATTTGATGGTGACCACGCCGTTGGTGCAGGTGAACTCCAGCTTGGGGTCGTAGCCCAGGAAGGTATAGCGGCCCCAGTGCTTGGTCTGCTCGGCGGATTCCAGCAGGAAACAGTGGCGGCTGACCGATTTCAGGATGCGGAGCATCTCCACGGGGGTGCGGATGTCAGAGAGGATAGTGCGGGCCACAGGAATGGCCCGGTAATCCGGGGCCAGGGCCTCGGCCTCCTCCAGGGAGGGGAAATAGGTTTTCATAGTCGGATGGACCTCCTTATTGGGGTGCTGTCCAAAATCATATGTGTGGATAGCAACAAAAAAACCGTCCATGAGAGGTAAATCTCAAGGACGGAAAACCCGCGGTGCCACCTTGTTTTGCAGAAATCCTGCACACTCGTGGAGTACTACCATACTCCCGGCCTTTGACGCAGACCATACGTCGCAGTATACTGAGGAAAGCTCCCGTTCGCTGCGCCCTCAGTGGACCATTGTGACACGCGGTTGCTGCCGACATCCCAGCGCCGCCGACTCTCTGTGAGTACCTCTCGCGTCTTTACTTCCACCTCAACGGTTTTATGCTCCCGGTTCTGCCGCTGGCGCGGCAAAAAAGGAACACATCTATGGACGGTATGAAATTGAACGGTGTTAGTATAACAAAGGATTTTTTATTTGTCAAGTGCGGGAGAAGGGTTTTTTATGGTTCATGCGCAATGAACGGGTTTCCCGCCGCATTGCACGTTTGTTAAATTGGCTACAGAACCAATCATTTTACACGGCATACTATCCACGCGCCTGTAGGGGCGGCGCTCCGCCGCCCGCAGGAACCGCCTGCTTACCCCGGGCGGCCACAGGGAGCGAAGCGGAAGTACCGCTTGACGGTAAGGGCCGCCCCTACACTACGATAGCGGAAAGGACAGTCAGAATTGCAAATTGCAAATTGTCAAACCAATGCCATCAAAATCGGCACCGTAAAGATACACAAAATGGTGGTCATGATGATGCCCGCAGAGCAGGTGGTGCAGTCCAGCCCCTTCTGGGTGCCCAAAATCAGCGGCATGTTGCCCACTGGCATCCCAAACATGACCATGCAAACCGGGATCAAATCGCTGGGGACGGGCAGCAGCCGCAGCACCGGCAGCAGCGCCAGAGGGATGACCAGCAGTTTCAGGAACGAGAACAGGTAAAGCTTGGCGTTGCCAAAAATCTGCTTCAGGCTGGACTGGGCCACCGTGTAGCCGATGGTGACCAGCGCCATGGGAGAGGCCACATTGCCCAGATAGGTGACGGCGGTGGCGATGAAATCGGGGACGGTGATGCTGAACACCATCACCAGCATGGCGCAGATGCACAGCAGGTTGGCGGGGGAAATCATGGCTTTCAGGGAGGCCAGGGAGAACTGCCCCTCCATCAGCGCCACGCCGTAGGTGTAGAAGATCAGGTTGTACACCAGGGTGAACTCGGTGACGTAGACCACGTACTCCGCGCCCAACACGCAGCTGACCACCGGGATGCCGATGAACCCCAGGTTGGAAAAGACGAACATCAGCTGATACATTTTCCGCTGGAAGGGGTCTTTGTCGAAAAACGGCGAGAGCACCATCCCGATGAGGATAAACACCGCGAACATCCCCACGGCTACCAGAGCGATGACGCCCATTCGGTCCAGGGGGATTTTACCCACGGAGCTGATGGCGCTGGACAGGGCCAGCAGGGGGTTGAAAATGCTGACGATCATGGAGGAGAGCTTGGTGCAGGTGTGGCCGTCCAGCATCCCCTGTTTGGCGGCGATGAAGCCCGTCCCCATCATAATAACGAGTGACAGCATTTGGAAAAATACGGTGATGAGCAGTAACATGGCGGTTCGTCTCTTTTCTCGCACAAACAGCCCCGCCGAAAGACGGGGCTGTTTGGAACAGTAATAGTGGGTTAGAATTGCTTACTTTTCGTCCTTCACCAGGGCGAAGGAGAACTCGGCGGTGACGGACAGCTTGCCGTTCACATAGCCCTTGGCGGCGCACCAGTAGAAGGGGCCTTTGTGCTTGGTGACGGTGCTTTCGCTCTCCAGAGTGTCGCCGGGCTTCACGGGGCTTTTGAAGCGCACCTTGTCCAGGCTGGTGAACATGGGGGTCACGTCGGGGGTGGCGAGACCGGCCAGCAGCACGCACGCGCCCTGGGCCATCATCTCGCACAGGATCACGCCGGGGACCACGGGGTTGCCGGGGAAGTGGCCCTTGAGGAACCACTCCTCGCCGGAGACGTGGTATTTGGCGTGAGCCACGCCGTCCACCACCTCGGCCTCCTGCACCAGCAGCATATTGTCCCGATGGGGGATGATTTTCTTAATTTCTTCCTGATTCATCGATTTTATTCCTCGGTTTTGTTTTCTTCTTCGTCGTCTGCGGGAGCCTCCTCAGGAGCGGGTTCCTCTGCCTCTGCCTCCGCTTCGACCTCGTCCTTCTTGGGGAACAGGGCGGACAGGGCGTTTCTGCCCTTCAACAGGCCCATTTTGCCCAGGGAGACCCCGGCCTTGGCGGTGTTGACGACGGCCTCGCCGGTTTTTTGTGCGGCCTGACGGACCGCGCCGGTGTTCAGTTTGACCTCTTCCTCGTCGTCCGCTTCTTCCTCCTCCGGCTCTTCCGCAGGCTCGTCGTCCTCTTCCTCTGCGGGGGGTTCTTCCTCCGCAGGAGCATCTTCCTCCTCGGCG
The DNA here is from genome assembly GCA_020859945.1 of Clostridiales bacterium. GTDB lineage: Bacteria > Bacillota > Clostridia > Oscillospirales > Oscillospiraceae > Onthomonas. Next base: position 58,935 of record JAJBVG010000073.1, on the reverse strand, counting down.
GGAGCGGCCTCTTCAGCGGCTTCCACAGGTTCCTCGGCCTCAGCAGCTTCTTCTTCTACCTCAGCGTCCACAGGCTCTTCACCGGCGGCGGCGCGCTCGTCCCGCTTGGTCTTGATGAACTCGGCGGCAGCGGCGGCGCTGGCCTTGATGCTGTCGCTGAACGCAGCGGCGGCCTTGGAAGCGGCGCTCTTGATGTCCTCAGAGGTAACGGTGGGTGCGCTTTCCCCTTCGGGGCAGGGAGGCATGGGAGGAGCGGGAGGGGCCAGACGCAGGTGGACGGAGTTGTTCTTTTCGGCGTACTCCAGCTCGGCTACGCCGTTTTCCTTCATAAAATCAACCAGTTCCTTCAGTTCATCCAGTTTCATAGTGTACATTCCTTTCCTTGTGTGTGTAAATATAGACAGCGGTGTTGTGTGTGCCGCCGTTGAGACGGGATGATTCATTATCGCACACCGGAAAGTAACGGCGTGTGAACGGAAGATGAAATTCCGATGAAAAAGCGCTGAAAATCAAATATTGGTTATCCCTTTGAATCAGCCGCGTTGGGATAAGCTATTAGCCGTTAGCTGTTAGCTGTTAGTCAGGTTCTATCAATCTAAAGCGAACAGCGCTAAACATCGGTTCGTTATTAGCGACTTGTTTTGTGCATGGCGAACCCAAAGCGCAGAGCGAATCGTTAAGCACTACAAAGCTAAGAGCTAAAATACTCCATACTGTGTGAAAGGGATAGCCAGAAAATTAAATTTTCCGGAAGGCCAGGCAGCCGTTGTGACCGCCGAAGCCCAGGGAGCAGGACAGTGCCAGCTCTACCTCGGCCTTACGCGCCTGGTTGGGTACCACGTCCAGATCGCACTCGGGGTCGGGCACCTGATAGCCCACGGTAGGGGGTACGATGCCCTCAGTCATGGCCAGGACGGAGATGACCGCCTCAGTCGCGCCCGCCGCGCCCAGCATATGGCCAGTCGCGCCCTTGGTGGAGGAGACCATCAGCTGATGGGCGGCCTCGTCGCCGAAGGCCCGCTTGATGGCCAGAGTCTCGGTCTTGTCGTTCAAGGGGGTGGAGGTGCCGTGGGCGTTCACATAGGTCTTGGTGGGGTCCTGGCAGCCGCCCGCTTCCTCCAGAGCCTGGGCGATGGCGTCGCCGCCGCCCTCGCCTTCCGGGTCGGGAGCGGTGATGTGGTGGGCGTCGCAGGTGGAGCCGTAGCCGCAGATCTCGCAGTAAATCTTCGCGCCGCGGGCCTTGGCGTGTTCATATTCCTCCAGAATCAGGGAGGCTGCGCCCTCGCCCATAACGAAGCCGTTGCGCTCCTTGTCGAAGGGGATGGAGGCCCGGTCGGGGTCCTCGGAGAGGGACAGGGCCTGGCAGTTGATGAAGCCCGCCACGCCCACGGGGACGATAGTGGCCTCGGTGCCGCCCGCGAACATGGCGTCAGCGTAACCGTGCTTGATGGCCCGGTAAGCCTCGCCCACGGCGTTGGTGGAGGAGGCGCAGGCGGTGGCGATGCTCATGCAGGGGCCTTTGCAGCCGTGCTTGATGGCCACGGTGCCGGCGGCAGCGTTGCCCATCATGTTGGTGATGGTGTAGGGGGAGACCCGCCGGGGGCCTTTTTCCATAAACTTGTTCTGTTCCTCCACCATGGTGTTCAGTCCGCCAATGCCGGAGGAGAAGTAACAGCCCATCCGCTTGGGGTCGATGGTGCCCTCAATGCCGGAATCCTGGGCGGCCTGGGCAGCGGCGGCCACCGCATACTGAATGTTCAGGTCATTGCGGCGGACTTCGCTGCGCCCCATATACAGCAGGGGGTTGAAATCCTTGACTTCGGCGGCCATGGTAGCCCGGAAGTCGGTCAGGTCAAAGCGGGTGATTTTGCCGATGCCGTGCTTTCCGGCGATCAGGTTCTCCCACATGGTGGGGACATCGTTGCCAATGGCGTTGACGGCGCCAAGGCCGGTGACCACAACTCGTCTCATAGTGAAACATCCTTTCAAAATAGTAAAAAGTGCGGAATCGTGAAAAGTGCGAAAGAGAAGTAAAAAACTGCGAAAATCAGTCGGGCAAACAGTGTCTGCCCACGGCGGAGCCGTGGGTACACACCATCTGTCCGGCGGGGCAGGGGGTGGATGGACCGCGCCCCTGCCCACAGGAAAATTACATGGCGATGCCGCCGTCCACGCGGATGACCTCGCCAGTGATATACTTGGCGTCGTCGGAGGCCAGGAACGCCACGCAGTTGGCGATGTCCTCGGCCTTGCCCATGTGACCCATGGGGACGGTGGCCAGCAGGGCTTTCAGGGCCTCCTGGTCCATGGAAGCGGTCATGGGGGTCTCAATGGCGCCGGGGGCCACAGCGTTGCAGTTCACGCCCCGGGTGGCCAGCTCACGGGCCACAGTCTTGGTCAGGGCGATGACGCCGCCCTTGGCGGCGGTGTAGTTGGCCTGAGCCGCGTTGCCCATCAGACCGGAGACGGAGGAGATGTTGATGATCTTGCCGGCCTTTTTCTTCATAAAGTTGCGATAGCAGGCTTTGATGGTGTTGAACATGGATTTCAGGTTGATGTTCAGCACCAGGTCCCAATCCTGCTCGCTCATAGCCAGCAGCACCTTGTCCCGGCAGATACCGGCGTTGTTCACCAGGATGTCCACGCCGCCCATCTCCTTGATGACGGCCTTGACGTTGGTCTGGACCGCCTCGTAGTTGGACACGTCGCAGCGCTTGAAGCTGGCGGTGACGCCCCGCTCCTCAGCGATCTTGGCGGCGGCGGCGACGCCGTCCTCCTCAGCGCACAGGTCAAAGAGAACCACGGAGGCCCCTTCCTGGGCCAGCTTGTCGGCAATGGCGAAGCCAATGCCACGGGCAGCGCCGGTGACCAGCGCGACTTTACCTTCTAATTTAGCCATAGATATTGTCCTTTCTCAGCCCTTAACGGCGGCGACAGCGGCCTGGAGCGTGGCGGCGTTCTCCACGTGCAGGGCGGTGACGGTGGGGTCGATGCGTTTGATGAGGCCGGTGAGGGTGTCGCCGGGTCCCACCTCGATGAAGGTGTCCACGCCTGCGGCCACCATGTTCTCCACGATGGTCTGCCAGCGGACGGGGTTCTCCACCTGCTTGCTCAGCAGCTCCTTGTACATCCCGTCCTCATAGGGTTGGGCGGTGACGTTGGAGTAGAGGGTGTACTTGGGGGTGCCGAACTCCAGCGGGGCCAGCACGTCCACCAGGCCCACGGCGGCGGAGTGCATAAAGGGAGAGTGGAAGGCTCCGGCAACCTTCAAAGGAATGGCCCGGCCACCGGCAGCCTTGACGGAGGCCCGGAAGTCCGCCATGGAGGTGGACAGCCCGGCGCACGCGGTCTGAGCGGCGGAGTTGTAGTTGACGGGATAGACCTGGTCGGCCTGGGCCGCCAGCTCTTCCACCTTCTCCGGGGGCAGCTTGACCACGGCGCACATGCCGGTGCTGACCTCGTTGGAAGCCTCCTGCATCAGCTCACCCCGGCGGCAGACCAGCCGGAAGGCGTCCTCCGGCGACACCGCGCCGGAAAAGCCCAGGGCGGAAATTTCGCCCACGGAGAAGCCCGCCAGCATGTCCGGCTCTACGCCGGCCTCCAGCAGGGCGTTGGCGGCGGCCAGCTCCACTACGAACATGTCGGGCTGGGTGTTGGAGGTAATGGTCAGGTCCTCTTTGGTGCCGTTGAAGCACTGGTCGGAGGTGCCGGGGCGGATGGCGTCGGCCATGTCGAACACGGCTTTGGCGGCGGGGCTGACCTGGGCCAGCTCCTGCCCCATGCCGGGGTACTGAGCGCCCTGGCCGGAAAAAACAAACGCGATTTTACTCATAAATTACAACGCTCCAAACAACAGAATGGAATCAGTTTTCTTTGTGCTGCGGAAGGGCGGTCATGCCCGCCCGCCGCAGAGATCGGTGGGGGATGCGGTCGCCCCCGGCCCACGGACAGCTTTTCCGCCCGCAGGCCGGGAGGGGCGGAAAAGCTCAGCCCAGCTTGGACTCGATGAAGGAGACCAGCTCGCCGATGGTGGTGACCTTCTGGTCCAGCTCCAGCTCAGCATCCAGCTCTTCCTCCAGCTCCATGACCATCTCGACGGTCTCCAGGGAGTCGATGCCCAGGGACTCGAAGGTGGTTTCAGGGGTCAGCTCAGAGGCATCGCGGCCAGTGTGGTCAGCCAGAACAGCGGCAACCTTAGCAAAAATATCCATTGTTTTGTCCTCCAGAAAAATAGATTTGTTAAAAAATGGTGACGGACGTTTTTTGAGAAAGAAAAGAATCCATCAAAAATAATCATAGCGGACATCCCTGTATTTGTCAAGCATGGAAGTGAGGAATTCTGAACAAAAAAGCGGCGATTTTCTAGTTTTTGTAACGATGAGATGGTGGAATTTCCCCGAACCGGGCCGACTTGGGCCGCTTTGCTCGCCCCGGGCGGAGCCGGGTAGGGCGGGGCGCCTGTGGGGGACCATTCTTCGGACAAAGAGAGGGAAATGTAACTTGACATACTGTTGCGCGCTGATATAATAAGAACACAACCAAACAGCCTTATCAAGAGTGGTGGAGGGTACGGCCCTGTGAAGCCCGGCAACCTGCCTTGCGGCAAGGTGCCAATTCCGGCGGTTAATGATCGAAAGATGAGGATAGCTTCTTTCCTGAACTGTTCCGCCTGATGGAACAGTTTTTTTGCAACCTGCGGCTGTTTTGTTCTGTCCCGGAGGCAGGAAAATCTACCTCCACGAGCGCACATCGCGCACATTAAACATAGAAAGAAGGACAACCATGACAAACCGCATTTTTACCTCTGAATCCGTCACCGAAGGCCATCCTGACAAGGTCTGCGACCAGATCTCCGACGCGGTGTTGGACAACATTCTGGCTCAGGACCCCATGGCGCGGGTGGCCTGCGAAAGCTGCACCACCACCGGCATGGTGCTGGTGATGGGCGAAATCACCACCACCGCCAAAATCGACATTCCCTCCATCGTCCGGGGGACGGTGGCCCGCATTGGGTACGATAACCCTGCCTACGGCTTCGACGCCAACACCTGCGCGGTGTTCACCACCCTGGACAAGCAGTCCCCGGACATCGCTATGGGCGTGAACAACTCCTATGAGTACAAGGCCGACGCCGCGGACGCCGCCGACCTCATCGGCGCGGGTGACCAGGGCATGATGTTCGGCTACGCCTGCCGGGAGACCGAGGAGCTGATGCCCGCCCCCATCGCCTTGGCCCACAATCTGACCCGCGCTCTGGCGGAACGCCGCAAGAGCGGCGCGCTGCCCTGGCTGCGGCCCGACGGCAAGAGCCAGGTCACGGTGGCTTACGATGAAAACGGGGACGTGGAGTGGTGCCCCGCCGTGGTGGTCTCCACCCAGCACGACCCGGACATCTCCATCAAGGACCTGCGGGAGGCCGTCATCGAAGAGGTCATCCGGCCCAACCTGCCCAGGCGTTTCCTGCGCCCGGAGACGAAAATCTACGTGAACCCCACCGGACGCTTTGTGGTGGGTGGCCCTGTGGGTGACTCCGGCCTGACCGGGCGGAAAATCATCGTGGACACCTACGGAGGAGCCGCCGCTCACGGCGGCGGGGCCTTCTCCGGCAAGGACCCCACCAAGGTGGACCGCAGCGCAGCGTACATGGCCCGCCATGTGGCAAAAAACCTGGTGGCCGCCGGGCTGTGCAAGCGGTGCCAAATCGAGCTGGCCTACGCCATCGGCGTGGCCCGTCCCGTCTCCGTGCTGGTGGACAGCATGGGCACCGGCGTGGTGTCTGACGAGAAGCTGGCCCAGATCGTCAGCGAGGTCTTTGACCTGCGCCCCGCCTCCATCATCTCCTACCTGGACCTGCGCCGCCCCATCTACGAGCAGACTGCCTCTTACGGTCACTTTGGCCGCCGGGATTTGGACCTGCCCTGGGAGCGGCTGAACCGGGTAGAGGAATTGAAGGACCGGGTGTGATTCAGACAGACTGGCAAACACAACAGGCAAACAACGACAGAGGGGGACCGCTTCGGCGGTTCCCTTTTCGCTCTAAACTGACCTTAATAAAAAGTCCAAAACTGGCACTGTAAATCAGGCCAATTCTCTGCTATGCTTACACCATCCCACAGGGGCCCCTGTGGGAGGAAACCCATCCAAATGGTGTCTTACATATACCAACATACCTCATAGGAGTGATAGGTTGTGGAAAAAAGCAGATATGAGCTGAACAAGGAGCTGGCCCAGATGCTCAAGGGCGGCGTCATCATGGACGTGACCACCCCGGAGCAGGCCAAAATTGCGGAGGACGCGGGAGCCTGCGCGGTGATGGCGCTGGAGCGCATCCCGGCGGACATCCGCGCCGCGGGCGGCGTCTCCCGGATGAGCGACCCGGCCATGATAAGGGGCATCCAGGAGGCGGTGACCATCCCTGTTATGGCAAAGTGCCGCATCGGACACTTCGTAGAGGCCCAAATTCTGGAGGCCATTGAGATTGATTACATCGATGAGAGTGAGGTCCTCTCCCCTGCCGACGACGTGTATCACATCGACAAGACCCAGTTCAAAGTCCCCTTCGTCTGCGGAGCCAGAGATTTGGGCGAAGCCCTGCGGCGCATTGCAGAGGGCGCGTCCATGATTCGCACCAAGGGCGAGCCGGGCACCGGCGATGTGGTGCAGGCGGTGCGGCATATGCGGGCTATGAATGCGGAGATCCGCCGGGTGCAGAACCTGCGGGAGGATGAGCTGTACGAAGCCGCCAAAAATCTGCAAGTCTCTGTGGAGCTGCTGCGGTACGTCCACGAGAACGGCAAGCTGCCGGTGGTCAACTTCGCCGCTGGCGGCGTGGCGACCCCGGCGGACGCGGCGCTGATGATGCAGCTGGGGGCCGAGGGCGTGTTTGTCGGCTCCGGCATCTTCAAGTCCGGCAACCCCGCCAAGCGTGCGGCGGCCATCGTTCAGGCCGTGACCAACTACACCGACGCCAAGCGCATTGCAGAGCTGTCCGCCGGGCTGGGCGAGGCCATGGTGGGCATCAACGAGGACGAAATCGCTCTGCTGATGGCCGAACGGGGAAAATAAGCATGGCAATCGGCATTTTGGCGCTCCAGGGCGCTTTCGCGGAACACGGGGCTATGCTGGACCGGCTGGGGGCGGAACACTTTGAAATCCGCCAGCGGCGGGACCTGGAACGCCCCATGAACGGCCTTATTCTCCCCGGCGGGGAAAGCACCGTTATGAACAAGCTGCTCCGGGAGCTGGACCTGTATCAGCCGCTGAAAGCGATGATTCAGGAGGGTCTGCCGGTGCTGGGCACCTGCGCCGGGCTGATTTTGCTGGCCCAATCCGTGGAGGGCGGTCAGCCCTGCTTCGGCACCATGGACATCCGGGCGGTGCGCAACGCTTACGGGCGGCAACTGGGCAGCTTTTCCGGAGAGGCCCCCTTCGCCGGGGGCGAGAGCATTCCGCTGGTGTTCATCCGCGCCCCGTACATCGCGGCGGTGGGGCCGGAGGCGGAGCCGCTGGCCCAGGTGGACGGGCGCATCGTCGCCGCCCAGCAGGGCAATCAAATCGCCACGGCGTTCCACCCGGAGCTGACCGATGATTTGACGGTACATCGGCGGCTACTTGCGCTGGCGCGTGTGAGCTGTTAGCTTTTAGTGAGCGAGTGGTTGCCGTTTTGTCAGCACTTTTGCCCAGTGTAATACAACTTTTTTACACGGAACCACGATTTATTGAGAAAAGAGGAACCAACGATGAGACAAAACAAAGTATACCGGCTGGCGCTGGTGGGCCTGTTCGCGGCCCTGAGCTATGTGGTCTTTACCTTTTTGCAGGTGAAAATTTCCCTGCCCGGCGGCGACGCCACCTCCATCCACCTGGGCAACGCCGTGGTGGTGCTGGGCGCGCTGCTGCTGGGCGGCCCTCTGGGGGGCCTGGCCGGGGCCATCGGCATGAGCATCGGCGACCTGCTGGACCCCATTTATATTGTATACGTCCCCAAGACCTTCATTTTGAAGCTGTGCATCGGCCTGATTTCCGGGGGCGTGGCCCACGGCCTGGGCAAAATCAATCGGCAGACCGACCAGAAGAAGATTTTCGGCTGGGCGCTGGCTGCCGCCATTGCGGGGCTGGCCTTCAATGTGGTGTTTGACCCGCTGCTGGGCTACTACTACAAGCTGCTGATTCTGGGCAAGCCCGCCGCCGACCTGACCCTGGCCTGGAACATTGGCGCGACCTCCATCAACGCCGTCATTTCCACCGTGGTCTCCGTGCTGGTGTACACCCTGCTCCGGCCCGCTCTGACCAAGGCCGGGGTCATGCGGCAGATTTGGGGCGACAAGTTTACCGCGTGAGCGTGTTACCATTTGATTTTCCGGAAACGAACAGTCCCGGCCTGCACCCAGGCCGGGACTTGTTGTTTTTGTGAGTAGGTTTGAGAGGGCAGGTTCGTTTCGCAGAGATTAGAAAAACATGATGAAAAACTCCGTTTTTTTGTAGGGGCGGCCCGTGGCCGCCCGAAAAATCGAACTTCGCTGCCCAGGGCGGCCACAGGGAGGGGCAAAGCCCCGGAAGTACCGCTTGACGGTAAGGGCCGCCCCTACAGGCGGATGGATGAAATTGGGGCCTTATTTCCCCTCTTCCGCCTTGACCAGCTTGACGATGCGGCTGGTGCCCAATCGGTCCGCGCCCAGGGCCATGAAGTCCTCCGCGTCCTGGAGGCTGGAGATGCCGCCTGCGGCCTTGATCTTCACGTCAGGTCCCACGTTGGCGGCGAACAGCGCCACGTCCTCGCGGGTGGCCCCGCCGGTGGAGAAGCCGGTGGAGGTCTTGATGTAATCCGCCCCGGCCTCGGTGACGATGGCGCACATGCGCACCTTTTCCTCTTCGGTGAGCAGGCAGGTCTCGATGATGACTTTCAGGGTCTTGCCCCGGCAGGCCGCCTTGACGGACTGAATTTCGTTCAGCACCAGGTTCCACAGGCCGTCCTTGACCCAGCCCAGGTTGATGACCATGTCGATTTCGTCCGCGCCGCCGTCGGCAGCATCCGCCGCTTCAAAGGCTTTGACGGCGGTGGTGTTGTAGCCGTTGGGGAAGCCGATGACGGTGCAGACCCGCACCCGGCCCGCCAGATACTCCGCGCAGCGGCGGACGTAAGAGGGCGGGATACAGATGCTGGCGGTTTGATAGCGTACCGCGTCGTCGCAAATCGTCTGAATTTCCTCCCAGGAGGCGTCCTGCCGCAGCAGGGTGTGGTCTACGTGGCGGAGAATCTCATTGTAATCCATAGTGGTTTGTCCTTTCCTTGTGCGGCGCAGAAATGCCGCTTTTGTTATTCTAAGGCGGTGGGTTCATGAAACGCCGCCGCACTTTTCAGATGCTTGCGGATACGCTCCACGATCATCTCCAGCGCCACCGCGTTTTTGCCGCCCTCCGGTACCACCAGGTCGGCATTTTTCCGGCTGGGCTCCACGAATTGCTCGTGCATGGGCTTTACGGTGGTCAGATACTGGTCGATGACCGAGTCCACGGAGCGCGCCCGGTCCCGGACGTCCCGCCGGATGCGGCGGCAGAGCCGCACGTCGGCGTCGGTGTCCACAAAGATTTTGATGTCCATCTCCCGGCAAAGGTCCGGGTCGGCAAAAATCAGGATGCCCTCCACCAGAATGACCGGCCTGGGCTGGACCCGCAGCGTCTTGCCGCTGCGGTTGTGGACGGAGTAGTCGTAAACCGGGCAGCGGATGCCCCTCCCCTGCTTTAGCTCCTGGAGGTGCTGGACCATCAGCGCCGTCTCGAAAGCGTCGGGGTGGTCGTAGTTCAGCGCACAGCGCTCCTCATAGGTCATGTCGTCATGGGCGCGGTAATAGTTGTCGTGGCTCAGCAGGGTGATGTCCTCCCCGAAGTAGGCCATCAACGCCTCCACCAGGGTGGTTTTGCCGCTGCCGCCGGCAATGCCGATCACCATTGGGCGTTCCATGTTTGCCGTCCCTCCTATCGAACGATGCCGTAAATCAACGTTTGGGGTGCGGGCTGCTCCTCCCCGATGGTCAGAGCGGAGAGCACCTGCTGCTGGGCGGCGTCCAGCGTGTCCGGCTGGCTGGTGTGCAGCCAGGCCAGCACGTCCCCGGCAGAGACCGCGTCGCCGGTCTTTTTCGCCAGCACGATGCCCGCCGCGTGGTCGATGGGGTCGCCCTTTTTCACCCGTCCGGCTCCCAGCACCACCGACGCCTCACCGATTTGTTTGGCGTCCATATGGGTGATCCAGCCGGAGCGGTCAGCGTAAACCGGGCGGACGTGAGCCGCCTGGGGCAGCAGGGACAGGTCCCGCAGCACCGAGGAATCGCCGCCCTGGGCCTCCGCCCAGCGGCAGAGGGTCTCGAAGGCCGCGCCGCTGGCGATGCAGTCCAGCACCCGCGCCTCTGCCTCCTCCCGGCTCCAGCCGTGGCACAGGGAGAGCAGCGTGGCGGACAGGGCCACGCACAGCGTTTTCAGGTCGCTGTCGCCCTTCCCTTGCAGCAGCTCCGCTGCCTCCCGAACCTCCAGGGCGTTACCCACGGCATGGCCCAGGGGGACATCCATGTTGGTCAGCAGCGCCGCCGTGTTGCGGCCATGTCCCCGGCCCAGGGCCACCATCGTTTCGGCCAGCTGCCGCCCCTCGGCCTCGGTTTTCATGAACGCGCCGGAGCCGATTTTCACGTCCAAAACGATGGATTTTGCCCCTGCCGCCAGCTTTTTGGACATGATAGAGGAGGCGATAAGGGGCAGACTGCCCACCGTTCCGGTGACGTCCCGCAGGGCGTAGAGCTTTTTGTCGGCGGGGCAGAGGTTGCCGGTCTGACCGATGACGGCCACACCTACCTCTTCCACCACCCGGAGAAATTCCTCCGCGGACAGTTCGGTGCGGAAGCCGGGGATGGATTCCAACTTGTCGATGGTGCCGCCGGTGTGTCCCAGTCCCCGGCCGGACATTTTGGCCAGCCGTCCGCCCAGGGACGCCACCACCGGGGCCACGATGAGGGTGGTCTTGTCGCCCACGCCGCCGGTGGAGTGCTTGTCCACGGTCAGGGGACCGAAGGCGGAGAGGTCCACCGTGTCGCCGCTGTGGAGCATGGCGTCGGTGAGGACGGCGGTCTCGTCGTCGTCCATCCCCTGCCAGCAGATGGCCATTGCCATGGCCGCCATCTGGTAGTCCGGGATGTCTCCGTCGGTGTAGCCGCGGATCATCCAGCGAATTTCCGCTTCGGTCAGGGCCTGGCCCGCTTTTTTGGATTCGATCAGGTCTGTCATGCGCATGGCAGTTCATCCCCCTTTTGCCGCTGTTGATGCGAAATTTGGTGTGAACCCTGCGCCCAGCGGCAGGCGCGGATTTTGGGCAACCCCGCGTCCGAAGGGGACGCGGGGCGCGATGGAGTTATGTGTTGTTTTTTGTAAAATGGTGCGAAAATTACCGTTGTCCCTTGTCGTAGGGGATACCTTCGGCCTTGGGCGCTCTGGAGTTCTTGGAGGTGAACGCCAGCACCACCAGGCAGATGATGTAGGGCAGCATGTTGTAGAGGTTGCCGGGCAGGTTCAGGGCTGCCAGGAAGTCAAACGCGGTGTACACGTTGGACAGGGCGCGGAGCATACCAAACAGCAGCGCCGCCAGAGCGATGTTGTGGGGTTTCCACTGGCCGAAGATCATAACGGCCAAAGCCAGGAAACCGAAGCCCGCCACGCCGTTTTCAAACTTCCACTCGCTGACGCCGGCGGTGATGTAGACGATACCGCCCAGGCCGCCCAGCATACCGGAGATGAGCACACCGGCATAGCGCATTTTGTAGACGTTGATGCCCACAGAGTCCGCCGCCTGGGGGTGTTCGCCGCAGGCCATCAGCCGCAGGCCGAACTGGGTCTTGTAGAGGATGAAGTAGGAGAGGATCAGCAGCACCACCGCGATGAGCATGAACCAGTTGAACTCGAACTTGCCGATGTAGACCACGAGGGCCTTCTTCTGGTTGACGTACTGGATGATGGAGGAGACGTTGTCCACGCTCTCCGCCGTGTTCATGGCCTTGACAAAGACCGTGGCGGCGGCAGTGCCCAACAGGTTCATGGCGGTGCCCACCAGGGTCTGGTCCGCCTGGAAGTTGATGGCGGCCACGGCCAGCAACAGGGAGTACACCGTGCCCAAGGCCATGGAGCAGACCACTACCAACAGAATCATCAGGGGAGCGGGCAGGTTGGGCAGGAATTTCATTACCAGAGCGCCGCCCAGGGCGCCCATGACCATGATGCCCTCCAGACCGATGTTGACGATGCCGGAGTGTTCGGAGAAGCAGCCGCCCAGGGCCACCAGCATCAGGACCGACGCGAAAATCAGCGTATATTGCAGCAGCAGGATCATTGCTCAGCCCCTCCTTTCTCGTCCTTGGACGCTTCTTTTTCGGCCTTCTTTTCCGCCGAGTGGTCCATCCGCTTGTTCATGACGTACTTAAAGAACATCACGAAGCCGCAGGCATAGATGATGATGGAGGAAATCAGGTCGGAGATCTGAGCGCAGTACATGGTCTTATCCACATACGCGCCGCCGCTGGAAATGTGCTGGATGAAGAAGGAGGACAGGATGGAACCCAGGGGGCTGAGGCCGCCCAGGAAGGCCGCCGCGATGCCGTTGAAGCCCATGTCAGGCACGGACGCCTGGCTACAGGACCACTGCTCGAAGCCGGTCAGGAAGTACAGGGCCGCGCCCATGCTGGCCAGGGCGCCGGAGATGGCCATGGTCATGACCAGGTTCTTCTTCTCCTGCATACCGCAGTACTTGGCGGCGTTTTTGTTATAGCCGGTGGCCTTCAGCTCGTAGCCCATCTTGGTCTTTTCCAGAACGACCCAGATGACGATGGCGATGATGATGGACAGCGGGACGGCGATGGTGACGTACTCGTTGCCGTTGAACAGCTTGTCCAGACCCAGGGTGGGCAGCACTGCGCTGGGGTTGGTGCTGGCCAGAGGAAGGGTGTAGGGGCTGGTGGAGTCCTTCACGCTGGTGAGCAGCGTGTTGACGGAGTAGAGGCTAATCCAGTTGAGCATGATGCAGGAGATGACCACGTTCACGTTGCGATAAGCGTAGAGCAGGCCGGAGATAGCGCCCAGCACCGCACCGGCGATGATGGCCGCGATGAGGCACACATACCAGGGCATGTTCAGGGCCAGGGCGAAGTACAGGCTGGCGCCTGCGCCGATGACGTACTGACCGGCGGCGCCGATGTTAAACAGGCCCGCTTTGTAGGCGAACAGCACCGACAGGCTGCACAGCAGCAGGGGCGCGGTCTTAGCCAGGGTGTTGCCCAGATACTTGAGCTGGGTGTCCGTGCGGGAGTAGGTCAAAAAGTTCTTGATGATGGTGGTGATGGCCTCATTCGCGCCGCTGGGTTCGATGATGAGCAGCACGATGTAACCCACGATCAGGCCGATGAGGATGCACAGCAGCGAGGCCAGCAGGGACTGTACCCCGGCGTTGCGCAGCAAAGATGTCTTTTCTTTTTTCATGCGCTTGTCGCCCCCCTCTTTGCGCCGGCCATGTACAGGCCCATCTCTTCCACGGTGGTGGTCTTGGGGTTCAGCTCGCCGACGATTTCGCCCTCGTACATGACCAGGATGCGGTCCGACAGGGACATGACCTCGTCCAGCTCCAGGCTGACCAGCAGCACGCCCTTTCCGGCGTCCCGGGTGGCGACGATCTGCTTGTGGATGTACTCGATGGCGCCCACGTCCAGGCCGCGGGTGGGCTGGACGGCGATCAACAGCTCGGGGTCCTTGTCGATCTCCCGGGCGATGATGGCCTTCTGCTGGTTGCCGCCGGACATGCTGCGGGCGATGGTGATGGGGCCCTGGCCGCTGCGCACGTCATATTCGCCAATGAGCCGCTCGGCGTAGCTGCGGATGGCCCCCTGTTTCAGGAAGCCCGCCTTGCTGACGAACTCCGGCTCGAAGTACCGCTGGAGGACCATGTTGTACTCCAGAGAGTAGTCCAGCACCAAACCGTGCTTGTGCCGGTCCTCGGGGATGTGGCTCATGCCCATGGTGGAGCGTTTGCGGATGGGGGCGTGGGTGATGTCCTGCCCCTCCAGCTTGACGGTGCCGGAGCTGACCGGCTCCAGACCGGTCAGGCCGTAGACCAGCTCGGTCTGGCCGTTGCCGTCGATACCGGCGATGCAGACGATTTCGCCCGCATGGACCTGGAAGGAGACGTTCTTGACGGCGTTGTTGCTGTGGGCTTTGGAGGCAACGGTCAGGCCCTGCACGTCCAAAATCACGTCGCCGGGCTTGGCCTCGTCCTTCTGCACCACGAACTCCACGTCACGGCCCACCATCATGCGGGACAGCTCCTCCCGGGTGGTGTTGGCGATGTCGATGGTGCCGATGTACTTGCCCTTGCGCAGGACGGTGCAGCGGTCGGCCACCTCCATGATTTCGTTGAGCTTGTGAGAGATGAACAGGATGCTCTTGCCCTCGGCGGCCAGGTTGCGCATGATCTGCATCAGCTCTTCGATCTCCTGGGGCGTCAGCACCGCCGTCGGCTCGTCGAAGATGAGGATCTCGTTGTCCCGGTAGAGCATTTTCATGATCTCGGTGCGCTGCTGCATACCCACGGTGATGTCCTCGACCATGGCGTCGGGGTCCACTTTCAGGCCGTATTTGTCGGACAGGGCGATGATTTTCTTTCGCGCCTCGGCCTTTTGCAGCACGCCGCCCTTGGTGGTTGGCTCCACGCCCAAAATGATGTTGTCCAGTACGGAGAAACATTCCACCAGCTTAAAGTGCTGATGCACCATGCCGATGCCCAAATCGTTGGCGTCGTTGGGGTCCTTGATTTGGACCTCCTTGCCGTCCTTTTTGATAATGCCTTCCTCCGCCTGGTACAAGCCGAACAGGACGCTCATCAGGGTGGATTTCCCCGCGCCGTTTTCGCCAAGCAGCGCGTGGATCTCGCCCTTTCTCAGCTGGAGCGTGATGTCATCGTTGGCGATGATGCCCGGAAAACGCTTGGTGATGTGGAGCATTTCAATGGCATATGGCTGTTCCAAAGCTTTCGACCTCCCTCTTTTTTAGTAGGAACCTCTGATTCAATAACTCTCGGCGTCTGGACGGCATATTTCGCGCAACTCTTCGTTGCAGAATCTTGAAATACACAAAGTATTCCTGCGATTCTGCGCCTCGATTTGCACAAAATCTGCTCGCCCAGCCATCCAAGGCCATTGAAGCAGAGCTTCCTCATGATTCTTCGGGCCTTAACCCGGTTGTTGTCTTTCAGTATACTATAACTTACGCGCTTTTTCAAACAAATTTGACAAATTTGCCGAAAGAAATATTGCTGTTATTGGGCCATCCAATTTACAAGGCTAAGAAATGCGCCCTGCCGCGCAAAACAGAAAAAAGAGACAGGGGCGAAAACGCCCCTGCCTCGGGTAAATTGTGATTACTTGACGTTGCCGTAGTAGTTGACGGTGATGGAGACCTCAGGCTCGGTGGTGGTGTCGTTGGAGACGGTGATGGTGCCGTCATACATATCGCTGACCAGGGCCGCATAGTCGTCCTCGGTGAAGCCGTCGGCCCACTGAGTGGAGGCGGTGGGGAGCTGGACATAGTTGGCTTCCACGTCGTCGCCGGAGACCAGGCCCAGAGTGGCGATCTGGCCGCCGTACTCAGCGAAGTTGCCGGCCACGACCTCGTCCAGCATATCCTTAACGGTGGTGGCCAGGCCCTTCATGGCGGAGGTAACGGTCATGCCCTCGCCGTAGGTGCCGTCGATCAGCTCAGCCTGGTCGGTGTCCACGCCGATGACCTTGCCGTCCACCTTGGCGGCGGATTCACAGGCGGAGGTGTAGATGGAGCCGCCGCAGGCAAAGACCACTTCGACGCCCAGGTTCTGATACCAGCTGTCCATGTAAGCGGTGATGTCGGAGTCGCCGGAGAACTGGTTGCCGTAGACATACTCGACGGTCACGTCGGTGCCCAGCTCGGCAGCGGCGGCGTCAGCGCCCAGCACGAAGCCATAGCCATAGCGGATAACAGCGGGGACAGCCATGCCGCCCAGGAAGCCCAGATGGGTGTAGCCCAGCTTGACAGCGGCGACACCGGCCATGTAACCGGCCAGCTCTTCCTGGTAAACAGCGCAGTAGACGTTGGAGGGCAGCTCATAGCCTTCGCTGAAGTCGCTGGAGCTGACGTCCAGGGCGATGAAGGTGATGTCGGAATAGTCCTCAGCGGTGGCTTCGATGGTGGGGGCGAAGGCGTAGCCGGGCATCACGACCACGTTGTAACCCTCGTCGACGGCCTTCTCGACCATGGCGACACGGTCAGCGTCGGAGTCGGAGTCGGGCTTGTAGTAGATGAAGTCCAGGCCGTTGTCGGCGCAGTACTCCTTGCAGGCCTCGTAGGTGGTCTGGTTGAAGGACTGGTCGGTGATGTCGCCGTAGTCGGTGATCATGGCCACACGGTAGTCGGTGTTGGTGGCGGTGGCGTCCGCGGCGGCGCTGGTGTCGCTGGTGGTGTCGGCGTCAGAGCTGCTGGAGCTGCTGCCGCAGGCGGCCAGGGAGAACACCATAGCCATGGCCATAAACAGCGCGATGAGCTTTTTCATGTTTTTTCCTCCTAAGTAGTATTTTTGATTTGGCGGAACCGCCCTTCACAGCCGGTTCCACCTCTCATTTTACACGCTTTTCACGGAAAAGCAACAAAAAGTTTGGTCGATTTCAGAT
The DNA here is from genome assembly GCA_020859945.1 of Clostridiales bacterium. Taxonomy (GTDB): domain Bacteria; phylum Bacillota; class Clostridia; order Oscillospirales; family Oscillospiraceae; genus Onthomonas. Next base: position 42,214 of record JAJBVG010000073.1, on the reverse strand, counting down.
TTTTTCCTGTTTGCCTTTTGTCGGAAAAAATATTTGCAGAAATGCAACTGTCAGCGGGCCTTTTTGTGTTCGCTGATGAAAATTTTCCAGCATTTATGACACATGGCGATGTACCGCTCGTTGCCGCCCAGCTCCACCTGTTCGCCCTCGGTGATGATATAGCCCTGATCGTCCAGCCGGGCGTTCACCGTGGCCTTGGCCCCGCAGTGGCAGATGGTCTTGATCTCCGTGATGGAGTCCGCCAACTCGAACAGGCGGCGGCTGCCGGGGAACAGCCGGGTCTGGAAGTCGGTCCGCAGGCCGAAGCACAGCACTGGCAGGTCCTCCAAGTCCACCAGCTCCCGGAGCTGGTCGATTTGCTGCTCCGTCAGGAACTGGCACTCGTCCACAATGATGACGTCCACCGGAGCGTGGTCCCGGTGCAGGGCCAAAATGTCGTCCTCCGGGGAGACGGTCTCCGCCTGGGCGCTGAGGCCCACCCGGGACTGAACGGCGGTGACGCCGTCCCGCACGTCCGCCGCCGGTTTCAGCAACAGGACGCGCATCCCCCGCTCTTCATAGTTGTACTTGGTGATGAGGGCCGTGGCGGTTTTGGAGCTGCCCATGGCCCCGTATTTGAAATACAGCTTTGCCAAGTAAAATCCTCCTTAAAGCCTCTCTCTAAAGCCTTTGGTTGTCCTTTTAAATCAGCCTTATCTGTAATTCCGGCGGAAAACCCCTCCACCATGCTTTGCATGGTCCCCCTCCCCTTTCAGGGGAGGCAAGAGGGAGAGCTGGTTAAAGTCTTTCCGCGACCACCCGCGCCACCTTGATGCCGGAGGCCCCGGCCTGGGCCAGTCCTCTGGTGGTGCCTGCGCCGTCGCCAATGGCGAAGAAGTTCCGCATGGGGGTCTCCAGCTCGTTGGAAAGCTCAATACGGCTGGAGTAGAATTTGACCTCCGCGCCGTAGAGCAGGGTGTCGTAGTTGGCGGTGCCGGGGGCCAGCTTGTCCAGCGCGTAGATCATCTCGATGATGTCGTCCAGTTGTCGCTTGGGCAGGGCCAGGGACAGGTCGCCGGGGACGGCGGCGGTCAGGGTGGGCCGGGTGTAGGACTGGCTCAGCCGGTGGGCATTTGTGCGGATGCCCTTGACCAGGTCGCCGAACCGCTGCACCAGCACGCCGCCCGCCAGCATGTTGCTCAGAGAGGCGATGTGTTTGCCGTAGCGATAGGGTTCGTTGAAGGGTTCAGTGAACTTGTTGCTGACCAGCAGGGCGAAGTTGGTGTTTTCGCTGCGGAGGGCTGGGTCAGAGTAGCTGTGGCCGTTGACGGTGTTGATGCCCTCCACATTCTCCGCCACCACATGGCCGTAAGGGTTCATGCAGAAGGTGCGCACGCTGTCCCCGTACTGCTTGGTCCGGTAGACCAGCTTGGATTCGTAGACCACGTCGGTGATGTGCTCAAACACCTTGGCGGGCAGTTCCACCCGCACACCGATGTCCACCTGGTTGTTGATGAGGTGGATGCCCAGCCGCTTGCACTCCCCGGCGAACCACTCCGCCCCGGAGCGCCCCGGCGCGGCGATGAGGACGGCGCAGTCCAGCGTCTCGCCGTTTGCCAGGGTCAGGCGGTAGCCATCCCCTGCCGGGTCGATATGTTTCACGGCGGTGCGGAACCGGAAGTCGATATGCTGCTCCCGCAGGTACTCGTACAGCCGCTCCAGAATTTTCAGGTTGTTTTCCGTCCCCAGATGTTTGCACTGGGCCTGGAGCAGGTGCAGGTCATGCTCTAGCGCCCGCTTTTCCAGGGCGCGGGCCGCCGGGCTGTCGGTGGAAAAGCACTCCGTCGTCGCGCCGAACTGCACGTTGACCTTGTCCACGTAGCGGATCAGGTCCATGACCTCCCCGGCGGGCATATAGTCCGTCAGCCAGCCGCCAAAGGCGGTGGTGAAGTTGAACTTGCCGTCGGAGAAGGCGCCCGCGCCGCCGAAGCCGCACATGGTCGCGCAGACGGGGCAGTTGATGCACCGGTCCACCTTCCCGGCCACAATGGGGCAGCGGCGGCTGTAGATGTCCTCGCCCTGGTCCAGCACCAGGACGCGCAGCTCCGGGCGGAGTTTTTTCAGCTCGTAACCGGCGAAGGCTCCGGCCTCGCCGCAGCCGATGATGATAACGTCGTAACGGGTGGTTTCGTTCATTTGGTTTCCTCCACGGGCGCTCCGAAGGGGTCACGCCCGGAGCGGTGTCATGTTTTATGCTGCTCTTGTCCCCTTTTTACCGTAATTGCACATTGCTAATTGCTCATTCCGCGGCAAAGCCGCACAAAGGGGACACACATATATTAAAATACCACAAACCCCGCCTCTGTGCAAGAGCGGAACGTGAACAAATTGCCCATTTTCTGCTCAGTGGCCCTTTCCCTGCCGGTACTGCCGGATGACCGGCAGAAAATCCCCTGCGTACCGCTGACACTTGATGTTGCTGACGCCAGAGATGGACAGAAATTCCTTCCGGGTGGTGGGCAGCGCCTGGCACATATCCCGCAGCGTTGCGTCGGAAAACACCACATAGGCCGGGACCCCGGCCCGGTTCGCCAGCCGTTTCCGAACCTCGCGGAGCTGGTCGAACAGGGCGGCGTCCACCCCGGCGTTGGAGACGGGGCGGATGGTTTTCCGGGGCTTGGGCCGCTTTTGCTTGATGGTCAGGGTCTGCCGCCCGGCCAGCAGGGGCTTGGCCCGGTCGGTCAGGGAAAGAACGGGGCTGGCATCGCCGCTCTGCTGGAGCAATCCCCGGTCCAGCAGCCGCCGGGTCACGGCCTCCAGCCGGTTGGATTCCCCCTTGTCCAAAATGCCGAAGGTGGAGAGCCGGTCCAGTTGGAGCAGGGTAAGGGCTTCGCTTTTCTCCCCCCGCAGAATTTGAAACACCAGGTCTTTTGTGGGCTGATAGCCCGCCCGTTCCACCCGGCGGACGCAGGAGAGCAGCTTTTGGGCCTCCTTAGTGACGTCCACGTCCTCCCACCCGGCCAGGCAGCCGGAGCAGTTTCCACAGGGAGCGGGGATTTTCTCCCCGAAGTAATCCAACAGAAAACGGCGCAGACACCCTGCCTGGGTGCAGTAATCCTTCATCTGGCCCAGCCGGTGGAATTGCCGCTGGCGTAGGACCTCCGCCTGCTCTGGGGACTGCTCCGCAGGCTCGCTCTGCTGGATGAGGAACCGGGCGGTGTCCACGTCGCGGGGGCTGTAGAGCAGGATGCAGTCGGCGGCGCTGCCGTCCCGCCCGGCACGCCCGGCCTCCTGATAGTAGTTTTCCAGGCTGGTGGGCATATTGTAGTGGATGATATAGCTGACGTTGGATTTGTCGATGCCCATGCCGAAGGCGTTGGTGGCCACCATCACCGACTTGCGGTCAAAGAGAAAATCCTCCTGATTTTGCAGCCGCTCCTCCTTGGTCAGCCCCGCGTGGTAGCGGGTGGCGGGGATATCGTGCTGTTGGAGCAGTTCGCAGACCGCCTCCACCGCCTTGCGGGTCTGGCAGTAGATGATGCCGCAGTCCCCGGCGCGTTTGCGCACCAGCTCCAGCAGAGCTGCGTTCTTGTCCTTGGGCTTACGCACTTCAAAGTAGAGGTTTTTCCGGTCAAAGCTGGTGACGATCTGGTGGGGTTTTTGCAGCTTCAACAGCTCGATGATGTCCCGGCGGACCCGCTGGGTGGCGGTGGCGGTGAAGGCTGAGACCACCGGGCGGCGGGGCAGCTGGTCGATGAATCCGGCGATCTCCAGGTAGCTGGGGCGGAAGTCCTGGCCCCACTGGGAGACGCAATGGGCCTCGTCCACCGTGACCATGGCAATGGGGACGGTCTGGCAGAAGCGGAGGAAGGCCGGGGAGGTCAGCCGCTCCGGGGCCACATAGATGAGCTTGTAACGCCCTTCCGCACCCCGGCGCAGGGCCTCGGCCTGCTGTGCGGAGGTCAAAAGGCTGTTGAAATAGGCGGCGGGAACGCCGTTTTGCACCAGGGCGGTGACCTGATCCTTCATCAACGAGACAAGCGGGGAGATGACCAGCGTGACCCCCTCCGCCATCAGCGCGGGGATCTGGTAGCAGACGCTTTTCCCCGCCCCGGTGGGCATGACCGCCAACAGGTCCCGCCCAGAAAGCAGACAGTCAATGGCCTCCTTCTGGCTGGGGCGAAAGGCGTCGTGGCCGAAGTAGTCCCGCAGCAGTTCCAGCGGTTTTTGTTCCTGCTGCCGGTTCACGGCTCTTTGGGGCTTTCCATCTGGTTGATGAGGCTGGCCTGATATCCCGCGCCGAAGCCGTTGTCGATGTTGACCACGCTGACGCCGGAGGCGCAGGAGTTGAGCATACTTAGCAGAGCGGACAAGCCGCCGAAGCTGGCCCCGTAGCCCACGCTGGTGGGGACGGCGAGAACCGGGCAGTCCACCAGACCGCCCAGCACCGAGGCCAGCGCCCCCTCCATCCCGGCCACGGCGATGACCACGCGGGCCTCCATCAGCTCGTCCAGGTGGGCCAGCGTCCGGTGGAGGCCGGAGACCCCCACGTCGTACAGCCGGACCACCCGGTTGCCCAGGGTCTCGGCGGTCAGGGCGGCTTCCTCCGCCACATAGAGGTCGCTGGTGCCGGCGGCGGCCACCACGATGTTGCCCACCGAGGGATGGGGGCCGGGGTTGGCGACCCCCAGCTGGGGGATGGGGTGATAATCCAGGGGCAGCTGCTGCTCCACCAGTCGGGCGGCCTCTTCGCTCATCCGGGTGATGAGGATGTTGTGGGTGCCGCTGGCGGCCATAGAGGACGCGATGCCCAAAATCTGCTCCGGGGTCTTGGACTTGCCGTAGATGACCTCCGCGGCCCCCTGGCGCAAGGCCCGGTGGTGGTCCACCTTGGCGTATCCCAAATCCTCAAAGGGGGCCTGTTTCAGCCGCAGAAGGGCGTCCTCCGGGCTGCACGCGCCGGACTCCACCCGGCGCAGCAGGGTCAGCAAGTCTTGTTTTTCCGACATAAAAACAGCTCCTTTCCGCCGCCTGCGTTGGGCGGGGAGACAAAGAAAAATGCAGTTTTTCGGGCGGCCGAGGGCCGCCCCTACAGGTGGATGAATAGAATACAAAATATGCCGCGCTGAACTGTAGTGATATATTCCCTAACCCTCCGGCTGCTGCTGGTGGCTCTGAACGATACCGCGGATAGTCCGGTAGAGATAGGGCTTGTAGGTGGCCAGGTCCACCGGGTCGTGCTCCGCCACAACGCTGTAACAGGTGCTGCCCACCAGCTCGATGATGGTGAAGATCATCACCTGGGGAGCCTCCCACTGGCTGGGATCGTTGGCGGTCAGCCGGTAAAACTCGTCCATATAGCTCTGTCCCCGCTGGGTGGCGGCGTGCCGCAGGGCGCTGCGCAGGGTGCTCCAGCTCAGGTTTTTGCGGAGGAACCGCAGCAGCAGGGGGCTGTTTTGCAGCTGGTTCAGCATACTGTCCAAAATGTGGATGAGCTTATCCGCAAAGGGCCGGTCCGATTCCTCCTGGCCCTGCACGGCCTCCCGAAAGAGCCGCTGGGTCATCTGGGACACCAGCGCGTCCCGAATGTCGTCCTTGTCCTTAAAGTAGAGGTAAAAGGTCCCCTTGGCGATGCCTGCGGCGGCGGTGATGTCCGAAATGGAGGTCCGTGCCATCCCCCGGTTGGAAAACAGCACAAAGGTGGCGTCCATCAGGCGTTGCAGCTTATTCTGTTTGTTTTCCTGGGCTTTTCCCATGGGGATTCCTCCTCATAATGTGCAATGTGCAATTAGCAATTAGCAATGAATGGGTTTGCAGCCATAGCTGTCTTGGGGGAGCGTCTGTGGAGTACAATGGCTTTCGCAGGAGAGCGTCAGCGTTCGTTTTTCCCATAATTGCACACTGCACATTGCTAATTGCTAATTCTGTTATTTCTCCCGGCGGTAGAAAAAGGTGAACGTTCCCTCCGCCAGCAGCTCGTCCCCGCAGCAGACCCTGGCCCGGAGGACGGCCACGCTGCCGCCTATGCGCACAGGCTCCGCCCTGGCGGTGAGAGTGCCGGAGGCCACGTTGCGCAAAAAGTGCAGATCGCTGTCCAGGGTGACGGGGTGTTTGCCGTACTGCCGGGCAGTCGCGCCGGAGACCATATCCGCCATGGTGTACAGCATTCCCCCGTGGACGATGCCGTAGGGGTTGTGGACCTGGGGCGTGACCTGGGCCTGAGCATAATAGCTGCCCTCCGGGTCCTCCAAAAGCTGGATGCCGCAGAGCTGGATAAACTGGTTCTGTTGAATGAGGCGGGCCTCTTCCTCTGTCATGTTCTTCCCTCCGAAAACGCGGTCAGATGGTTCCCCAACAGTATACCCGACCCGGCGGCGATTTGCAACCGGCGAAGTTTTCTGGCCTGGGCAAAAGATTTTCGTTCCCAGCGCCGGGAATTTGTGTTATACTTTTCTTATCTATCCTTGTATGGCACTGTGCGGAAGGGAGCTGCAATGAAAGAGAAAATCAGAGTGACCATCGCCGGGCGGAATTACCTCCTGACCGCCGACGAAAACAGCGGGTATATCGAGCAGATCGCGGAGTATGTAGGCCAGCAGATCGCCCAGGCGGAGGGGATGGCCCGTTCCTCCGCCGTGGACGCGGCGACCATGGCGGCCATGAACATCGCCGACAGCTATTTCCGGGAGCGGGAGGCCGGGGAGAACCTGCGCCGCCAACTGAAAGAGGCCCTGGACGAGAGCGGCAATCTGAAGCGGGAAATTTCCGAGCTGAAGCGGGAGAACTTCCGGCTGAGCCAGGGCAAGTGACCGTATGATGGAGCTGCTGGCCCCGGCGGGGTCGCCGGAGGCGGTCCGGGCGGCGGTGCAGTCCGGCGCGGACGCGGTCTATCTGGGCGTGGGGGACTTCAACGCCCGGCGAAACGCCGCCAACTTTGACCGGGAGACCCTGCGGGAGGCGGTGGACTATTGCCACCTGCGGGGGGCGAAGGTCTATCTGACGCTGAACACCCTGGTCTATGACCGGGAGCTGCCCCAGGCGGCAGAGCTGGCTGCCTACGCCAGCGCCATCGGCGTGGACGCGGTGCTGGTGCAGGACCTGGGGGTACTGCGGGCGGTGCGCCAGGCCGCGCCAGACCTGCCCATCCACGCTTCCACCCAGATGTCCATCCACGACCTGGAGGGGGCAAAGTTCGCCGCCGGGCTGGGCATCAGCCGGGTGGTGCTGGCCAGGGAGCTGAGCCGGGACCAGATCGCCTACATCTGCGCCCACTCCCCGGTGGAAGTGGAGGTGTTCGTCCACGGGGCGCTGTGTATGTGCTACTCCGGCCAGTGCTTTTTTTCCTCCGTGGTGGGGGGACGCAGCGGCAACCGGGGCATGTGCGCCCAGCCCTGCCGCCTGAACTACGGCTGGAACGGCAGAGCCGACAAGCCCTTACTCTCTTTGAAAGACATGAGCCTCGCCGCCCACCTCCGGGAGCTGGAGGAGATGGGGGTGGCCTGCGCCAAAATCGAGGGCCGCATGAAGCGCCCGGAGTACGTGGCCGTGGTGACAGGCATCTATTCCGCCTGCCTCCGGGAGGGCCGGGACCCCACGCCGGAGGAACTGACCGCTCTGGAGCGGGCCTTCTCCCGTCAGGGCTTCACCGACGGCTATTTTATGGACCGCACCGGCCCCAAAATGTTCGGCGTCCACGACAACGACGCGCCGCCCCCGGAGGACTTGTTTGCAGAGGCCCGGCGGCGCTATGGCAAGGAACAGCCGCGGGTCCCCATCGACATCCGGGCGGAGGTGGAACAGGGACGGCCCGCCGTCGTCACCGCCTCCGACGAGATGGGACACTCCGTCGCCGTCACTGGTCCGGTCCCCGAACCGGCGCGAAACCGCCCCCTGACGGGGGAGCAGCTGCATAGGCAGCTGACCAAAACCGGCGGCACTCCCTATTTTTGCGAAACCTGCGAAATTCAGGTGGGAGAGGGGCTTTCTCTGCCCGTTTCCGCCCTGAACGGCCTGCGCCGGGAGGCGCTGGAGGGCCTGAACCGGGCGCGGACGGAACCGCCCGCCCGGCGGACGGGGAAATTTGCCCCGCCTCAGAGCGTCCCCAATCGGCAGGAACAGCCTGGGTTCTCCGTCTCGCTGCTCCGGGCAGAGCAGCTGACGGACGAACTGCTAGCCCTGCGGCCCGGCTCCGTGGCGCTGCCGCTGGAGGAATACGCCGCCCACCCGGAGCTGATAGAAAAAATCACTCGCAGCGGCGCGGAGTGCGCCGTCACTCTGCCCCGTATCCTGTGGGACTGGGAGCGGGAAGGGGCCATAACTCTGTTGGCCGACCTGCGGCGGCGGGGCGTGACCGCCGCCTATGCCTCCACTTGGTCGGGGGTCATGCTGGCCCAGGAACTGGGCTTCACCCCCCGGGGGGACTTCGGCCTGGGAGTCACCAACAGCGAGAGCCTGACCGGGATGCAGGAGCTGGGCCTTGCCTCGGCGGTGCTGTCCTTCGAGCTGAAAAGCCAGCGGGTGCGGGATCTGTCCAAGCCATTGGATACGGAGTTAATCGTCTACGGGCGCTTGCCCCTGATGATTATGGAAAATTGTATTATTCGAGGCAAAAACGGCAAATGCGCCTGCAACTGGAAAACCGGCGGCGACCCGGTGCTGACTGACCGGCGGCGGGCCAGGTTCCCGGTGGTCCATGCCTATGGCTGCCGGAACGAGATTTTGAACTCCGCCCCGGTCTATCTGGCGGATAAACAGGACTTTTGGCAGAGATGCGGCCTCTGGCGGGCGCGTCTGCTGTTCACCACTGAGACGGGTGCGGACTGCGCTGAGATTTTGCGCCAGTACCAGACCGGCGAGGCTCGTTTGCCGGAGCAGTTCACACGGGGGCTGTATTTCCGGGATGTGGAATAACGACCAAAAACGACAAAGGAACCGATTACAATGAAGTTGAAGATCAAAGCCCTGTCCCCCAAGATCGGGACAGAGATCCCCTTCCCCTACTACGCCAGCGGCGGCGCCGCCGCCATGGACCTCCACGCCTGCATCGACCAGCCGCTGGTGCTGGGGGCGGGAGAGCGAACCATGATTCCCACCGGCATCGCCATCGCCCTGCCGGGGCCGGAGTATGTGGCGCTGGTGTTCGCCCGTTCGGGCCTTGCGGTGAAGGAGGGGGTCAACCTCTCCAACGGCGTGGGGGTCATCGACAGCGACTACCGGGGCGAAATTCGCGTGGGCCTGTTCAACAGCAGCCGGGAGGATTACACCATCCAGCCCGGAGCGCGGGTGGCGCAGCTGGCGGTGGTGCCGGTGGTCCAGGCCCAGCTGGAGCAGGTGGACGAGCTGGACGAGACGGCGCGGGGCGCGGGGGGCTTCGGCTCCACCGGAAAGTGACGAAAGGTTTCTCTTAGAACGATTTTTCAGCTTGATTTCAGCAAGGAGGCGTACCCTATGAGTATTATTCTGGCTTCTCAATCTCCCCGGCGCAAAGCGTTGCTGGAGCAGATGGGGATCACCGATTTTCAGGTCATCCCCGCCCAGGGAGAGGAGAAGATGGACCATTCTCTGCCCAAGGAACAGCTTGCTCAGGAGCTGGCCCGGCAAAAGGCCGCGCAGGTGGCGGCCCAGGTGGGGCCGGAGGACATCGTCATCGGCGCGGACACCATCGTGGTGCTGGACGGCAAGGTGCTGGGCAAGCCGGAGAACCAGGCCAGCGCCTTTCGGATGCTGTCCTCGCTCTCCAGTCGGCGGCACACGGTTTACACCGGCGTGGTTGTCCGCCAGGGGGAGCGGGAGCTGACCGCCTGCGAAGCCACCAGCGTCCGGTTCTGCAACCTGACAGAGCGGGAGATCCTGGACTACATCGCCACCGGGGAACCCATGGACAAGGCCGGGGCTTACGGCATCCAGGGCCGGGGCGCGCTTTTGGTTGACAGCATCCAGGGAGACTTTTATAATGTGGTGGGGCTTCCCATCTGTCGGCTGGGCCGAATGTTGGCGGGCTTCGGCGTGTACTGTCTCTGATTTCTCAGGCCGTACCGCGTACCAGAAGGAGAAAGGGTCCTTAGATTGAAAAAGTTTTTCCACGACAACGGCCTTTGGGTGCTCATCGCCGCGCTGCTGCTGACGGCGGTGGTGACCATGACCTCGGCGCTGTTCCCCAACATGACCTCCCCCCTCTCCAATGTCATTGGAGTGGTTTCCTCCCCCTTCCAGCGGGTGGCCTCCTCCTTTACCGGCTGGGTGGAAGGGGTGTATGACTACGCCTTCCGTTATGAGCAGCTGGTGGAGGAAAACGAAGCCTTGCAGCAGGAGCTGTCCGAGGTCCGCAGTGAGCTGCGGGAGGCCCAGGACGCCCAGTCTGAGAACGAGGACCTCCGCAACGCCCTGGGGCTGGTGGAGGAAAAGACCGACCTGACGCTGATGGACGTGACCGTCACCGAGGGCAAGGCCAGCAGCTGGGAGTCCACCCTGACCATCAGCAAAGGCTCCAACGCGGGCATCGCCGTCAACGACGTGGTCATCACCGGCACCGGCTATCTGGTGGGCGTGGTGCAGGAGGTGGGCACCAACTGGGCCACCCTCATCACCATCCTTGACCCCAGCATTTCCGTCAGCGCCACAGTCTACCGCACAGGCGACACCCTGATGCTGGAAAGCGACCTGAGCCTGATGACCGAGGGCAAGTGCAAGCTGACCTACCTCAGCGCCGACGCGGTGTTCATCTCCGGCGACGAGGTGCTGACCTCCGGCGCGAACGGGACCTATCCCTCCGGCCTGGTGGTGGGCTACATCGAGTCGGTGGAGACAGAACCCTCCGGTTTGGAGCGGTACGCCGTCGTCACCCCTGCCGCCGATTTCGACAACCTGAGCACCCTGTTCGTAGTCACGGACTTCAACAACGACTGAGGGGGCCGGGTATGGGACGAAACAACGGCAGCCAGGTCAAGTGGGGCATCTATGCCCTGAGCTACCTGGTGATGTATTTCATCAAAATCTGTATCCTGAACCGCATCCCCATCTATGGCGCGCTGCCGGAGCTGGCCCCGCTGGTGGTGGCGGCGGTGGGCTGCTATGAAGGCTCGCTGGGCGGCGCGCTCTACGGGCTGGGCGTGGGCTTTTTTTGCAGCGCGGTGTACTTCCGGGGCGGCACGATGATGATCCCCATCTGCACCGTCACCGGAGTGCTGGCGGGACTGACCACCCGGCGGCAAATCGGCAAGAACTTCCTGGGCGTCGTCCTCTGCGGGGCCATGGGGGTTTTGGTGCTGGAGGGAGCGCGGGTGTTTTACTACTACACCTTCGGCGGCAACGCCATGGACACCCTGCTGCGCATCGCCGTACCGGAGGGGCTGTATTCCCTGGTGTTCGTCATCCCCATTTACTTCGTCTACGCCGCCATTTACCAGCGGTATCGCACGGATACAGAGCTGTAGCACACCGTATGTGTAGGAGTTCGGGTTTTGAGGCTGACGAAAACGAAGCCCTACACTTTCACGCACGAATCCCGACCCCGGAAGGAGCATTCATGGGCAAAAGATCACTTTATTTCCGCACCGCCATTGTAGCGCTGCTGCTGCTGGCCATGAGCGGCTACTACGGCTGGGCGGCCTACGACGCCATCGTCAACCAGGCCATCGACCCCCAGGAGTCCAACGAGATCAACACCTACACCACCTCCAAGACCGTTCAGGCCGCCCGGGGCGACATCACCGACCGGTACGGCAACGTGCTGGTCACCAACCGGGCGGAGTATGTGGTCACGCTGGACGTGGACGCTATGGGCAGCGAGGAAAACCAGGCGGCGGTGGTGCAGCGGCTCATTGAAATCTGCAAGGAGTTGGACGTGGAGTGGAACGACGAGGAACTGCCCGTCTCCGACAGCTCCCCCTACTCCTACACCACCGACGGCAACGCCTACCTGACCCGGGACGACGACGGCAACCTGACACAGACCCGGCTCTATCAGCTGTGCCTGGCGGTGCGGGGCACCTCCGATTCGATTTTCTGGGGGGACAACACCACCTCCGCCGATGAGCTGATGAGCAACATGGCTGATTACTTCCAGCTGGACGGGGACCTTTCCTCTTCGGAGCAGCGGGAGATTCTGGGCGTGCTGTACTCCGCCTACCTCCGTTCTGAGGAAGTCACCTACTCCACCTATTACTTCGCAGAGGACGTGGACATCGACTTTATCACCATGGTGGAGGAGGAGAGCCTGGCCGGGGTCAACATCGAGGCCCTGTCCGTCCGGGAGTACAAAACCTCTTACGCCGCCCACCTGCTGGGCCAGGTGGGAGCCATCACCGCCGAAAAGTGGGCGGAGCTGAGCGCCGACGAGGACAACACCTATAATATGAACAACACCATCGGCCTCTCCGGTGTGGAATCCGCCTTTGAGGAGTATTTGAAGGGCGTGGACGGCACCTTGCAGCTGACCTACGACAACGACGGCGTTTTGGTAGACGAAACGTATACCGTGGAGCCGCAGTCGGGTAATACCCTGGCTCTGACCCTGGACAGCGGCCTCCAGAAAGTGGCGGAGGACGCTCTGGCCGAGTACACCGAGCAGATCAACAGCATGAACGGCGGCAGCGCCGTAGTGGTCATCAGCGTGGAGGACAGCAGCGTGCTGGCCATGGGTTCCTACCCCACCTACGACCCGGCCACCTACAACGAGGACTATGAGGAGTTGGCGGACGACGACCTGCTGCCCTTGTACAACCGGGCGCTGCTGGGCACCTACGCCCCCGGTTCCACCTATAAAATCTGCACCGCAACAGCTGCGGTGAACGCAGGCGTCACCGACACCAGCCGCACCGTCAACTGCACCGGTACCTACAACAACAGCGGCACCCCTCAGAACTGTTGGAAGAGATCCGGTCACGGGCTGGAGAACCTCTCCGCCGCCATCCGGGACTCCTGCAACGTCTACTTCTACACGATGGGCGCTGAGGTGGGCATCTCCTACCTGACGGAGACGGCTCAGGCTTACGGCTTGGGGGTGGCCAGCGGCATCGAGCTGACCGAAAGCACCGGCGTCAACGCCGGGCCGGAGTACTCCGAGTCGGTGGGGGCCATTTGGTATCAGGGCAACGTCACCTCCGCCGCCATCGGCCAGTCGGACAACCAGTTCACCCTGCTGCAAATCGCCAACTACATCGCCACCTTCGTCCGGGGCGGGGACCGCTACGACGCCCACCTGCTGAGCAGCGTCAAGTCCAGCGACAACACCGAGGTCCTCTACGAGCATGAGACGGAAATCCTCAGCACCGTGGAGCTGGACGACGCGGCGCGGGAGGCCATCATCGAGGGCATGGGCGAAGTCATCGAGGCCGACGACATCACCGACTTCGAGGAGCTGGAGGCCAGCGGCATCAAGGTGGGCTGTAAGACCGGTACTGCCCAGATCAACAACAACAGCCAGACCAACGGCCTGTTCGTGGCCTTTGCCCCCATCGACGACCCGGAGATCGTGGTCTGCTCCGTGGTGGAAAAGGCCAGCGCCGGCGCCGATACCGCCGCCATCACCGCCGCCATTATGAACTACTATTTCAGCGATGAGGCCACCCTGGAGCGGGTGGAGGCGGAGAACCAGCTGCTGCAATGAATTGAGCTGTTAGCCATTAGCTATTAGCTGTTGCCGTCAAGCGGCACTTCCGAAGCTGCGCTTCTCCCTGTAGTCAGGTGCTGCCTGTCTAAAGCGAAAAGCTAAAAAGAAAGCTGAGAGCGAAACCACCTGTTTGTAAAGTCATGCAACCAGTAGGCGCAGCACGTAATGCCAAGAACTGCCTGGCTAATAGCTAAAAGCTAACAGCTAAGAGCTTATAAAAACTAAAACGAAACGGACTGATTTTATGCCCGACCTGACCATTTACGATTCCCGCAACCTGCGCTGTAAGGAGCCTTACGGCGCGGTCCCCGCGGGGACCCAGGTGCGCTTTACCCTCCGCCCGGCACGGGCAGAGGGCTTTTCCCGTGCGTCCCTGACCGCTTATTTTGAGTTCGACAACAACCGAATGGTGACGCTGCCCATGCCCTGGGTGGGGACCGACCTGGGCCGGGACGAGTTCACCTGCACTCTGGACACCGGGGACTATGTGGGCCTGGTGTGGTACACCTTCCAGCTGGAGGGGCTGGACGGGCGCAAGAAGCAGCTGCGCACCTACCAGCTCACCGTCTACGACGGAAACGACCAGGTACCGGACTGGTTCGGCAAGGGGATGTGCTATCAAATCTTCCCCGACCGGTTCTTCCGCACGGAGATCCCCGACCCCACCGGCCTGGTGGGGGGCCGCAGCGTCCACCAGAACTGGGACGCGGAACCCCTCTACAAGCCCATCGGCAAGACCGAGCGGGGCATGGACATCTGCAACCGGGATTTCTTCGGCGGGAATCTCAAAGGCGTGGAGGCCAAACTGGACTATCTCGCCGGGCTGGGGGTGGAGACCATCTACTTCTGCCCCATCTTCGAGGCGTCGGAGAACCACCGCTACGGCACCGCCGACTACAGCCGGGTAGACCCCATGCTGGGCACCAACGAGGATTTCACCCACCTGTGCGATGAGGCCCACAAGCGGGGCATCAAAATCATCCTGGACGGCGTATTCAACCACACCGGCTATGTCTCCCGGTACTTCAACGGGGACGGCTTCTACAAAGAGCCGGGGGCGGTGCAGTCCAAGGACTCCCCTTACTATGACTGGTTCGACTGGAAGGAGTGGCCCGACAAGTACGAGAGCTGGTGGGGCATTTACTCCCTGCCCGCCGTTCGGGAGGACTGCCAGGGCTACCGGGATTTCATCTTCGCCGGGGAAGACTCCGTGGTGCGGCGTTGGCTCCGGGCGGGAGCCGACGGCTGGCGGCTGGACGTGGCGGATGAGCTGCCCGACGACTTCGTCAACGGCATCCACCAGGCGGCGCGGGAGGAAAACCCCAACGCCATCGTCATTGGTGAGGTCTGGGAGGACGGCTCCACAAAAATCGCCTACGGCGTTCGCCGCCGCCACCTGCTGGGCTACCATCTGGACGGCCTGATGAACTACCCCTTCCGCACCGCGCTCTTAAACTTCCTGCTCCACGGCGACGGGGCGGGGTTCAAGTATAGCATGGAGGACCTGCGGGAAAACTATCCTCCCTCCGCCTTCTACTCCGCCATGAACGCCCTCGGCACCCACGACACCCTGCGCATCCTGACCTACCTTGGAGTGGGCAACGAGCGCCAGGACCAGAGCAAGGACTGGCGAGCAGGCTATGAGATGTCCCCCAGAGAGCGGGCGGGCGGCATGGAGCTGCTCAAGCTGGGACTGCTGGTGCTGTTCGCTTTCCCCGGCGCGCCCACGGTGTTCTATGGGGACGAGGCAGGCATGACCGGCTTCGAGGACCCCTTCAACCGGCGGCCATACCCCTGGGGCCGGGAGGACCAGGACCTGGTGGCCTACTGCGCCAGGCTGGGCAACTACCGCAAGACCAGCCGCCCCCTCCGGGAGGGGGACATCCGCTGGGGCACCTGCGGGGAGTGCCTGGTGTCCTTCGTCCGCCGGGCGGCGGGGGAGAGCGTGGCCGTGGCGGTGAGCAACGCCCGGACCCGGACCATCGTGGAGCTGCCCTGGGGCCACGTTCAGGCGGTGGATGTGTTCACCGGCGAGCGTTACCTGGCCATGAACGGCAAACTGCGGCTGACCCTGCCGCCCAGAGGGGGGATTTTGCTGGAGAGCGCCCCGGAGGGCGAAAAAATCGGCAAAATCACCAAAAAAATTCCCTGAAATTTTGCTTTACAAACAGGCGAAGGTCTGCTATAATGCGCTTATCAGGAATAATTCTTAATTGCGCCGCCTGATGCGCGACATCAATTAACAATGGAGGATATTACTATGGCAAAGTTTGTATGTCAGGTCTGTGGTTACGTCTACGAGGGCGAGGCTCTCCCCGAAGGGTTCCGCTGCCCCCTGTGCAAGGCTCCCGCGTCCAAGTTCACCAAGATGGAGGGCGAGATGAACTGGGCTGCCGAGCATGTCATCGGCGTGGCCTCTGACGCTCCCGAAGAGATCAAGGAAGGTCTGCGGGAGAACTTCAACGGCGAGTGCACCGAGGTCGGTATGTATCTGGCCATGGCCCGCGCCGCTCATCGCGAGGGCTATCCTGAGATCGGCCTGTACTGGGAGAAGGCCGCCTATGAAGAGGCCGAGCACGCCGCCAAGTTCGCTGAGCTGCTGGGCGAGGTCGTCTCTCCGTCCACCAAGGAGAACCTGACCGTCCGTGTGGAGGCCGAGAACGGTGCCACCGCCGGCAAGGCCGAGCTGGCGAAGAAGGCCAAGGAGCTGGGTCTGGACGCCATCCACGACACTGTCCACGAGATGGCCCGCGACGAGGCCCGCCACGGCAAGGCGTTCGCCGGTCTGCTGGAGCGGTATTTCGGCTAAGCTGCCAATTGATTTATCAGTAACTTAAAAAATGGAGGAGGAACCCATTATGAAGTACGTTTGTCTCTGTGGTTACGAGTACGATCCCGCCGTTGGCGATCCCGATAACGGCGTCGCTCCCGGCACCGCCTGGGAGGACCTGCCTGAGGATTGGGTCTGCCCCATCTGCGGCTTGACCAAGGACAATTTCGAGGCTCAGTAATTGAATCAAGCATAAGCGAAGGGGCTGGCCATGTGGCCAGCCCCAAAATTTCGCGTGCGTTATTCTTTTTGACAATTTTCGACGGTCATGTTATAATCATTTTTGCGTGGAAACCCACCGCTGCTCATGAGTTCTTCAGGTTCTTATGGTAGCGTGGCGGTAAAAGACGGTTGCCTGTATCCCGCGTGAGCGGAATAGAGGTGAGTATCATAGCTCTGCGGGAAATTTTTCTCAAGGGGTTGATACGTTGTTTGCTTTAGAGATCATCCAAACCTTATTGGCGATTGCGAGCTTCGTGATCGAACTGATAAGCTATTTGGCTGCGAAAAAAAGCAAGTGAGCCGTCTGCTGCAACCAGACGGCTCACAGTTTTAGGATTTCCTAAAATGCTAAGCTAGTATCAGTTGTGGCAACCGTCCGGGTTTCCACGTTTTTATTATACACAATCGGCTATGAAAAATCAAGTGTATTTTCTTGTTATTGCAAATTTCCGCGCCAACGATGAGTAAAACACCTGTCACTTCCCCCGCCGCAGATCGTGGGCCTTGTCCCCCAGTTTTTCTGCGCACAGCGCCCACAGGTCGTCCGCCTCGCCGGGGACCTGCCCGTCGGGGAGGATGTAGACCTTTTCCGCCTCCGGATAGAGGTAAACAGCCCCCTTCACCCGCCAAGCGCCATAGAGCTTCGCCCAGGGACGGCTGGTGACTGCGTCCTTTTTCCCCGGCACGGGAAAGGCGGCGGCGACGCCCTTTTCGCTCACCGTGATGCGATAGACCAGGTGGGGCCGCTCCAGCCCCAGGGCCTTGCTCTGCTGGTTGATGCTGCGCCGGAGCAGGACGGCGTAGACAGCGGGGACCGCCACTGCCACCGCAGCCAGCAAAATCGCCATAAGCAGCGCACCCTGCCGCGCTCCCATCTGGCTCAGGCACACCCCGGCGCAGACCAGCAGCACAACGCTGAACACGGCCAGCCCCACCCATCGCCGCTGGCGGCGCAGGGCGTCAAACAGGAAAAAGGAACGGAAAAGTCCGGCGTCCAGCTGGACGGGGACGGTGATTTCAGGGCTGTTGGACATGGAAAGAGCCTCCTAGTAGAAATTTTATCCATCATAGCATAAGTTTCTCACAAAAAACCACCATTTCTCAACCGACTGCCTCTCTTGCCTCCCCTGAAAGGGCAAGGAGGGGCAAGGCCCCGAAAGTGCCGCTTGACGGCGGAGGAGGGCCGCCGCCTTTAGGCAGTGGCGGAGGGGTTTCTGGTACACAGATGATTCAACGGGATAACCAATTTATTTTATCTATTTTAACACAGTTTGCGCCGGTTCACAAGCCGCTTTGCGCTTTCATGTCGAAAACCGGAATCGTTTGTTGACAAACAGCGGTGAACTGGGTATACTGAGACATATTAACGCGCTAAAGTATTAACGCGGCGGCGTGAGAGAGGAGAGGGTGCCCTATGAACGGGGAAATAGAGGCCCTGTGCCAAGACCGGGTGTTCGCCCGCTTCTACCAAATCTGCCAGATCCCCCACGGCAGCCGCAATGAACGGGCGCTGAGCGATTTTATCATCCGCTGGGCGCTGGGCATCGGGCTGGAGGCAGAGCAGGACGAGGTCTGCAACGTGCTGATTCGCAAACCCGCCTCCCCCGGCTATGAGGCCGCGCTGCCGGTGCTGCTCCAGGCCCACCTGGACATGGTCTGTGAAAAGGCGGAGGGCGTGGTCCACGACTTCACCCAAGACCCCATTCAGTGGGTCATCCAAGGGGACGAGCTTTCCACCGGCGGCAGGACCACCCTGGGAGCGGATGACGGCATCGGCGTGGCGCTGGCTATGGCGGTGCTGGAGGACGACACCCTGGCCCACCCGCCTCTGGACGCGCTGTTCACCGTCTGCGAGGAGGAGGACTTTACCGGCGCGGAGCGCTTCGCCCCGGAAAAGCTGCGCTCTGCACGGCTCATCAATCTGGACCACACCGAGGACAATGTGGTGGTCTGCGGCAGCTGCGGCGGGATGCGGGCGGATTTCCTCCAGGATGTGGACTGGAAACCGATTCCGGCAGGCTGGACGGCCTGGCGGCTGGCGGTAGGCGGTCTGCGGGGCGGCCACTCCGGGGACGACATCCACCGGGGACGGGGCAACGCCAACATTCTGCTGGCCCGGCTGTTGCTGGCGGTGGAACAGGAGAGCGATTTTCTGCTGGCGGAGATTCGGGGCGGCAGCTTCCGGCTGGCCATCCCACGGGAGGCGGAGGCGCTGCTGTGGCTGCCGCCGGAGAAGGCCGCCGCAGTCCAGGCCCAATGTGCCGTATTAGAAAACACCTTCCGCCGGGAGACCCCCGTCACCGGAGAGCGGCTCAACGTGACTTTCACTCCGGCCCAGGCGCCCCAGCGGGGAACCGTCCCCGGCCCGGTGCTGGACGCGCTGACCCTGCTGCCGGACGGTATTTTCCAGATGGACGAGGCCATTACCGGCCAGGTGGACACCTCCGACAACCTGGGTGAGGTCTATCCGGACGGGGACGGACTGCGGGTAGTGACGGAAATCCGCTCCGCTCAGCCCAGTCTGCGCACCTACCTCTACCAGAAGATGGAGCGGCTGGCCGCCCTGCTGGGCGGACGCTGCCAGTGCAGCGTCCTGTATCCCAGCTGGGAGTTCCGGCTCCACTCCCCCCTGCGCCAGACCTACAGCAGCGTTTACCAGGCCCTCTGCGGGGAACCCCCCGCCATGACAACCGTTCACGCGGGGCTGGAGGTGGGATACTTCTTCGACAAGCGTCCCGACCTGGACGCTATCGCCATCGGCCCCAACTGTCGGGACTTCCACTCCCCCGGCGAGACGCTGGAAATTTCGTCGGTGAAGAAGGTCTACCGGTGTTTGTGCGCGACGCTGGCGGCGCTGCGAGAGTGAGCTGTTGGCCCTTTGCTATTTGCTATAACAGTTCCACGCGATTCCTGTAGGGGCGGCCCGTGGCCGCCCGGATAAATAACATGGAACCTGCGGGCGGCGAAGCGCCGCCCCTACACATATCGTTGAAAAACGTTTCCTGCCCCATCTGTGAAAAAGAGATGACCGAAAAACGTAAGATACCCTCAAGAAAGGAAGAAACCCCATGGCAAAGAGAGAAAAGAAAGAGAAAACCGAACAAAAACAAATCAAAGCCGTCAACCCCATGCTGCTGCTGGTCATCATCATCCTGGTGGTGGCGATAGCGTCCTACTTCATCCCTGCCGGGAGCTATGACCGGGTGTACGACGCCACGGCGGACACGGAAATTGTGGACCCTGACAGCTACCACACGGTGGATAAGAACCCCACCTCCCTGATGACCCTGCTGATGTCCCTGACGCTGGGAATGCAGAACGCGGCGGCCATCATCTTCTTCCTGCTCATCATCGGCGGAATGTTCGCCATCCTGAACGGGACGGGGGCCATCAACAACGGCATTGCCAACGTGGTCCGGGTCATGAAGGGCCGGGAAATGCTGATGATTCCCGTTTGCATGGTGGTGTTCGGCTGCGGCAGCGCCTTTTGCGCCAACTTTGAGGAATTTCTGGCCTTTGTGCCGCTGGTGCTGGCCTGCTGCCTGACCATGGGCTTTGACTCGCTGACGGCGGTGGGCATCATCTTCTGCGCCGCCGCCTCCGGCTACGCGGGAGCCATCACCAACGCCTTTACCACCGGCGTGGCCCAGAGCATCGCCGGACTGCCCATGTTCTCCGGCATGGCGCTGCGGGCCTGTGCCTTTGTGTGCTTCCTCACCGCCAGCATCATTTATGTGACCTGGCACGCCATCCGGGTGAAGCGCAACCCCACCCTCAGCTCCACCTACGAGCAGGACAAGCTGACCGCCAAGGACGTGGCGCTGAACGTGGACGAAGTGGAACCCCTGACCCTGCGGCAGAAGCTGGTGCTGGTGGTGTTCATCGGGGGTATCGCCTTCACCGTCTGGGGCATTGTGGCCCAGGGCTTTTACATCGACGAGTTGTCCGCCGTGTTCCTGGCCATCGGCATCATCGGCGGCATCGTGGGCGGCCTCGGCCCCAACAAAATATGCGAATACTTTGAAAAAGGCTGCGTCAATATGCTGTTCCCCTGCCTGATGATCGGCCTTGCCAACGCGGTCATCGTGCTGCTGAACGACGCCAGCATCATGGACCCCATCATTCATGCCCTCTCCGGTCTGCTGAACGGCCTCAGCCCCACTCTGGCGGCCATCGGGATGTTTATCGTGCAGGACCTCTTCAACGTGCTGGTGCCCTCCGGCTCCGGCCAGGCGGCTATCACCATGCCCATTATGGCCCCGTTGGCGGATATGCTGGGACTGACCCGGCAGACGGCGGTGCTGGCCTTCCAGTTCGGCGACGCTTTCACCAACGTCATGGCCCCCACCGGCGGCGAAATCCTCGCGGCTCTGGCCATGTGCGGCGGTATCTCCTTCCGCAAGTGGATGAAGTACCTGCTGCCCCTGTTCGTGGTGTGGTGGATCATCGCGTTTGTGTTCCTGGGTGTGGCGGTGCAGATCGGGTACGGACCGTTTTGACAATTTGCAATTTGTAATGAGCAATGTGCAATGACGGGAGAGGCCGACCTGAGGCGGCTGCTCCGGGGCGGAAAAAACTCCGCCGGAACGGATACACAGAAATCCCCAGATTCTTAAAAAATGGACAAGGCGGTTCGGACAGGCTCCGGGCCGCCTTTTTGCGCTTTTTTTGCCAAAGTAAAGGCCGAAAATACTTGCCCCATGCAGAAGTTTGTGATAGTATCATAATTGTGTAAAGCCTGTGTAAGGTTTGTAAAGTTATCGGCTAAGCTGGTTTTGTTTTCCACCGGTCCCGTTTCAGGGGTACGAGCGCCCTTTTACAAACCCTGGGACGAAATTGACGGGAATTTTGCAAACATCTTTCCCAAACCGGGTGGAATCTTACCGGCAAACATGGTAACGTAAACGTATCCCATTGCGGGGTCCGCTGCGGGCCGCGCCGGGCAGAGAGGGTGATGCGCGAAAAGCGAGAGAAATTAGCCCAAACCGTAAAAAATGGAGGAAATTTATGAAAACTGTGAAACACCAGCTCCGGCGGTTCGTAGCCCTGGCGCTGGCCCTGGCCATGTGCCTGCCCGCCCTGCCAGCGGTGGCGGCGGCAGAGGACGAGACCACCACCACTTACACATGGACAAAGGTGACATCCGCGCCCAGCGACTGGGCAGGTGAATACCTGCTGGTCTATGAGGCCGACAGCAACACCGCCTATGTGTTCGACGGCACGACTTCCGCAAATGATTATGTGGAAGCGTCCATCAGCAGCAGTACCATCACCGCAGACAAGACAAATGTTGTCACACTGGAAGCGGTCGACGGCGGCTATGTACTCAAAAATGCCAGCGGCGACTATCTGTATCAGTCCGCGGACAGCAATGGAATTGCCACCTCTTCCAATCAGTCCACCGCCGCCAGCTATCCGCTGACGGTCTCCGTGACGGAAGAAGGCGTGGATTTGGAATTGAGCAGCGGTCCCCATATGCGTTTCAATACCGCGACCGACCAGATGCGGTTCCGCTACTATAAGTCCACCACTTATACCGCTCAGCAGGCGGTGACGCTTTACGCGCTGGGCGGCGAATCCTCTTCCGGCGGTGGCAGCACCACCGAAACCGTGGAGACCCCCAGCCTGACCTACTCTGAGACAGACAAGACGGTGACGTTCAAGTGCGCCACCTCCGGCGTCACCTATTATTACAGCTACTCTGAGAGCGGCGAATACACCGCCCTGGAGGGCAGCAGCCTGGACGTCTCCGACCACATCGGGGAGACCCTATACGCCTATGCCGAGCTGGACGGCTCCAAGAGCGACACCAACTCCGTGGAGCTGACCGCGACCACTACCGGCGGCGATGAGACCGACGAAAACGTCTCCACCATCGCGGAGGTCAAGGCCGACGCCGACACCTCCGTCACCTACACCGTAGACGGCACCGTCACTTACATCAGCGGCAAATCCGTCTATGTGCAGGACGACACCGGCGGCATTTGCCTGTACTTCTCCACCGCTCCCTCTGACATCAGCCTGGGGGACGACGTGCGGGCAAGCGGCACCTACACCACCTATAAGGGGCTGGTGGAACTGACCGGCGTGACGGACTACACCATCATCGGCTCTACCTCTGAGCTGCCCGCGCAGACCGTGACCATTGCTGAGCTGAACAGTGATTACAGCGACAGCAAGGCCCTCCAGAGCACCCGCGTCTATCTGACCGACCTGACCGTTGGAACTGTCGGCACCAGCACCACCCTGACCGATACTGACGGCAACACCATCGTTGCTTACCAGGCATCCTCAGTGCTGACTGAGGCGGGTGCCACGGAAGGCTCTGTCATCAGTCTGTACGCCGTGGTCAGCGACTACAACGCCTATCAGCTCTATGTGGCTCAGGCCAGCGACATCACCGTCACTTCCACCGGCACCGGCGAGGAGGACGAGGGCCTGACCTCCGGCACCTATGTCATTTGGGCGCCTGCCTATAATATGGCTCTCTCCAGCAGCTACGGCACCTATTACAACGACGGCGTCGAAGTTACCCAGGCCGAGGACGGCGCCTTGTCCGGCTACAGCTCCACCGAGGTCTGGACCATCACCGTCAACGAGGACGGCACCGTCACCATCGCCTACGGCGACCAGAACCTGGGCATGGCGGACAGCTATTCCAGCCTGACCCTGGGAGCCGTCAACGACCAGTGGACCCTGGAGGACGCCGGGGACGGCCTTTACTATGTGAAGAACACCGTCCGCGAGTGCTACATTGAGTGGTACGAGTCCAAGAGCTATTGGAGCGGCTACGGCACCATCGGCGAAGGCAGCGAGGGGATGTTCGCCCTCCAGTTCACCGCCGTGGAGGACACCGAAGAGGATGATGGCACCGTCACCGGCACTCTGGTGGATTCCATCGCCCAGGGCGACCAGGTAGTGATCTACTACCCCAACGGCGGCCTTGCCATGACCGGCACCGCCAGCAGCAGCAAGCTCACCGGCGTGGCGGGCACGGTGGAGGACACCACCCTGACCACCACCAGCGACGCGCTGGTCCTGACCGTCCGGGAGACCGACGAAGGGTATTACACCTTTGAAAACGGTGGCCTGTACCTGACCAGTGGCTCCACTGGCTCCAGCCTGACCCTGGCGGAGAAGAGCGACTACAGCCTGTGGGAGCTGGAAGAGACGGACACCGCCGGCAGCTTCTACATCAAGAACGTCAACGCCAAATATGGCACCAGCAACCAGTATGTGGAGTACTATTCCGGCTTCACCACCTACAGCTTCAGCACCAGCAATCCCACCATCTATGTCTACCAGTTCTACAAGACCGGCACCACTGAGATAGGCGTAGAGTACGACACCGACTCCTCCATCGAGGAGAGCATCGCCTCCTGGGGCGGCGGCGGGCCCTATGAGGACGGCATCACCGCCATCAGCGGCGACAAGTACGAAGCCAACGACATGCTGGACAGCAACGCCACCTTCACCGCTGTGGTCAGCGGCGAGGAGGTCAAGACCTTCACCACCGGTACCAGCTCCGGCAGTACCGACATCTCCAACTGGTACATGGGCGGCACCGGCCTGGGCAGCGGCACCGACGACTATCTCCAGTTCGCCGTCTCCTCCGCCGGTTGGGGCGACATGGAGCTGAGCTTCCGTATGCGCTCCAGCAACACCGGCTCCGGTGAGTGGCAGCTGCAATACTCCACCGACGGCGAGACCTTCAATGACTTCACCACCGGCACCTATTCCTGTAGCTACACCTCCTACAGCAGCGACGGCAGCAGCTCTGCGGTCACTCTGTCCGGCGACATCACCGACGGCGTGGCCAAGACCTCCATCAAGTCCGCCACCTACATCACCTTCACCTTTGACGTGCCTGCGGGCGCGGAGAACGCCGAGACCCTGTACATCCGTCTGGTGCCCAGCACCACCGTCCGGGCCAACGGCACCGCCAGCACCCCCAGCAACCAGGGCACCGTCCGCATGGACTCCGTCATTCTCTCTGGCAGCCCCATCGTGGACGACAGCATCACCGGCTATGTGGCCGTCACCCCGGACAACTCCGAGGACCAGGCGGTCGGCACCGAGCTGACCATGTCCTCCTCCACCGAGGACGCCACCATCCTGTATCGCTTTGTGGACACCACCACCGGCGAGGGCGAGTGGCTGACCTATGACGAGAGCAGCAAGCCCACTCTGGACACCCTTCCCTCCACCCTGGAGGTCTACGCCACCAGCGAGGGCCGGGCGGACAGCGTCACCCGTATCCTGACCTATGCGGCGGGCACCGTTTCCTCTGTGAAGTTCAGTCCCAACGGCGGCGGCGTGTACATCGAGGACGAATCGGTAGCGGTCACCCTGACCTCCGCCACCGAGGGCGCGACGATCTACTACGCCATCACCTACGACACGGACGAGGACGGCAACTACGTCTTTGCTACTGACAGTGAGGGCAACATTGCCTACACCGAGTACGTCCTGACTGAGGACGGCAGCTCCCCCATTTCCCTGGCTAAGGGCTTCGGCGGGGCCAGCATCATGGCCTATGCGGAGCTGGAGGGCTACACCACCAGCGCCGTCACCACCCGGACCTTCACCGAGCGGAGCCAGGAGACTTACAACATCTACTTCGGTCAGATGCACTCCCACACCAACTACTCCGACGGCGCGGGCAGCATCACCGACGCCTATGAGCACGCCACCGAGGTTCACGAGACCACCGACACCCTGGACTTCCTGGCTGTCACCGACCACTCCAACTCCTTTGACAGCGCCTCCAGCGACTCCGTCACCATCACCGACGGCTCCCTCAGCGAGGAGTGGACCGAGGGCAAGGCTTACGCCGAGCAGTACACCACCGACGAGTTCGTGGCCCTGTTCGGTTACGAGATGACCTGGTCCAACGGCCTGGGTCACATCAACACCTTTAACACTGGCGGCTTCCAGAGCCGTACCCAGAGCGCCTACACCACCTATTCCACCGCCTTGCAGAACTACTATGACACGTTAAAGACGGTGACCGACTCCATCAGCCAGTTCAACCACCCCGGCACCACCTTCGGCGATTTCCAGGACTTCTCCTATTACGATGAGGAGATCGACGAGTTGATCACCCTGATCGAAGTGGGCAACGGCGAAGGCACCATCGGTTCCTCCAGCTACTTCCCCTCCTACGAGTATTATACCCGTGCGCTGGACAAGGGCTGGCACGTGGCCCCCACCAACAACCAGGACAACCACAAGGGTCTGTGGGGCGACGCCAACACCGCCCGCTCCGTGGTCCTGGCGGACAACCTGACCGAGGACGACATCTATGACGCCATGCGGAACTACCGCGTGTACGCCACCGAGGACAACGACCTCTCCATCTACTACACTCTGGACGGCAACATCATGGGCTCCATCCTCTCCGAGAGCGATGTGGACGACACCGTGACCCTGTCCGTCAAGCTCAGCGACCCCACCGACAGCTCCCTGGGCACCGTTTCCGTCATCGTCAACGGCGGCTATGTGCTGGCTTCCCAGACCGTCAGCGGCAGTGAGGACACCGTGACCTTCAACGTCAGCTCCGACTACTCCTATTATTACATCAAGGTCGTGGAGGCCGACGGCGACATCGCCGTCACCGCCCCTGTGTGGGTGGGCGACGTGGAAGCCCTGGGCGTGTCCACCTTCGAGAGCGATGACGCGCTGGCCGTGCAGAATGAAGCCCTGAACATGACCCTGAGCCTCTACAACAACGAGAGCAAGGACTTTGACATCGAGAGCATCACCTTCACCGTCACCGACCTGGACGGCAACGTTACCGACATCACCGACCAGATCGTAGCGACCACCAACGTCCCCACCGAGGTGGAGAGCATGGACACCGCGGACTACAGCTTCTACTATGTCTACGATGGGCTTGGCTCCACCATCTACACCGCCACAATCACCGGCACCCTGAACGGCGTGACCAAGGTCTACACCGAGCCGCTGACAGTCAGCTATGTCTCCGCTGACATGGTGACCAACGTGGTGGTGGACGGCAGCCACTACAACGACTACGTGACCGGCTACTACGGCGGCAACATGACCGAGCTGGAGGCCCTCGCAGCCAACCAGTCCATCAAACTGAACATCGTCACCGACGTGGAGGACTACTACGGCGACGACAGTGTGCTGGACGACTGCGCCCTGCTTATCATCTCTGCCCCCGCCAAGAAGAGCGGCACCGCCAACGCCGGGGATTTCGTGGCCAGCCTCTATGAGGACGAGTTCATCGAGGCGGTACAGGCCTACGTACAGGCCGGCGGCAGCGTCATTGTCTGCGGCCTGGCAGACTACCAGGACAAGGGTTCCGAAAGCGCGGACTACCACATCGCCGCCCAGCAGAACAAGCTGCTGGCAGCCATTGGCTCCACCATGAGCCTGAACGACGACGAAGCCTATGACGCCACCAACAACGGCGGCCAGTATTACCGTCTCTATCTGGAGAACTTCAATATGGAGTCCGAGTGGCTGTCCGGTGTGGTGGACGTGAACAGCGTCGAGGACGGCGAGGACTACCAGAGCTACAGCCAGTACTCCGGCTGCACCGTCAACGTAGGCGACGGCACCTGGCTGGTCAAGGGCTTTGAAACCACCTATTCCGTGGACAGCGACAAGGACGGCGTGGGCGCCACCGATGAGGTGGAGACCGACGACTCCTACGGCTACAACATCGTCACCCCGCTGGGCGAGGCCGTGTTCCTGGCCTGCGAGGATACCGCTTACGGCGGCACCATCTTTGTCTCCGGCGGCGTGTTCTGCTCCGACTTCGAGGTGGACGCCGACGTGGACGACTATGACCTGCCCTACGCAAACACCACCATCATCACCAACATCCTGACTGACGTGCAGGTGGAACTGCCTGTCACCGACATCGCCACCGTTCGCGCCGCTTACGGCGACGGCGAAGGCTCCGGCAGCATCTACAAGGTGCGCGGCTACGTCACCGCTGGCACTGCCAACGAGGACAACGCCTTCTTCGACTGCATCTACATCCAGGACGAGACCGGCGGCATCGACATCTTCCCCTACGCGGAGTCCGGTCTGGAGCTGGGCACCTACATGGAAGTCACCGGCTACCTGGCGTCCTATCAGGGCGACATCGAGCTGAAGGTGATGAGCTACACCATTCTGGACAGCGAGAACCTGAACGTAATAGAACCGACGCTGGTGACCTGCGCCGAGGGCGCGGATTACGCTGCCAACGGCGGCAAGCTCATCCAGGTGGAAGGAACCGTCGGCTCTGTCTACTACAACTCTGACGGCACCCTGGCCCAGTTCACGGTCAGCGACAGCACCGGCGAGTCCGTGGTCTTTATCGACGGCTACATTCTCTCCGGCACCACCGGCGAGAACACCCTGGCCGAAACCGTCACCACCGGGGCCACTGTCAGCGCCGTGGGCGTGCTGTACATGCACCCCGAGACCCTGGCCACCGACAGCGATACCTTCGGCGAGGAGGTCGCGGTACTCCGTGTGCGGGACTGCGACGAGATCGTGGTCACAACAGCTGCTGTGACGGTTGACACCACCGCCCTGACCGCCGCCATTGAGCAGGCGGAGGCCCTGACCGAGAGCGACTACACCGCCAGCACCTGGGCTGACCTGGAAACCGCGCTGACCGCTGCCCAGACTGTTTTGGCCGACGCTGACGCCACCCAGACCGAGGTGGACGAGGCTGCCGAGGCGCTGACCGCCGCCATTGACGCGCTGGAGAAGGCCAACACTGAGGAAGTCACCGTCCCCGCCGCCACCACGATCACTTCTGCGGTCAGCTGGACCAAGGGCATCAAGCTCACCTGGGAGGCCGTGGACGGCGCTACCAGCTACCAGGTCTACCGCAAGATCGACAGCGGCAGCTGGAAGAAGGTCAAGACCACTTCCTCCACCACCTGGCAGGATAATGACGCCACCACGGACAGCACCCAGTATCAGTACAAGGTCTATGCGGTGAACTCCTCCGGTAAGAGCGAGGCTTCTGCCACCAAGACCATCTTCCGTCTGGCTTCCACCACGATCACTTCTGCGACCAACCGAGCCACGGGTGTCAAGCTCACCTGGAATGCTGTGGAGGGCGCCACCAGCTATCGGATCTTCCGCAAGGTCGGCAGCGGCAGCTGGAAGAAGGTCAAGACCACTTCCTCTACTACCTGGACCGATACCTCCGCCACCAAGAACGGCACTAAGTACCAGTACAAGATCGACGCGGTGAACTCCTCCGACATAAGCGCAGCTTCTGCCACCAAGACCATCTACCGTCTGACCGCCAAGCACTTCACCCGTGCCAAGAACGTCAGCAGCAGGAAGATCAGTCTCAAGTGGACCCGGAACACCAAGGCCACCGGCTATATCATCCAGTATTCCACCTCCAGTGACTTCTCCAACGCCAAGACCGTCAAGATCAAGGGCAACAAGAACGTCACCACCACCCTGAAGAACCTGACCAAGGGCAAGAAGTATTACATCCGTATGCGGGCCTACAAGACCTCCGGCAGCGTGACCTCTTACGCCGGCTGGAGCAAGGTCAAGACGGTCACGGTCAAGAAGTAATCGCATTACACTACGGAAAGCAACCAAAAACCAAGGAAGCTCTGATTAAATGGCCTTGGATGGCTGGGCGAGCAGATTTTGCGCAAATCGAGGCGAAAAATCGCAGGAATCCTTTGTGGATTTCAAGATTTTGCAACGAAGAGTTGCACGAAATATGCCGTCCAGACGCCAGGAGTTATTTAACCAGAGGTTCCCTAAAAAGCGGGGCAGGGGCTGCGGCCCCTGCCCCAACTATTTGACCCCCATTTAGGAGTTTTGAGCTATGGAGAAGAAAGAGAAAGCCCCCGGCCCCATCCGTTCGCTGGACCGGGCGGCGCGGGGGCGGGCGGTGAAGGCAATCGCCGTTATTGTGTTTGTGGTGGTCTATCTGTTCGCCCTGCGCTGGGCCAACACCGGCTGGAACGGTTACACCACCACCGACAGCAGCGGCACCGAGTACGAGAGCGCCAAGGTCCTCTCTGTGCTGGAGGACAACACCGTCACCGACGAGAGCTATGAGAACTACTCCGTGGGCAGCACGGTGCTGGAGCTGAAAATCAAGTCCGGCCGCTACAAGGGGGACGTGGTGCAGGTCACCAACTACCTCAGCGCCCTCTATAACGTGGACGTAGAAGAGGGGGACTGGGTCACGGTCCGCATCGACACCACCGGCGCGGGGGTGTACACCGTCTCCATCTATAACTACTACCGGACGCCTTGGCTGCTGTTGTTCGTGGCGCTGTTCGCCCTGGCGCTCATCGCCCTGGGCGGGGTCCAGGGGCTGATGGCCTTCCTGGGGCTGGCCTTCGCCTTTGTCAGCACCGTGTTCCTGCTGGTACCGCTGACCCTCCGGGGCTACCCTTCGGTGCCGCTGACCCTGGTGTTGGTGGCCGCCGCCACAGTGGTGGGCTTTTACCTGCTGGGGGGCTGGCAGCCCAAGACCATCGGCGGGGCGCTGGGCTGCATCTGCGGTGTGGGCTGCGCCGCCCTGCTGGGGACCATCGCGGTGGGGTTGGTGCATATCTCCGCCTACCAGTCCGACGAGGCCGAGGCCCTGATGCTGGTCCAGGCGGAAAACGGCCTGCACATCCGGGGCCTGCTGCTCAGCAGCATTTTGCTGACCGCTCTGGGCGCGGTGATGGACATCGCCATGAGCGTGGCCTCTTCCATGGACGAGCTGAAACAGAAGCGCCCGGACATCACCACCCGGGAGCTGTTCCTCTCCGGCATGAAGGTGGGCCGGGACGCCACCGGCACCATGGCCAACACCCTTGTGCTGGCGGTGGCGGGGTCGTCGTTCAACATGATGGTACTCATCTACTCCTATCAGGTGTCCTTCACCCAGCTGATGAACACGGACTTTGTCGCCATCGAGCTGATCCGGGCCATTGCGGGGAGTTTGGGCATCGTGTTGGCCGTCCCCTGCGTGGCGGCGTTCACCGCCCTGCTGTTGAGCCGCTGGAAGGGCGGAGATGCAGAACAAGAGTTATCTCAATAAGCAATACAAGCCCCGGAAAAGCGGCAGAAGTCGCCTTTCCGGGGTTGCGCGTTCCCTGTTTAGAGTGTATACTCGTGGATGAGCAACGACAACGGGGTTCAAGCAGAAAAAGGAGCAAAGCCATGAAGATCATCCCCTTTGAGGAACGCTATCGCCAGGCGTTCATCGACTTCAACACCGACTGGATCGTCTCCAACTTCGGTTCGCTGGAGCAGCCGGACCGGGAGCTGTTTGCAAATCTGGACAGAGAGCTGGACAGAGGCGCGATGATCTTCTTCGCCGTGGAGGGGGAGACCCCGCTGGCTACCTGCATGGCGACGCCCATGGAGGGGACCACATGGGAAATCTGCAAGCTGGGTTCCAATAAGGCCCTCCTTCACAAGGGCGCGGGGACCGCCGTGTTCGAGGCGGCCATGGCCTGGGCGCTGGACCACGGGGCCAAACGGCTCTTTATGCTCTCCAACCGCAAGCTGCAAATCGCTCTGCACATCTACGAGAAGCACGGCTTCCGGGAGGTCAAGCTGCAAAATTACGAGTACGAACGGGGCGACATCGCCCTGGAATATGTTGTCGATGAGAACGGCGGCAAAAAAAGAATGTGAAAAAACCGAAAAAAACCTCTTGCATTTCCGGGAAAGCTGTGGTAAGATAATCAAGTCGCCAGGGAACAGGCGATATGCGCGAGTAGCTCAGTTGGATAGAGTGTTTGGCTACGAACCAAAAGGTCGGGGGTTCGAGTCCCTTCTCGCGTACCAGGAAAACCGGTGTGATTGGCGACAGTCACACCGGTTTTCTTTTTGGTTTTGTGGAAAACCCCTCCGCCACCGCCTAAAGGCGGCGGCCCTCCTCCCCTTTCAGGGGAGGCAAGAGGGGCTGTCAGTTGCGGAACAGTATTCTTCAAGGAACATCTGCTTTGCGGTGTTTTTCCAGCGAAAGAAAGTCCCCCGCCCGAAGGCGGGGGAAGAAATTGACTGAGAAAATGTTACAGCGTTGCCGCCATGACCGCCTTGATGGTGTGCATCCGGTTCTCGGCCTCGTCAAAGACGATGGACTGGGGACCCTCGAACACCTCGTCGGAGACCTCCATGGCGTCCCGGCCGAAGCGCTCGCCCATCTCCTTGCCGATGGTGGTCTTGTGGTCGTGGAAGGCGGGGAGACAGTGCATGAACCGGCACTGCGGCCCGGCGTTGTTCATCAGCGCCTGGTTCACCTGATAGGGGGCCAGGTCGTTGATGCGCCGCTCCCAGACCTCCACCGGCTCACCCATGGACACCCATACGTCGGTATAGAGGACGTCGGCCCCTTTAGTAGCCTCCATGGGGTCCTCGCAGAAGCGGAGGGTGGCGCCGGTCTCGGCGGCGATGGCCTGGCACTGGTCGATGAGGGCCTGGTCGGGGAAGTAGGCTTTGGGGGCGCAGGCGGTGAAGTGCATCCCCATCTTGGCGCAGCCCACCATCAGGGAATCGCCCATATTATACCTTGCGTCCCCCAGATAGACCAGATTGACGCCTTTCAGGTGGCCGAAATGCTCCTGAATGGTCAGGAAGTCGGCCAAAATCTGGGTAGGATGAAACTCGTTGGTCAGGCCGTTCCAGACGGGGACGCCGGCGTAAGCCGCCAGCTCCTCCACGATGGCCTGCCCGTAGCCCCGGTACTCGATGCCGTCGAACATCCGGCCCAGCACCCGTGCGGTGTCCGCGATGGATTCCTTTTTGCCGATCTGGGAGCCGGAGGGGTCCAGATAGGTCACGCCCGCGCCCAGGTCCCGCGCCGCCACCTCAAAGGCGCAGCGGGTCCGGGTAGAGGTCTTTTCAAAAATCAGGGCCACGTTCTTTCCTGCGCAGGTGGCGTGGCTGACACCGGCTTTCTTCTTGGCTTTCAGGTCGGCGGCCAGGTCCAGCAGGCCCTGAATTTCCTCCGGGGTGAAGTCCAACAGCTTCAAAAAATTTCTGCCTTTCAGGTTCATGGGGATTCCTCCTGTGTGCTGCGCCTGAGAGCAGGCGCGAAATGAATCATGTACCTATCATATACCATTTTGGCGGCTTTCGCAACTGCCGATTGTCATTTGCCGCAGAAAGGGAACTGTTATGCTGAACACCACGCTCTGTTACATCGAACAAAACGGCTGTTATCTCATGCTCCACCGGGTCAAAAAAGAGAACGACCTGAACCACGACAAGTGGATCGGGGTGGGCGGCAAGTTCGAGGACGGGGAAAGCCCGGAGGAATGTGTCTGCCGGGAGGCCCTGGAGGAGACAGGTTTGACCCTGCGCCGCCCGGAGTACCGGGGGCTGGTGACCTTCGTCTCTGACCGGTGGGAGACGGAGTATATGCACCTCTTTGTGGCGAAGGACTTCTCTGGAACGCTGACCGACTGCGACGAGGGGACGCTGGAGTGGGTGCCAAAAGAGCGGGTAAGGGAGCTGCCCCTGTGGGAGGGCGACCACATCTTCCTGCGTCTGCTGGACGAGGCGGGGCCGTTTTTCTCCCTGAAACTGGTGTATCAGGGGGATACGCTGGTCAGCGCCGCGCTGAACGGAGAATCAATTAGAAATTAGCAATTTGCAATTTGCAAGGAGACAAAACGGAACGCACATTGTTTTTGCTTATCGTACAGGTAGGGGCGGCCCTACAGGTGTACAGAAACACCTCCGAGTGGAATTACAGGAACTGATTCACAAGGACAACTGGGGAAAATACATCACGAAAAAGTTCAAAAAAGCAACAGATAGAATACATAATTGCACATTGCACAATGTAAATTGCAAATTGAAAAAGCAAAGGAGTGAAATACGATGGAAGTTCTTATTGTTGGCACAGGGGCCGTAGGCGTGGGGATGGCGGCCACCCTCCACTCGGTTGGGTGCGGCGTTTCCCTGCTGGCGCGGGGGGCCACTAAGGACGCGATTCTTGCCGGAGGGCTACGCCGCACCGGTCTCTTTGGAGAGGTGGTCATCCCCGCGGGAGAGACAATGGTCAGCGACGACTACGGCGCGTTCCCGGAAAACGCCTTCGATTACATCCTTATCTCCGTCAAAACCATGGCAAACAAGACGGTCAGCGACGCGCTGTGGGAACATCACGCCATCCTCAAGCCCCAGGGCAAGCTGGTCATCCTGCAAAACGGCTGGGACAACGACCAAGCGTATCTGCGGCACTTCCCCCAGGAGCAGGTCTGCTGCGCCCGTGTCATCACCGGCTTCCAGCGGCAGGCCCCAAACGTCAGCAACGTCACCGTTCACACCGCGCCGGTGCTGCTGGGCAACCTCTACGGCCTGGACGTGGCCCCGCTGGAGCCGCTGGCCCAGGCCATCAACGCTGGAGGCATCCCCTGCCAGACCACCGAGGACGTGGGCGCGGCGCTGTGGGCCAAAATGCTCTACAACTGCACCTTGAACCCCCTGGGGGCGGTGTTGGGCGTCCACTACGGTGCGCTGGGTGAGGCGCCCGAAGGCGTCGCCATCATGAACGACCTCATTGACGAGATTTTCGCCGTCATGACTGCCGCCGAATACCGCACCTACTGGGATACGCCGGAGGACTACAAAAAGGAGTTTTACGGCAAGCTGCTGCCTGACACCTACCACCACAACTCCTCCACCCTCCAGGACATCCGCCGGAAACGCCCCACCGAAATTGACACCCTCACCGGCAAGGTGCTGGAGCTGGCGGCGCAGTACCATGTGAGCGTCCCTGCCAATACCATGCTGTATCGGCAGGTCAAGACCATTGAGGCGAATTATTGAAAAAGAAAAGCCCCCACAGGGGACTTGACAGAAGGCCCACCGGGGCCGTATAATGAGCATAGAAACAGGCGCTGTCCGACAACGGTCAGCTCCCGGAGTTAAGTTACGAGAAGTAACCGCCCGCTCGGAAGGCTGGGGCGGTTACTTCTTTTTATCCTGAATGAACAGGTTGCAAACGCCAATGATGACGAGAAGAAGCGTTAAAACTTCCATCGTACTCATGGGCAGCACCCCCTTTCTTGCGAACGGGGGCAAAAGAAGCTGCCCCCGATGAGGGGAGCAAACTGCCGCCGTATTGGACAGCGCCCTGGCCCACAAGGGGCCACCGACAGGATAGCACAGGTATCGACAAAAAACAAGCCTTGAGAAATAACTTGACGGCGGCTCATATGAGCCGTATAATAGGGCATGGCAAGGGCGTTGTCTGACAACGGTTTAGCCCCCTGGTTTGGTCATGAAGTAACCGCCAACCAAAAGAAGCACCCTCGGAACATCCTCCGGGGGTGCTTTTCTTATGAGAAAAATTCGGTTTTGCGGGAAAAGCGTTACTTCCTCGTGGGGTCATTCATCTTGGTATAGACCCTTGACCCGTCAGGCTGCTCATCCACTTGTTTCAGGTTCAGGTAGTCTTCCTCATCGGTGGAGAGATGGCGCTTTTTCAGCTGCCCCGTCCGCAGGGAATCCGCCAGGGAGCAAATCACCGCGAAGATGGGCACGCCTGCGATCATGCCCACGAAGCCGAACAGCCCGCCAAACAGCAGGATGGAGAACAGCACCCAGAAGGAGGACAGGCCCGTGGTGTCGCCCAAAATCTTGGGGCCGAGGATGTTGCCGTCGAACTGCTGGAGGGCCAGGATGAAGATGACAAAGGTGACGCACTTGATGGGGCTGTTCAGCAGCACCAGGCAGCCGCAGGGGATGGCCCCGATGAACGGCCCGAAGAAGGGGATGATGTTGGTCACGCCGATGATGACGCTGATGAGCAGGGCGTAGGGGATGTCCAGCAGCGAGGTGCCGATGAAACAGATGATGCCGATGACCAGGGAATCCAGCAGCTTGCCCCGGATGAATCCGCCAAAGACCTGGTGGATATAGCGACACTGGTGGACAATGTAGTTGGCGGTTTTCAGAGGGAAGAGGCCGTAGACGAACTGTTTGCAGTGGCCGATCATGCTGGTTTTGTCCAGCAGCAGATAGGCAGCCACGATAAAGCCCAGGATCGCGTTTTTGGCCACCTGGAAAATCAGCACCAGACCAGAGAGCAGCGCGCCGAACACGCTGCCCACGCCGCTCCCCACGCTGCCGGAGACGGTTTGCAGACTGGGCAGCAGGGTATCCGTCAGCCAGTCCACCAGCTGGTCGGAACCGGTGTCCAGATAGCCCTGGAGCATGGCGGCCATGGAGGGGTTGTCGGCAAAAAAGTCCGACAGCCACTGGCTGATCTGGTCGATATAGGTCTGCATGGAGTTGACGATCCCTATGCAGCTGTTGATGAAGCTGGGGACCACCAGCGCCACCAGGCCGCTGAGCAGGCACAGCGCCGCCACGATGGACAGCAGCATGGAAACGATAGTGGCGGTTTTCCTGGCCCGCTCCGGCGGGAGCTTGCGCTGCCGGAGCCATACCTCCAGGTTCCGCACCAACAGATTGTAGAGGGGGGCCAGCAGGTAGGCGATGACGAAGCCGATGATGAAGGGCATCAGGATGCCCACCAACTCATCTGCCAGCGCCCGAACCTTGGAGAAGTGGAACATGGCGAAGAACATCAGCAGACTGATGCCTACCACCAGCAGAACCACTCCCGCAATGATGAAATAGTCACGGTATTTATGGTTTTTCACGAAGGATTACCGCCTTTCTGCGGGAACACGCTCGCTTTCCATTGACCGGTTGAGAAGTAGAAGGTCAAACGCTCAGCTCCACGGTGGAACCGTCCAGGGCGGAGGCGTACTGCTCCAGGATGGGGGCCACCTCTCCGGTCAGGTACTCCGTCACCTGCTCCGGGCAGCGGCCAATGTAGCGGCTGGGTTCCAGATGGGCGGTCAGCTCCTCTTTGGTCATGCCAAACAGGGGGTCCGCCGCGATGAGGTCGATGAGGTTGTTTTCCAGTCCCAGGTCTTTGACGTTGTGGCCCGCCTCCAGAGAATAGACTCGGATGCGCTCGTGCAGCTCCTGCCGGTTGCCGCCCCGCTTCACCGCGTCCATCATGATGTTCTCCGAGGCCATGAAGGGCAGCTCTTCCAGGATATGCTTCTCAATGACCTTTTCATGCACCACCAGGCCGTCGGTGATGTTCTGGCAGATGCGCAAAATGGCGTCGCAGGCCAAAAACGCCTCCGGCACGGACAACCGCTTGTTAGCGGAGTCGTCCAGCGTCCGCTCGAACCACTGGGTAGAAGAGGTGATGGAGGGGTTCATTACATCGCACATGATGTACCGGGCCAGGGCGCAGACCCGCTCGCAGCGCATGGGATTGCGCTTGTAGGGCATGGCGGAGGAGCCGATCTGGTTTTTCTCGAAGGGTTCCTCGATCTCCTTCATGTGGGCCAGCAGCCGCAGGTCGGTGGCGAACTTGCTGGCGGAGGCGGCGATACCCGCCAGGGTGTTGACCACAAAGGTGTCGGTCTTTCGGCTGTAGGTCTGGCCGGAGACGGGGACGCAGGCGTCGAAGCCCATCTCCTTGGCGATTTTGTCCTCGGCGGCCTTGACCTTCTCGTGGTCCCCCTCGAACAACTCCAGGAAAGACGCCTGGGTGCCGGTGGTGCCCTTGCTGCCCAGCAGCTTCAGGTCCCCGATGCGGTACTCCACCTCATGTAGGTCCATGACGAACTCGTTGAGCCAGAGGGTGGCCCGCTTGCCCACGGTGGTCAGCTGAGCCGCCTGGAAGTGGGTGTAGCCCAGAGTGGGCAGGGCCTTGTACTGGTCCGCGAATTTGGCCAGGTTGTTGATGACCCGCACCAGCTCGTCCCGGATGAGGGTCAGGGCCTCTTTCATCAGGATGATGTCGGTGTTGTCCCCCACATAGCAGGAGGTGGCCCCCAGGTGGATGATGGGCATGGCCTTGGGGCACTGGTCGCCGTAGGCGTGGATATGAGCCATGACGTCGTGGCGGAGCTGCTTCTCATAGGCGGCGGCGGCTTCGTAGTCGATGCACTCCGGCCCGGCGTGGGCCTCCAGCTCGTCCACCTGCTCCTGGGTCACGGGCAGGCCCAGCTCCATCTCGGCCCGGGCCAGGGCCACCCACAGGCGGCGCCAGGTGGAGAACTTTTTGTCGGGGGAAAAGATATACTGCATCTCCCGGCTGGCGTAGCGGGAGGAAAGGGGGCTTTCGTAGTTGTTTTTCATAGGAGGACCATCCTTTTTCCTTTGTTATGTCACTATTATAACACCGCCGAACCGGTTTGCAAACCGCTTTCCCGCTGGCAGGCGTGTCATTTTACGATTTTGTCACAAATCCACACAAAAGAGAGCCGGACGCGCCGGCTCTCTTGAGCCTGTCGAAAAACGACAGGCTCTCGACCAAAATCACGGATTTTGGTCGAAAATGCGGCCCCTGCATCGCACTCGCTGCGCTCGCACGTTTGGGGCCTCCCTGTGTGCTTTTGCCGGTACACGCCCGGCTAAAAGCACGGATTTCAATTTATTTTGTTGCTTACGCAACAAAACTCCTGCGGAGGGCTTCTATAACTTTTCGTTACACTCAATTCGCTGAAAATGGCTTTTTTGACAACCTGAAGAGAGCCGGACGCGCCGGCTCTCTTTCCTTTTTGTGAGAGCAACTGTCCCACACACATTTTTAATTGATTTAATTGAACTTATACACCTTCTGGGCCAGCTTGTACAGGTTGACCGACAGCTTGCGGCCCTGATAGCCGGGCAGGTTGGAGACGGCGGAGAGGCTGCGGTACTTGAGCTTGTGGTAGAGGTGCTCGTCTTTGGCTTTCAGATAGGCCCACAGGTTGTTCTTCTCCTCCAGGTTCTCCGGGGTACCGGAGAGGATGAGGAAGATGGAGGAGATGAGCATCATCATGGACAGATACCGCACCATGTATCGGTACAGATCCGGCTCAGCCTCCTTCACTTCCGTCAGGTTCACGGCGTCAATCATGATTTTGGTGATGCGCACCTGCTGGTCTACCCGCTTGATCATGACGGACTCGTTGACGCTCTGGTCGCTGCGGCCAATGAAGTAGCGGTAGAGATCTTCATCCATGTAGTAGAGGGTCTTGACCATCGGCAGCGGCTGATAGACAAAGATGTTATCCACGTAGAAGGTGTGCTTGGGCAGCACCATACCGCAGTCCCGCAGCAGCTGGGTACGGTAGATGGCGGAATGCATCAGCAGATACTTGGAGGGGCTCCAGTGGCCCATGTCCTTCCAGCCAAAGACCTGATTCACGGGAAAGACGTGGTGGTAACGGACGATGTTTTCCGTGCCGTCCTCTACGTGCTCGTAGACGTAGTTGCACACCAGCAGATCCACCGGCTCAGGCATGGCGGCAAACTCCCGCAGTTGGGCCATGACCCGTCCCAGGGAGTCGGTGTTCAGCCAGTCGTCGGAGTCCACCACCTTATAATAAAGGCCGGCGGCGTTGCGGATGCCCTGGTTGACGCCCTCCCCGTGGCCCCCGTTGGGCTGGTGGATGACCCGGACGATGTCGGGGTAGTCGGCGGCGAACTGGTCGGCGATAGCGCCGGTGTCGTCCACGGAGCCGTCGTCCACGAGGATGATCTCCGCCTCGTCTCCGGCGGCCAGTAACGTTTCGATGCAGTGGGACATATACGCTGCGGAGTTGTAACACGGCACAGCAAAGGTAATCAGTTTCACAAAGGACAGCTCCTGTTTTTTTGGTTTTTGGGTTATCCCTTTGCAACAGCCGTGACGACTTAACCCAGAAGGATTACGACACATCTGTAGGGGCGGCCCGTGGCCGCCCGGAAAACCGCCTTCTTAACCAGGGCGGCCGAGGGCCGCCCCTACACATACGAGCGTGCAAAGCGGGGGAAAGGGAATAACCAGACCTCATTTTTAGCAGTAGCTATTTTAGCACACCATATTGAAAAAGGAAACACCCATCTTGCGAATTTACAGGAAATTATTTTGTTAAGCTGTCAGCTATTAGCTTCTAGCTGTTGCCGTCAAGCGGCACTTCTACCCTCAAGGGGTACTTCCGGGGCCTTGCCCCTCCCTGCGAAGCTACGCTTCTCCGCCGTCAAGCGGCACTTCCGCTTTGCTCCCTGCCTGTAGTCAGGTGCTGCCAGTCTAAAGCGAACAGCCAAAAAGGAAACCGAGAACGAAGCCACCCATTTGTAAAAAATGCAAGCAGTAAGCGTAGCGCACAATGCTAAGCACCACAAAGCTAAAAGCTAATAGCTAATAGCCAATAGCAAAAATTACACATTGTCGTTAGTCGCTCCGGCTGCACTTTTCCGCGTCGATGGCCAGCACCACCATCAGGGTGTGGAGGGCGTCGTTGGGGTCTGCCACGTCGATGATATAGGTATCCGTCAGGTGGAACAGCTCCTTGGTGACGGTGGCCACCTGCCGCCCGTCCCGGTCCCAGATGCGGTAATCCCACTCGAACACCTCGCCCTGGACGGTCCAGCCGTTGAAATCCAGCTCGAACCGGGGCCGCAGAAAGGTCAGCTCCTTGCGGAAGGAGCCGAGGTAGTCCCCCGCCTCGTAGAGTTCAAACCGGGGGAGCAGGGACATCACCCGCTCCCGCACGGTGCCCACGTGGAGGCCGTTTTGGTCCAAAATATGCAGACAGTGGCCCCAGCTCAGCTGGCCCTCCACGGTGAAAACCGGCTCCTCCGCCTCATTGTAAATGTCGTAACTGTCGAACCAGGAAAAGAGCCGCTGTCGGAAAAGGAGCTTCATGGCGCTTTCCTCCCCCAGATGAGATTTTTTGAAATTTTTCTCATGACCGGGGCCGAATGGTACGATGGCCCCGGTCAATCTTGCCGCACAAACCACTGGGCTTGCATTGCACCCTGATTATAACCCTTTCCGAAGGAATCTGCAAGTATTCCGTCAAACATTTTATACCTTTTTTGACAAAAGACCAAACCGAAGATGGAGCAGGAGAGACAGCCAGCTTTTCCCTGCATAAAACGCCCCCTTCCGCCGAAAATAGAATTGAGCTGTTAGTCATTAGCTGTTAGCTGTTTGTAAAGTGCTGCAAATCCGAAGCGTAGAGCTAAAAAGGCAACGCCACCAAGCTAAAAGCTAAGAGCTAAGAGCTAATAGCTCAGCGAAGCTGTTCGCAACAGAAATCATCCCGTAAAATCACAGTTGAACCACCGAAGGAGAAATACCCATGAAAGAACCGTTGAGCCGCCGGGGACGGGTCCGCGCCCTGACCTTTCTCGCCGCCGCCTTTGTCGTCCTGTGCGGCATCGCCATCAACCTCGCCGCCCAGAATATCCACTACCGCCGGGCAACTGCTCTGAGCTACGCCCGCGCCTTTTCCCAGCTTACCGACAGCGTGGACAAGCTGGACGCCGCTCTGGAGAAAAGCGTCTACGTCACCTCCGCCAACATGATCTCCGCCCTCTGCACGGAACTGTACGGAGAGTCCCTGACCGCACAGCAGGCCATTGGGGAGCTGCCCTACGGCAACGTGGAGCTGGAGCAGACCGCCGCTTTCGTCGCAAAGGTGGGGGACTACGCTCAAGCCCTGTCCAAGTCCACCGCCCGGCGGGGCGGATACAGCGCCGAGGAGCTGGAGAACGTCAAGCAGCTTTCCCAGGCGGCGTCCACCCTGTCCGGCCAGCTGGACGAGCTGGAGGCCAAGCTCAACGACGGCACTTTGGAACTTGACGACGTGACGGCGGTGGAGGAGCGGCTCTCTCAACTGACCGAGGACGGGGACGTTCTGGCGGGCAGCAGCTACGAGAGCGTAGAGAGCGACTTCCCGGAGCTGCCCACGCTGATTTATGACGGCCCCTTCTCCGAGCATTTGCGGTCCAGAGAGGCGGCCATGTTGAAGGACGAGGACACGCTTACCCTGGCGCAGGCCCAGGAGAAGGCCGCCGACTTGTTGAATCTGGAGAGCGAAGCCCTTTCCGACGGGCGGGAGGTCAACGGGGAGCTGCCCTGTTATGCTTTCTCCTATGCCAAAAACGGCGGAGACTGCACTGTTTCTGTCACCAAACAGGGGGGCTATCTGTTGTCCCTCAGCAAGGAGCGGGCCATTGGCGCGGAGACGCTGACCACCGATGAGGCTGTGGAAAAAGCGAAGGAGTTCCTCGCCGCCCACGGCATTGACGACATGGCCGAGAGCTACTTCATTGACCAGGGCAACCGGCTGACCATCAACTTTGCCGCCCGGCAGGAGGATGTCATCTGTTATCCTGACCTGATTAAGGTGGAGGTAGCCATGGACAACGGAGAGATCGTGGGCTGCGAGGCGGCGGGGTATCTGATGAACCACACCCGGCGCAGCGCCCTCCAGCCCTGGGTCTCCGCGGGGGACGCCCAAGAACAGGTGTCCGGCGAGTTGTCCGTCCTCTCCCGGCAGCTGGCCCTCATCCCCACCGAGGGGGAAAGCGAGGTGCTGTGCTGGGAGTTCAAGTGTGAGAACGGGGACGGCAAGCACTATATCGTCTATATCAACGCCAAAACCGGGGAGGAACAGCAGATTTTGATTTTGCTGGAGGACGAAAACGGCACGCTGACCCTCTAAAAGACGAAACAGGGGTGCAGAATCGTCTGCACCCCTGCCAGATTGTCAAAAAAGTCATTCTTGAGGGTATTAAGTATCGTGAGAAGTTATAGA